>JAKLKD010000394.1 GCA_023150845.1 Myxococcota bacterium | reverse complement strand
CCGCCTTGAGCGCCGCCAAGGCCGCCCGGGTCTCGTCCGCGGCGGGATCCGCCGGGGACACGCCGAAGCGCTCCCGGGGGGCGCTGGCGCTCACCAGCGCCAAGGGCGGCGGAGGCGGCGCGCCGAGGCCCTGGAGCGGGATCGTGGTGACCTCGACGGTGATCAACGACAAGGGGTCGATGGCCGCCCCGAGCTCGGTCACGACCTCGGCCACGCCCCCGACGCAGCGCACGACGGCGCCTCGGGGCGGGCGCAGGGCCTCACGCTCGGCGGGGGTCGGCGGGAAGGCCCAGAGCGCCTCGCCCTCCTGGGTGAACGCCGCACCAGGAGCCTCGCTCACCACCACCCGCGAGGGCTTGGGCCAGCGCAGGAGCAGGCCGTCGCCCAGGCGATGAAGGGTCGCCCCCGGCGTGAGCTGGGCCAAGGCCCGGGCCACGGCGTCCGGGCCCCGCAGCCACAGCGCCGAGGCCATGACCGCGCCCCGATGGCAGAGCTGGCGCGGGCGCAGGCTCACGGCAGCTCCGAGGGACGGAGGCGGCGAAGCTCCTTGTCCTTGTTGTAGTCGTAATGAACGAGCTGGCCCTCGTGGTCGATCCAGGCGAGCTCTAAGCGGGAGGGCGACAGCGCGATGGCCTGGGGCGGGCCGCTGAGCTGGAGGAGGTCCCGAGGGCCGTCGGTGGTCACGAGGCTCAGGGTGAACGTCCTCACGTCACGGACGAGCACCGCGAGCGCCATGCTCCGCTTGGGGTCGCCGGTGAGGCCGATGACGGCCTTGGGGAAACCGAGGGTCACGGGCTGGGCATAGGAGGCGCTCGCGCCGATGTGCCGGAGCGTGAGCCCGCCGCCTTGAAGCTGTTCAAAGACGAGCCCGCCCGCGTGGAGCTGGCCCGGGGAGAGCGGGCTGAACGGCGCGCCGCCGAGGAGCGGGATCTGATGGCCGATGTCACCCTGCACGGGCGCTGGGCCGGGCTCCAGGGCGTTGACGAAGCCCTCGCCGATGGCGGAGTTCTCGTGAACCCGCCTCGCCGTCACATAGACGGCGCCGAACCCTACACGCTCACTGAGCGAGTAGACGCGGTCTTGATGACGCTCCAGCCCGAACGGCGCCGAGAGCCGCAGCCGCCAAAGAACATACTCGCGGTCGATGAAGTACAGCGCCCGCTCCGGGCCTTGGTGAGACACCTGCCCCCCGACGAGCGCGTAGGGACCCTCATGCTCTCTGGGCGCCACCGGGCGCAGCACCCCCGGCGGCAGCACGATCGGCGGCACCACCCCCTTCGTCCAGCCCACCACCCACAGGCGGTCATCGCGCATCATCACGCCGAGAAGCCGCTTCTGAGTCCAGCCCAAGGCCAAGAGGTCCCCCTCGTCCGGCGCGTGGAGGCGATGGCATGACCGGGTACGAAAGGCCGTGCGCCCGTGCAGCAGGACCGCAGAGATCGGCCGGTCGTGGCGGCGGAGGATGAGGTAGTCCCCAAAGGCCGCGAACTGCAAGTAGCGGCGGTCGAGCCTGACCTCATCCTTCGTGGGCGCCTTGGGGGTCACCACAGGCACCTTCGGCGGGGCGGCCCCGAAGGGGTCCACCAGGAGCTCAGCGAGGCCCGCGCTGTCCGGCGTCGCCAGCCGCACCCCGCCCAGCGCCCGGCCCGCCCGGCTCACCTGCACGACCAAGGCGTCCGGCTCCCCAAACGGCTCCTGCACGCTCACCGTGGCCCAGCCCGGCGGCGCGGGGCGGGCGAAGTCGCCGTCTGCGCACACCCAGAGGCCGTCCACGGCGTCGCCCCCGAGGCGCTCGGCCCAGCGCTGGTGGGCGTCGTCCGGCGGCTCGTGGTGGCTGCGCCAGGCCAAGATGCCGCGGAGCGACGCCTCGGAGAGCCCCTCGATGAGCCCCTCCTCGTCCCGGCCCATACACCCGAAGGCCACGACCTGCCCCCGCTCCCGGGCCCGGCGGGCGGCGGCGAGCGCCAGGGCGAGCTGCACGAGGCGCGGCGCCCCCAGGCTCCCCGGACCCGCGTCGAAGATGAGCACCCGGCGGCGCGGCGGCGGGGCCTGGGACCGGGTGGCCTGCTTGGTGAACAGCAGCTCGTTCATCGCCGCCCGGCGCAAGAACTCGTCGGGCACGGCGTCGGCGAGGGCCCACTCCGAGAGCAGCAGGCGCTCGAAGGGCCCACGGCGGGCGAGGCCGTCGAGGCCGTCGGGCTCGCCGTGCTGGGCGGCGTTGGCGCCGTCGGCGGCGTCGAGGAGGCGCTGCACCCGAGGCAGCACGGCGCCCAGGAGCGCCACGGCCTTCGGCGCCAGGCCGTCGAGCTCACGGGACCAGGGGGCGAGGCTCGGGATCATCGGCTCAGCCAGGCGACCAAGGCGGCTCGGCGCAGCGCCCGGCAGGTCGAGAGCGGCAGCACCCGCAGCGGGTCGGGCAGGGCGAGCAAGGCGCCTTGGGCCTGGCCCGAGGCCCGGCGCAGGGCGGCCAAGGTCAAGGCCGGGGGCAAGGGGCAGCGGCGCGTCGTCGGCACAAAGAGCTCCGGCGCCTCGGGCTCGGCGCCGAAGTAGACCAGCCGGTCTACCCACGGCAACACGATCTCTGGGCCCCGGATGACGACGATCCCCTCGGCGGCGGACCCCTCCAGCGCGCCCAGCGCCTCGTCGTCCTCTTGGAGCAGGCGCTCGACGAGGCGACGGGCGGCCTCCCCCTCGGCCACGGCGCCGCGCGGGGTGAGCGGCGCGGCCCGACGAGGCCAAGGCTGGGCGTGGAGGGCCAGCGGCGGCGGGTCGGCGACAGGGCTCACCGGGCGGGGGCCTGCAGCCAGGCCCGGGCGCTCACCCGCAGCGCGGCGAGCTCCGGCGGGAGGTCCGCCTCAGCGAACCCAGCGTCGATCTCCCGCAGCACGGCCTCGACCTTGAGGCGGGCCCGGCGCTGGCTCGTCTCACCAAGCTCC
>JAKLKD010000393.1 GCA_023150845.1 Myxococcota bacterium | reverse complement strand
GCCTCGATGGCGCCGGCGGAGGTGGTCGACCGCCTGGCTTGGGCGGAGGCCCTCGTCGGCCGCTTGGTGCCCGACTGGGCCCGCGCTGCGGACGGTAAGCGCCCTCGGGACCTGGCCGTGCTCGCCCTGGTCTACGCGCGCGAGTGCTGGGGCGCCATCGAGGCCGAGCGCCTCGCGCCGACCCTGGCGAAGCGCCTGGCTCGTCTTTGGCGTGGTCGAGGCCGGCCGGCGCTCACCGAGTACATCGGCGAGCTCCTCGTCGTGGTGCGTGTGGTGCGCGAGCACAACGCCCAGGCCTACGCCAAGTCAAAACGGACGATCTCGTGGGTGAACCTCCTCCGCGATCGGACGTGGAGTGAGGCGCTCACCGCGGCCGCGTCTACCAGCTCCGACGCGCGAGCACCCGACGCCGCCTCCCGAGGCCCCTCACCGGCGCCCGTAGCCCCGCCGCCGGCGGCCCGCGTCGGTGACTGGCTTGCGCTGGGTGAGGCCGACTGGCCCGGCTTCAGAGCGGCGCTCACCGCGGCCGCGGCGCGGACCAAAGACGCGGCGCTGATCGACGACGTCCGCCGCCTCACGAGCTGCCCGCCGTCCTCGATGCGGCGCGCGTTCGCCCGGCAGATCCTCGACGACATGGCCGGGCACGACGAGCTGCCCGAGGCCCCGCCGAGGCCGGGCCCAGTCGAGGCCCAGGCGCCGCCGGGCGGGTAGTCAGGCGCCGAGGGAGGGGGAGCACAGCGAAGCGGAGAGGCGGCCATTGAGCCGCCTGCTCGTGCTCTGCGCGTAGCGCCAACAAGGCCCCCTCCTGCGCAGCAGAGAGGGGGTTTGGGGGTCCTTCGGACCCTTCAGGACCCTTCAGGACTTGTGCGCGCCTGGTTCAAGCCCGGGCGCGCGTCGAGTTCAGGCCCCGGCGCGCGCTGGATGCACGGGGAAGGTGTGCGCCAGATGCAACCCCCCTCGCCGCCGGTAAAACGCGCCCGAGACACGCCAGGACACCGAGACACGGTGTCTTGCGCCTGTTCACGAGCGCACCATCGGCTGTATCCATCGGAACCACGCGGCCTTTTAAAGAATGTTGGCGGCGGGCGATGGGAGTCGAACCCACCAGACGACGCCTCTCGACGCGCCTCGACCGGTTTTGAAGACCGGGGCCTCCACCGGGATGGCGACGCCCGCCACAGCTCAGGTAACCTGATCCCGGCCATCGGCGCTTGCGCCTTCGCGCAGGTGAGTAGAGAATCCCAGCGTTCGTTCGGCAGGAAGACCATGCGCGCAGAGATTCGTGTACCCGTCGCCCTCGACCGCGCAGGAGCGCGCGGCACGGGCGCCACGATGTGGCTCGACACGCATCGCCTGAGCATCCGCACGCGGATGCGGCTGGCTTTGGGTGAGGCGGTGCGCTTCGCCCTCGCGCCGCCGGGCGGGGTCTGGATCGTCGGCTGGTGCCGGATCGACGCCACCCGCGCCGCGGATCAGCCCGACGCGATCGACCTCACCTGCGTGATCACCCGCATGGAGCCCGACCACCGGGCACGTTTTGACGCCTGGCTCGACGAGCTCGCCCCGCTGCCGCCGCCCGAGCCCGAGCCCCTCGGCAGCGAGGCCTCCCCGCCTCCGCGCCCGGGCCGCCCCGTGGCGATCACGAAGGAGGCCCTGCAGATCCTCGATGAGTCGGATCCGCGCTCCTCAGACGACACGGATCAAGCCGGGGGCCTCTCGGTCGGCCGCCGGGCGATCCGCGAGGCCCTGCGCCGGAGCGAGCTTGGACGAGGCGGCGCCGCGGGTCGCGCGGACACCTTGGCCGCCAAGGCCCCGACCCCTGCCGCCGAGCCCGAGGCCGACCAGGGCTGGGACGTGCCCACGGCGGACTTCACCGACGACGAGCCCACCGCCGTCACCCCCCTCGCCGCGCTCATCGAGGAGGCCGCCCGCCAAGGCGTGAGCGCCGAGTCTCTGGCCAGCGAGCGGGTCGCCCGCATGGAGGAGGAGCCCGAGGAGGCCTCCAGCGACGACCTCAGCAGCGGCGCGGAGCTGGGCTTTGAGCTCGACGGCGACGCCCTGAGCGGCGAGATGAGCGGCCTCGACAGCTCGTTCTCCGCCATGGAGGACGAAGAGGACCCCGTCACCTTCGACGGCCTCAACCCCGTCGCCCCCGAGGCGCTCCTCAGCCACGGCGGCGCCTCCGCCCAAGGTGAGCCTGACCTCGCGGACCTCGGCGACCTCGCGGACCTCGGCGGACCCTCCGCCGCCGACGAGGGCGCGCCGTCCTCGTTCAGCTTCGACGGCTTCGGTGACCTCCCGAGCCTCGACGCGCCCCCGGAGCGCGCGCCCGGGGACTCCCTCTTTGACGGCCTCGACGCCTTGGGTGAGCTGGAGGCCCTGGAGTCCCAGCAGAGCGGCTCCTCCCCGCCGGTCTACGACGCCGTTCTTGACCTCTTCGGCGAGCCCTTACTGCTCACGCCGGAGCGCCCCAAAGGCGCCGAGCGCGACGCTGACCCCCTGCCGCCCTTAGACGACCTCTTCGGCGGACTCTTTGAGGACGGCGGCGACCAAGACGACGGCTTCTCCGGCTTCGGCGACGCCTTGACCGAGCCCCTGAGCGACCGCAGCGTCGAGCACATCCAGCGGCCGCCGCCCGAGGGCGCGGGCTTCCACCTGTCCTTCGACGAGGCCGCCGCCTCCCAAGGCCAACACGTCGGCTTTGACCTGCAGTTTGACGAGGCGATCAACGAGTCCACCTCCTCGGAGTTTGTCCCGCCGCCTCGGCCGCCCCGGCGCCCCAAGGACGCCCCGTCGATCTCGACGGAGCCCTCCCACGATCCCGAGGAGCTCCTCACCGTGCTGGGGATCTCGGCCCCGCCGCCCTCGAAGCCCCCGAAGGACCAGCGCCCCGCGCCGAGCCCCGCGCCGAGCCCTGCGCCGCCGAGCCCTGCGCCGCCGAC
>JAKLKD010000045.1:3112-35317 GCA_023150845.1 Myxococcota bacterium | reverse complement strand
GGGGCGGTCGGGTCCGCGGGCAAGAGCGGGGCCGGGGGCACGACGGCGGCCAAAGAGGGCG
This sequence comes from Myxococcota bacterium, assembly GCA_023150845.1. Lineage (GTDB taxonomy): Bacteria > Myxococcota_A > UBA796 > UBA796 > CAJQPC01 > JADKFE01. The sequence continues at coordinate 35,256 of JAKLKD010000045.1, read as the reverse complement.
CCGCGGGCGTCGGGGCGGGCGGCGGCGTCGGGATGGGCGGCGGGATGGGCGGTGGCGGCGGCGCGGGGCGCTCGACGTGGCTCGGGACCCCGCCGACCGGGGTGTAGGGGCCGGAGAGCTGGGCCTCCTCGGCGGCGAGCTGGGCCCGGGAGAAGCTGCCGGTCACCGAGGCCGGGAAGAGCTCGGCGCTGCGAACGGGGGCCGGGGCGCTCGCGGAGAAGCCCTCGGTGCGCTCGGCGGCGTCATCGTCTTGGCCCTCGGCCTGGCTCTGGCGGAAACGCAGCTCCGTCGAGCCGATGCGCAGCACGTCGCCGTCCCGCAGGGCCCGCTCCCGGACGAGCTCCCCGTTGACGAAGACGCCGTTCGCCGAGCCGGGGTCCTTCACCCAGAACTGGCCCTGGAGGTGGAGGATCTCGGCGTGCAGGCGAGACGCGGCGAGGTCGTTGAGGATCACGTCGCGCTGCTCGGAGCGACCCAAGGTGAGGCCCTGGCGGGTGACCGCGTACACCGGGGCCATGGCGGGGTCCCCCTTCACCAGCTCCAGCCGGGCGTCGGCCTCGGCGGCGGCGGGGGGCGGCGGGGCCTGGCCGAGGCGCACCGTAGACTCCGCCTGGAGGCCCCCGGCGTCCTCGACGGCCTCGACCCGCAGGGTGAAGGGGTCCAAGACCAGCTCGTCCCCAGGCTTGAGGATCGCCCGGGTGACACGTTCGCCGTTCTTGTAGCTGCCGTTGCCCGAGGCGTTGTCTTCGTACTCCAGCACGCCTTGGCGCAGCGTGAGCTTGCCGTGGCGGCGCGAGATGCCGATGTCCGGCAAGATGAGCTGGTTGCCGTCGGCGCGGCCGAGGGTCAGCTCCCCCTCAGGAAGGGAGATGAGGCGGTCCGGATGACCGGGCTGCAGAATCCGGAGGTTCAGGGGGACGCCCTGCATCGCTCACCCTCACTGTGGGGCGAGCATCATAGCTGATCTGCGCGTCGGCGCGCAGGGGGACGCGCGAGACCAGCCAAGGAAGTCTGCGGCGCGGCCTTCATGATCCTCCTCGGGCGACTCAGCCCGGCGTCGCGCTATGCTCATCGCGGAGGAGGAACCCCATGCGGTACTTTGGCGGCGCCCCAGGCGAGCGCTACCCGGCGGACTTCTGGGCGCAGGTCTACGCGCTCTATGAGACGAGCTTCCCGGGGCTCCCGGCGGGCATCCAGCGCGCCGAGGCGGTGGGCGTGCCTTGGCCCACGAACACGACGCCCTTCACGCTCTTTGACGGGGACGAGGCGGTGAGCCACGTCGGGGTGCTGATGCAGCCGATGCGCCTCGGCGGTGAGGATCGCCTCGTCGCCGGGTTTCACGCGGTCTGCACCCGGCCCTCCCACCGGGGGCGCGGCCTCGCCAGGCGCCTGCTCGCTGAGGCCTGCGCCTTCGCGGACGCGCGCACCCCCCTGAGCGAGCTGAGCACGGACGACCCGCCGATCTACACCGGCCACGGCTTCCGGGTGACCCAGACCTACCGCTTCGTCGCGAGCCCCGCGGCGCCGAGCTCGGTGGTCTGCCGCCCCCTGCGGCCGTCGAGCGTGGCGGCGGACCTTGAGCTCCTCCGCGGGCTGCTGCGGCGCCGGGCCCCGGCCTCGTCGCGCTGGGGCACCCTGGAGCCGGGCTGGCTCGTGCTCACCGACGCCGCGCTCTCCCGGCGCGCCGACACGGTGTTCTGGAGCCTCCCCGAGCACGACGCGGTGATCGCCTGGGAGGCGGTGGGCGACGACCTGCACGTCCTCGACGTGATCGCCGCCCGGCTGCCGCCCCGTGAGGTGATCCTGGGCGCCCTGCCGCCGACGCGGGGGCGGGTCTTGTGGAGCTTCGCCCCGGATCTCCTCGACCCCGAGGCCAGCCCGGAGCCGGTCCCAGCCGCCAACGGCGCGTTCATGACCCGGGGGCCTTGGCCGAGCCTCGGCCCCATCGGCGTCTCGCCGCTCTGGGAGCATTAGGGCTGGTCAGGGCGTCCAGCGGGCGATGAACAGGTTGGTCTGCCCGTCGTCGCCCGCGCGGTTGGAGGCGAAGACGAGGTAACGCCCGTCCGGCGAGAACATCGGGAAGCCGTCAAAGCCCGTGGTGAAGGTGATCTGCGTGAGCGGGCCGCCGTCGCGGGAGACGAGCTGCAGGTCAAACTCACGGGGGCTGGCCCCGACGTTGGTGGAGAAGATCACGCCGCTGGCGTCGGGGGTGGGGTAGGGGCCGAAGTTCGCCGCGCCGTTCTGGGTGAGCTGCCGGACCTCGCTGCCATCGGCCTTCGCCATGTACAGCTCCAGCTGGCTCGGGCGCACGAGGCCCTGCTTGAGCAGGCGCTGGTAGTCCTTGAGCGCGTCGCCCGTGGGGCGGGAGGCCCGCCAGACGATCTCCTCGCAGGACGGCGTGAAGTAGGCCCCGCCGTCGTAGCCCGGGGTGTTGGTGAGGCGCTTGAGGTCGCTGCCGTCGGCGTTCGCCGAGTAGAGCTCCAGGTCGCCGTCGCGGGTGGAGGTGAAGATCACCCGGCCCGTCTTCATACACACCGTCGCCTCGGCGTCGTAGCCCGGCGAGGGCAGAAACGGCGTCACCGCGCCGCCGGGGCCGTCCTGCCACACGAGGTCATAGCTCGGGTAGAGCGGCCAGACGTAGCCCTGGCTGCGGTCGGGGGTGGGCGGGCACTCGGCGCTGGCGCCTTCAGTGGTGGCGTAGATCTGGCGTTTGCCGTCGGGGAAGCTGTAGTAGCCGCAGGTGGTGCGTCCTTTGCCCGACGAGAGCGGGGTGATGGTCCCGGTGTTGAGGTCCATCAAGAGCTGCTGGTCGCAGCCGCCCTCGGGCGGGGTGCGCTGGAAGATGAGGCTCTGGCCGTCGGGGGAGAAGTAGGCCTCGGCGTTCTCGCCGCCGAAGGTGAGCTGCCGCAGCTCGCTGAGGTGCTTCTCCCGGGGATCGAGGAGGTGATCGACGGGCATCCCGGCCTTGGGCGCCCAAGGCGTCGGCGTGGCGTGGGCCCCGGTGGGCTCGGCGCCGCGTTTGCCTAAGGTGGCGTGCAGAGTGACCGTCTCCCCGCCGCGCACGACGACGAGCTCGACGGTCTCCCCAGGGCGGTGGTCCTGCAGGGCGAAGGTCATGTCGTAGAGGTTACGCAGCTCGACCCCGGCGAGGCGCACGAGGCGGTCCCCGGCCTGCACCCCGGCCATCGCCGCCGGGCCCCCGGCCCGCACCCCGGAGAGCAGCACGCCGCCCTCGGTGGACTCCATGGCGCTGTAGTCGGGGATGGTGCCGAGGTAAGCGCCATAGCCGCGGCTGTCCCCGGCGAGGAGCGGCCCGGTGGTGCTCGGGGTGTAGGTGAGGCGCTCGGGCTGGGTGAGCAAGGCGCGCAGGGCCCCTTCAAGGAGCTGGCTCACCTGGGCGCCGCCGCCGGGGTTGAGCGTCCCGACGTCGTCCTCGGGGGTGTGGTACTCGGGGTGTGAGCCGCTGAAGAGGTGCACGACGGGCACGCCGCGGCTGTAGAAGCTCATGTGGTCCGAGGGGCCGTAGCCGTCGCCGCCGAGCTTCAGCGTGAGGCCCGTCGGCGTCGCCGCGGCGGTGAGCAGGTCCGCCCACTCCGGGGCGCTGTCGCTGCCCAAGGCCGAGAGCGCGCCGTCGCGCACCCGGCCCACCATGTCGAGGTTGACCATGGCGACGGTCTTCTCAAGGGGCAGGAGCGGGTGATCGACGTAGTACGACGAGCCCCCGAGGCCCACCTCTTCAGCGGAGAAGCCCACCACGAGCAGGGCGCGGCGGTCCCCGGCGGGGGGCGCGGCGGTGAGGGCCCGCACGCCGCAGAGGGTGGCGGCGACGCCCGAGGCGTTGTCGTCGGCGCCGTTGTGGATGGCCTGCTCGTCGGGGCGCATCGAGCCGCGCCCGCCCTGGCCGAGGTGGTCGTAGTGCGCGCCGACCACGACGACCTCATCGGCCAAGGCGCCGCTGCCCGGCAAGAGGCCGACGATGTTCCGCGCCTCGGCCCGGGTCGGGGTGAGCTTCACGAGGCCCTGGACCTCCACCCCGAGGGGTGCCGAGGCCGGGGCGCCGCTCTGCTCAATCTTCGCCTGGAGCGCGGCGAGGTCTTGGCCCCCGGCGGCGACCCAGGCCGTCGCCACGGCGCGGGTCACCTGAATCACGGGGATCCCGGCGTCGGAGGTAGGCCCGTCCACCTTGAGCGGCGGGAGCACGTCGGGCTCCCCCTCCTGCGCGCTGCCCGGCCCGGTGACGAGGATGAGCGCCGTGGCCCCGGCCTCTCGGGCCTTGAGGGCCTTGTAGCGGATGTCGGAGTACCGCGACGGGCGGCGGCCGTCGAAGCGGCTCTCGGGGTCGTCCATGCCCGGCTCGTAACGCAGGGCCAAGGCGACCTTGCCCTTGAGGTCAACCCCGGCGAGGTCGTCGTAGCCGAGATCCGGGGCGCTCACCCCGTAGCCGACGAAGACGAGCTCCCCGCCCAGCGCCGCCGAGGACGAGAAGCCGAGCGGCGTGAACCCCTCGCCGACGACCACGGCACCGCCGGGGCCCGAGAGGGCCGTCGAGGGGTCGAGGCTCACCCCCGTCGTCACCTCAAAACGTTGCTCGTAGCTCCCCGACACGGGCTTGAGGCCGAGCTCCTTCATCAGCCGGGCGAGGCCATCGGCGGCCTCGTCGAGGCCCGGGCTGCCGAGTCCGCGCCCGCCGCGGGCGTCGTCGGCGAGCCAGGTCGTGATCGAGGTGAAGCAGGCCTCGGGCTCGGCGAGGGACTCGACGGCGACGGGCGAGGGGGCGCCCCCGCAGGACAAGAGGCTGGGAGACAGGAGCGTGAGCAGGGTGAGCGCGCGCATATCGACCTCGAAGAGACCGATTGGGTAACCCGCTCGGCGCCCGTTGATGCGCCCGGCGCGCGGCCGCCCTCGACGGGCTCAGGGCTGAACGAGGGGCGCGTCCTCGGCGATGAGCGTGTTCATCACGCGGATCGTGTGGTCGCGCACACCCTTCGACTGGAGGCGCAGCCGGGCGAGCACGGCGTCGAGATCGCGGATCATCGGGCTCTTCTGGGCGGGCTGGGGCTCCAAGAGCGCCGAGATGGGCAGGCCGAAGCCCCGGGCGAGGCGGTGGAGCGCGATGAGCCCAGGCACCCGCCGCCCGGTCTCGTAGCGGCTGATCTCCGCCGGGGCGAGCCCCCCCGCGAGCAGGCCCAGCTCGGTCTGGGTGAGCCCGGCCTGCTCTCGCAGGAGGCGGATGCGTGGGCCGAGGAGCTCTTCGATCCGGGGCGTGGTGTCAGGGGCGGAAGGAGAGGGGGATTGACCGCGTTGTCTCATGAACCAAACACCTCCGAAGGGATGTGTGGTCATTTTATTGATCTTATGATTCGCTCGCAAGCATAAAGTGCGGACATCGACCCCCGAGGGCGTCCGCGAGGCAAAAAAAAGCCGCCCGGTGAGGGGCGGCTGTTTCTGGCATGGACAGTGAGGCGGTCAGCTACAAGACCAGGGACATGGAAGGCTCACTGAATCCGCCGGCGTAGGGAGCCCTAATCGACGTGCGGAACCACGACCGGCGGGGTTGTCCCAGGCCGCCGTCGATTAGGGCTCCCTACGCCGATCAGCGGATTCTGGAACAGCCTTCCTTGTGAAGCTTGCGGAAGAAGGCGCTCAGACGGCGAAACGCCGCCCTGGTGCAGAGCACCGAGCCAGACCAGCAGAACCTCACAGTCCATTGCCAAAGACTCGGGAACTCTACCTCAACGATCGTGGGCGCACAAGCGAGACCAGCGAAGGCGCCGATCTTTTTTTGGATCGCGTTCATAAGTGCGCGTATTAATTTTTTTGAACATTTGAATGTGCGCGCCTTGTCAGGTCGCGATCCTGTGGCAATGCTGAGAGGAGAGGTGCAGGAATGTCGAACGAGCCCGAGCTGACCCCGCCGCCGCCACCCGCGAGCCCGCCCCCGGTGGAGCGGCGAGAGCGTCAGCGACAGGTGGAGGCCCAGGCCGTGGCGCTCTTGGAGGTGCTCGTCAACCTCGTCGGCGCGCCTTGGGATCCGGGGCGCGGCGCGACGGTGATCGCCCAGCTCGGCGTCGAGGCGCTCTCCGAGCCCGTGCGGTTCGCCCGGGTGTGCGCGAGCCTCGGCCTGCGGGCGACGCGCTGGCGGGGCACCCTCGGTGAGCTCGGCGACGTCGTGCGCCCGGGCATGCCCGTGGCGCTCGTGGACCGCTTCGGGGAGTGGGCCGTGCTCGACGGCCAGCTCCGCCTGGTGCGCCCGGCGAGCGGCGCGCCCCCCGCCAAGCTGTCGCTGGACGCCTTGGGCCAGCGCCTTGGCCTCGGGGAGCACCAGGAGCACGAGGTCTTCTTGATCGAGCGGCTCTCCCCGGCGGAGGGCTTCTTGGGCGGCGCGAAGGACGCCTCCGACGGCCACGTCAACCCCTTCGTGCGCCTGGGCGCCATGCTGCGCGCCGAGCGGGACGACCTCGGCGTGGTCGTGCTCTACGCCGCGGCCGTGGGGGTGCTCACCCTCGCGACGCCCCTCACGGTCCAGGTGCTCATCAACACCGTGGCCTTCGGGGCCTTCCGCCAGCCCATCGTCGTGCTGGCGATCCTGCTGCTCGCGGCCTTGGGCCTCGCCGCGGCGCTCAAGGCCCTGCAGCTCACCACCGTCGAGCTGCTCCAGCGCCGGGTCTTCGTGCGCCTCGTCTCCGACCTCTCCTGGCGCCTGCCGCGGGTGCTGATCGAGAGCTTTGAGCGGGACCGGGGCTCAGAGCTCCTCAACCGCTTCTTCGACGTGCTCACCGTGCAGAAGGCCAGCGCCTCGCTCTTGGTCGAGGGCGTCTCGGCGCTGCTCCAGGCGGCGGTGGGCCTCGTGCTCTTGGCGCTTTATCACCCTTACCTCCTGGCCTTTGACCTGCTCTTGGTGGCGGGCATCCTCGTCATCGTCTTCGTCGCCGGGCGGGACGGCCCGAGGACCGCGCTCAAGGAGAGCAAAGCGAAGTACGCCGTCGCGGGCTGGCTGGAGGAGGTCGCCCTGGCGACCCGGCTGTTCCGGATGCCGGGCGGCGCCGAGCTGGCCATGCGCCGGGCCGATGAGCTCTCCTGCGCTTACCTCAAGGCCCGGGACGAGCACTGGCGTGTCGTCTTTAAGCAGATCCTCGCGAGCCTCGGCCTTCAGGCCATCGCGGGCACGGCGCTCTTGGGCATGGGCGGCTTCTTGGTGCTCGACGGCCAGCTCACCCTGGGCCAGCTCGTCGCCGCCGAGCTCATCGTCGCCTCGTCGCTCTCGGGCTTCTCCAAGCTCACCTCCAAGCTCGAGACCTTCTACGACCTCGTCGCCGCCGTAGACAAGCTCGGCACCCTCGTCGAGCTGCGCACTGAGCCCGTCGATGGCCTGCCGGTTCCCGCGGGGGAGGGCCCGGCCAGCCTGGAGGCCCAGGGAGTCTCTCTGCGGATGCGCAGCGGCGCCCGGCCCATCGTTGGCCTGAACCTGCAGCTCAAGGCCGGGGAGCACGTCGCGATCCTCGGCCTGGACGGCGCGGGCAAGTCCCTCGTCGCCGACCTGCTCGCGGGGGTGCGCCAGCCGACTGAAGGGGTGGTGTCCCTCGACGGCCAGCCCCTGCACACCCTACGCCCAGACGAGCTCCGGGAGCAGGTGGTGCTCGTGCGCGGCGTCGAGCTGTTCATGGGCACCCTCGCCGAGAACCTCGGCTTCGGCCGCGCCGACATCTCCTTGGCCGACATGGAGCGCGCCTTACGCCAGGTGGACCTCTGGGACGCCGTGCGCGCCTTGCCCGAGGGGCTCCAGACCGAGCTGCAGCCCGGCGGCGCGCCGCTCTCGACGAACCAGATCCTGCGGCTCTCTTTGGCCCGGGCGGTGCTCACCCGGCCCCGGCTGCTCCTCGCCGATCGTGTGCTCGACGCCTTGCCCGTGAACCAGCGCGCGCCGCTCATCGCCGGGCTCACCGACGAGAGCGCGCCCTGGACCTTGGCGCTGTTCACCCAAGACGCCGAGCTCGCCCGGCGCTGCCCCCGGCGCCTGCTGCTCACCGACGGCGGCCTGGTGGAGCTCGACTCCAGCGCTGACCTCAGCCTCTTCTCGCCCGCCTCTACTCCTCCTGGGGACGCCTGAGCTATGCCCGGACACCCGCTGCCCCACGGCCTCACCGCCCAGCGCCTCGTGCGCACGCCTCAGAGCGCCCGCGCCGTCGCCCGCGCGCTGCTCATCGCCTTCGTCGTCATCCTCGTCGGCGTCGCCGTCGTGCCTTGGCAGCAGACGGCCTTGGGCTCGGGCCAGGTGATCGCCTACGCCCCCCAGGAGCGCATCCAGAACGTCGAGGCCACGATCTCCGGCCGCGCGGTCGAGTGGTTCGTGCAGGAGGGGGACCGCGTGAAGGCGGGGGACCCCATCGTCGAGCTGCGCGACAACGACCCGACCCTGCTCGACCGGATGCGCCAGGAGCGCGCCCTCCAGGTGCAGCAGCGGAACGCCCTGGAGGACCGCATCGCGTCGATGAAGGACCGCATCCTCGCCCTGGAGCAGAGCCGCGACCTGGAGCTGCGCATCGCCGAGGCTGAAGTACGGATGGCTGAAGACAAGCTCCAGGCGGCCCAGGAGTCCGTCGCCGCCGAGGAGGCCGCGGCGCTTCAGGCCAAGCAGAACCTCGACCGCGTGCGCTCCCTCCACGACCAGGGCCTCACGCCTACCCGGGAGCTGGAGCTCGCCGAGCTGCGCGCGGAGCAGGTCCGAGCGAGCCTCAGCCGGGCCCAGGCCGCGCTGCGTGTGGCGCAGTCCGACCTCAACGCCGCGCGCCTCGACGTGGACGTGGTGAACCGCAAAGCCGACGCCGCCATCGCCTCGGTGGACGGCGACCTCAACTCGGCCATCGCCGGGGAGGCCGCCGCCCAAGGCAAGATCGTCGAGATCGACGTGCGGCTCTCCCGCCAGGAGAGCCAGACCATCGTCGCCCCCCGGGACGGCGTCATCTTTAAGGTCGTCGCGGGCCAAGGCGGCGAGCAGGTGAAGGCCGGGGATCCCCTCGTGGTCATCATCCCCGACGTCACCCAGCGCAGCGCCGAGCTCATCATCGACGGCAACGACATGCCGCTCCTCTCCGAGGGCCAGCAGGTGCGACTCCAGTTTGAGGGCTGGCCCGCGGTGCAGTTCTCTGGCTGGCCGTCGGTGGCCGTGGGCACCTTCGGCGGCGTCGTGGCCTTCGTCGACGCCGCCGGGGACGGCCAGGGCAAGTTCCGGGTGCTCGTCGTGCCCGACCCCAAGGAGCCGCCCTGGCCCGACGGCAAGAACCTCCGCCAAGGCGGCAAAGCGAAGGGCTGGGTGATGCTCAACACCGTGCCCCTGGCCTACGAGCTGTGGCGCCAGCTCAACGACTTCCCGCCGTCGATCCCCTCGAAGTCCCAAGACACGAAGGACGCTGGCGCCTTGTCGGCCCCGGACCTCAAGGACGCGCTCAAGGAGGCCAAGTGAGCCTCGTCTCCGCGGCGCTCTGGCTGATGGTCGGGCTCTGGGCGGCGCCGCTGGAGCTGGGAGAGGTCTTGATCTCCGCCGAGGAGCGCTCGCCGCTGGTCGCCAAGGCGGCGCAGGAGCTCGCCAAGGCCGAGGCCGCCCAGCTCGGCGCCCGAGGCGCCTACGACCTCGGCTGGAGCGCCTCGGGCCTCGCCGTGCCTGTCGGGGAGTACGACTACGTCACCGCCGAGGCGGGCCTCAGCCAGCTCACGCCGCTCTGGGGCGCCCAGCTCGACGCGGGCTACAACCTGGGCGTCGGCGGCCTGCCGGACTACTACGGCGAGCTGGCCACGGGGCCCGCCGGGGAGCTCGTCGCCGGGCTCACCGTGCCGCTGCTCAAGGGCCGCGCCATCGACGCCGAGCGCGCCGCGCTCCAGGCCACTGAGGCGCGGGTGGAGGTCGCCGAGGCCATCGTCGACACCGCGCGCCTCGTCGTCACCCGGGACGCCAGCCTCGCCTATTGGCGCTGGGTGAGCGCCGGGCGCCGCCTCGCCTTGGCCGAGGAGCTCCTGCAGATCGCCATCGCCCGGGACGCCGCCATCGCCGCTCGGGTGGTCGCCGGGGATCTCCCCGAGGTGGACCGCCTCGACAACGAGCGCATCATCCTGGAGCGCCAGGCCCGCCGGGCCGAGGCGGAGCGGGGCCTCGTCGCCGCCGAGCAGGAGCTCTCGCTCTACCTGCGCGACGAGTCGGGCCGCCCCCTCGTGCCGGGCCGGGACCGCCTCCCCGAGGCCTTCCCGACGCCCGCGCCCCAGGCCCCGGCGTCTATGGACAGCCTGGTCGCCCAGGCCCTCGACGCCCGCCCGGAGCTTGACCAGCTCGAGCGCGCCATGGCCGAGGCCGAGGTGAACGCCCGCCTCGCCGAGAACAGCCTCCTGCCCAAGCTCGACGTGAAGGGCGGCGTGGCCCAGACCCTCGGCCCGCCGGGCACCACCCCCGACGCCACGGAGCTGAAGGTCGGCGTCGCGATGGGCGTGCCGCTCCAGCGCCGCGAGGCCCAAGGCAAGCTCGACAGCGCCCGGGCCGAGCTGCTCAAGCTGGAGGCCGACCGCCGCTGGTTAGAGGACCGGGTGGTGGCCGAGGTGAACCGCAGCCTCGTCGCCGTCGAGACCGCCTACGTCCGCTGGGAGGCCACCACCCGCTCCGTCGAGCTCGCCCGGCAGCTTGAGCTCGCCGAGCAGGCCCGCTTCGCCTTGGGCGACGCCGACCTGCTGCGCGTCTACCAGCGGGAGCAGATCTTCGCCGACGCCGTGCTCGCCGAGGTGGACGCGAGCCTCGACTACTACGCGGCCTTGGCGGCGTATCGTTACGCCTTGGGCCTCACCACGGCGGAGTGAGGCGCGGGCCGGGCCACCAAAAAACAAAGAAGGCCGGACGTTTGACCGTCCGACCTTCAGTGTTTTATCGACCGCTCAAGCTCACTGGGGCTTGGGCGCGCCCTCGACGGGCTTGGGCTGGCCGTCTACGGCCATGTCCGTGCGCTCGACGATGAAGAAGTCCACGCGGCGGTTCTTGGCCCACGCGGCCTCGTTGTTGCCCTGGACCAGGGGCTTGGTCTCGCCGTAGCCCTTGGCCTCCAGACGGTTCGCCTCGACGCCCTTGTTGATGAGGTAGTTGCGGACGGCCTCGGTGCGGCGCTGGCTGAGGTCCATGTTGAAGGCGTCGTCGCCGCGAGAGTCGGTGTGACCCTCGATGCGCACGAGCTTGAGCTCGGGGTGCTCCTTCATGATGGACGCGACGTCGTCGAGCAGCTTGTAGGACTCAGGCTTGATGACGTCCTTGTTCGTCTCGAAGAAGACGCTGCCGCCGAGGTCGATGTTCGCGGCCTGGACCTTGGTCTTGGAGGGCTTGAGGTCGAGCACGATGGTCACGGTGTCACCGGACTTGAGCTCGACGGTCTTGGAGCCGCGGAGGTAACCCTCGGCCTCGGCGCCGACCTTGACCTGGCCGACACGCACGAGCGTCTCGACCTTACCGTCGGGCATCTTGCCCTTGGGCTTGTCGTTGAGGAGCCAGCTCGCGTCGGGGATACGTTTGCCCTTGGCGTCTACGGCCTCGACGATGATCGTGCCGGTGAGGTAGGGCACGGTCTGCACGATCTCGATGGGCGGACCCTCGACGACCTTGGCCACGCCCGCCGTGGGCGCGAAGCCCTCGCCGGTGATGGTCATCGGGTGCTCGCCGGGGGGCAGCTCCATGCTCGACGCGCCCTGCAGGTCGGCGACGGTGAAGCCGAGGCCGTTCGCGGGCTGGCCGTCCTGATCGACGAAGCGGAAGGTGACCACGGTGGGCTCGGGGCAGCCGTCGTCGTCCTTGTAGGTGTCCATGTCCTCGGGCTTGTCCGGGCAGGCGTCGACGTTGTCGAGCAGGCCGTCGTTGTCGCTGTCGAGGATGACAGGCTCCACGGGCTTCTTGGCCCGGGTCGGCTCGTAGCCCAAGGCGAAGAGCACCCGGGCCGTCGGGGCGCCGATGCCGCCGGTGAGGGCGGTGCCGACGCCGCCGCGCACGACGAGGTCACCCGCGCCGGGGCGGGTCCAGGCGCCGAGGATGCCCTCGATGGGGGCCGCGGCGGGGTTCGTGAGGTTCGCGTAGGTGAAGCTCCCGGCGATGTCCACGGAGGTGCCGAAGGACTCGCTCAGCGCGTAGCTGCCGCCGAGGCGGAGGTAGAGCTGATCGTTCCAGGTGGCGTTCTCCAGCACGACCTTGGGCTGGATCCGGGTGCCGACGTTCGCCGCGAGGAGCAGCTTCTCGTTCACCGGCTTGTCCACGATGAGGCCCAGCTCGCCGCTGAGGCCGCCGTAGCTGAGCGCCGAGTCCATCGTCGCCGTGGGCAGGCCCGCGCGACCGTACACCGACAGCCCGACCGGGGCGTCCAACCGGTTGAGCAGGTTGAACTTGGCGTCGATGCCGAGGTCACCGATGCCCGTCTCGCCGCCCGCGGTGCCCGTGGAGCGCAAGAAGACGGGGATGTCGAGGCCGAAGCGGGCCCGGCCGCGGGTGAAGCCGATCATGACGTCGGCGGTGAGCAGGTTCTTGATCAGATCGACCTGCTCGCCGTCGGTGGGGTAGTAGATCAGCGGCTCGTGGGCGTAGTTGAAGAGCGCCCGGGCGGTGATCGTGTTGGGGTCGAGGACGACGGTGTCATCGGTCCAGAACATCGTCGTGGAGTCGATGGACGGCCGGAAGAGCTGGGCGTTGATGTCAGGCATCTCGCCGCCGGAGACGACCACCTGGTCATCTTGGGCGTAGGCGCTGAGAGACAAGAGGCTGAGGGTGAGCAGCATTCGACACACTCGAAGCAGAAGGAAAAAGAAGAGGAGAAGAGGGAGGCCGGGGAGAGGACGCCGCGACGTGGCGACGTCCGCTCCCCAGCGAGGGGATCAGCTCCGGCGGCGGCGGAGCAGGAGCCCCGCGAGCATGCCGAGGAGGCCGACCGAGGCGCCGGTCGAGGGCGCCGTCGAGCAGCTCCCGCCGCGGCCGCCGCCGTACTTGCCGTCCACGACGTCATCCGAAGGATCGTTGGGATCGAGGCCGTCTTCGACCTCCTCGCCGTCGGGGATGCCGCCGCCGTCCGTGTCCTCGTTCAGCGGATCCGTGCCGTGGACGTTGACCTCGTCGCCGTCGGTCAAGCCGTCGTCGTCGCTGTCCGCGTCGTTGGGATCCGTGGTCGTGGAGTTGACCTCGTCGCTGTCCGTCAGGCCGTCGCCGTCGGTGTCCACGTCGATCGGTGAGGTGCCGTGGGTGTTGACCTCGTCACCGTCCGTCAGCGTGTCGCCGTCGGTGTCAGCGTTCGTCGGGTCCGTGGTGTGGACGTTGACCTCGTCTCCGTCGTTGAGGCCGTCACCGTCGGTGTCGGGGTTGAACGGGTCGCTGCCGAAGGCGAGCTCCTCCCCGTCGACCAGGCCGTCCTCATCAACGTCAGGATCGAGGGGATCGGTGCCCGTGGTGTTGACCTCGGTGCCGTCATCGATGCCGTCGTTGTCGGTGTCATTCTCCACCGGATCCGTGCCGGTCTCGTTGACCTCCTCGCTGTCCGTGAGGCCGTCGCTGTCGGTGTCGATGCTGAGGGGGTCGGTGCCGTAGTCGTTGACCTCCTCACCGTCGGTGAGGCCGTCGAAGTCGGAGTCAGGCTCGAACGGATCCGTGCCCAGGTCGATCTCGTCGCCGTCGTTGAGGCCGTCGCCGTCGGTGTCGGGGTTCAGCGGGTCAGTGCCAGTCTCGAGCTCGTCGCCGTCGGTGAGGCCGTCACCGTCGGTGTCGCCGAGGGTGGGATCCGTGCCGAGCTCGAGCTCCTCACCGTCGAGGAGGCCGTCGTTGTCGGAGTCGTCGTCGAGGCTGTTGGGCAGGCCGTCGCCGTCGGAGTCCTCGTCGGCCTCGTCCACCGAGGGCACGCCGTCGTTGTCGTCATCGACGTCGATGAAGTCGTCGAGGCCATCCTCGTCGTTGTCCGGCAGGCCGCAGTCCACGTACACGCCGATGACGTCGAAGAAGTTGCCGACGCTGGCGCTGCCGCTGCCCGTCGACACGGCCTCGAAGCCGAGGCGGGTGGTCTCGCCGGTGGCGGTGAAGGAGCTGGTGTACAGGCCCCAAGCCGAGGTGTCGTCGGTGTAGACGTCCATCTCGACGCCGTCCACCAAGAACCGGGCCACGTCCGTGCCCGAGCGGGCGCGGTGGGCGACGGCGAGGCTGTAGGTGACGCCGATCTCCGTGGCGACCTCCTGGTAGAGCTCACCGGCGACGTTGGCGTTCAGCTCAGCGAACTGGTTGCCCGCGTAGCTGGGCACGCCGTTGAAGCCCGTGGACCAGATCTCGATGAAGCCCGTGGTGTCCGTGGTGAACCAGCCGGGCACGGAGTCCTGGGCGAAGAGGTTGAAGGAGCCCAGGCTGAGCGCGGGCTCCTCAAAGCCGGCGTTCACGAGGAGCGAGGTGCCGTCGGGGCAGTCCTCGGTGCCCTCGCCGCTCGCCACGGACTCGGGGATGCCGTACTCGTTCACGCCGCCGTCGAGCACGCCGTCATCGTCGCTGTCAAAGTCGCCGTAGCCGGCCTCTTCAGCGTCGGTGCGGCCGTCGTTGTCGCTGTCGCTGTCGAGCGTGTTGGGGACGCCGTCGCCGTCGCTGTCAGCGCCCTCGATCTCCGTCCAGTCCGGCACGCCGTCGTTGTCGTCGTCGCGGTCGCCGGGATCGGCGATGCCGTCGCTGTCGGTGTCGGCGTCGGCCACGAGCGGGTCCGTGCCGTAGATGTCCACCTCATCGCCGTCGTTGAGGCCGTCGCCGTCGGTGTCCTCGGCCGCCGGGTCCGTGCCGAGGTCGACCTCGGCGTCATCGTTGAGGCCGTCGTCGTCGGTGTCGGTGTCGTTGACGTCGGTGCCGTGCTCACACTCCTCCTCGGCGTCGATGAGGCCGTCACCGTCCGTGTCGATGCTGCCGTCCACGACGTCCACGGTGAACACCGAGGAGAGGTCGGAGTCCACGAAGGTGTAGGTGTCGAGGTACGCGCCGTTGCCCTTGCTTGTGGAGTTGAAGTTACCCCAGGCCCGGGCGTTGACGCCGGGGGACTCGGCGTCGGTGTACGCGCCGCTGGCGACGCCTGCGCCGCCGGAGGACTCCAGGCCCTTCGAGCCGTTGGGCATCGTCACCTCGGTGGACTGGACCTCGGCGTCGTTCCAGTACATGTCGAGGCCGGTGCGGCCCAGGGCGGCGTCCACCAAGAACAGGCGGAAGCCCTCGTAGCTCGTCTCGATGTCATAGCCGACGTAGTGGAACTCGCCGACGGTGATGAGCGCCACGCAGTTGTAGGTGCCGGTCTCGACGTAGCTCCCGTTGTTGTCCGTGCCGTCCCAGGTCGTCGAGTTGTCGCCCGAGGTGACCGAGAACAGGAGGTGCAGGTCATCGTCGCTGGTGAGGTCGTAGTCGCCGTCGCCGTTGAGGTCACAGATGATGTGGCCCGTGCCGTCGGAGCCGCTGGTGACCACAAACTCGCCCGTGGTGTAGCCCGGCGCGAGGTAGTCACACTCCAGCTCACCCGAGGTGAACTTGGGCGAAGACACCGTCGGCGCGGTGAACGAGTAGGTCGCCAACGACGGCGGGTTGACGTAGATCGGGAACTCCGGCGTCAGCGACCCGCTGTAGGTGGAGCGGCCGTTGGCGCCCTCGACGCCGACGCTGTTCGCCGCGAGGGTCCAGGCGAAGCCCGAGAGGCCGTTGGTCTTCATCTCGATGACCGCGCTGTCCGAGCCGCTCTCTATCAGGGCGTAGACGCTGCCGTTGTACGAGGCGGTGTCGGCGTAGCTGCCGGTGCTGAAGTTCCAGGAGTAGGCCCAGAGGCGGCCATAGCCCGGGTCCGTCTGGCCGACGACGGTGAGGTCCCAGCTCGACGAGCCCTGGGAGCTCAGCGTGATGGTGTAGGTGCCGTTGGCGGTCAGCGTCTTGGTGCTGCCCGAGCTCAGGGAGCCCAAGGAGGTGCCCGAGGGGTCGACGATCGTCGCCGAGCCCGAGCCCGTCCACTTGATGGACTCGACGGTGTAGTCGAGGATGTCGACATAGACGGTGCCGCCCTGGAAGCCTTGGGTCGTCGTCCACTGGGCGCTGCCCTCAGCGTGGGCGAGGCTGGGGAGACCGAGGGCGGCCAAGCTGAGGAGCAGCGCGGCGCCCGCGCGGGCGGTCGTAGGTTGCTTCTTGATCGGTGATAAGCGGCGCATCATGTTCTCCGAGGGGTGCGTAGGGTAGCGCATCTCTTGCTGCGTTGTGCCCGGAGAAGGTAGCTGGCTGTACGCTCTGAAATCAAATGAAACATCGTCGGGAAGGCCCTCTTGCAAGTATTGTGAGAGAGTTCATGACCCGCGCCAGGACGCCAACGTACAATGCTGAACATGCAGATCAAAAAAATGACGATCCTCCCGCCCTGCACCGCATTCCTGGCCGTGATCCTTGGTTGTACACCGGAGGCGACGGTGAACCCCGACCGCTTCAGCGGCGACGCCGCCCTCTCCTGGAGCGGCGGGCCCTGGGCTCAAGAGGACGCCGCGTTGACCAGCGCGGGCTGGGCCCAGCTCGACGGAGACGACTTCGCCACCTACGCCGCCATCGATGACGCCGGGGTCCACGAGCTGACGTTGATCCTCGGATCCCTGACGCCGGGCCCCGCGGACGTTCTCGCCGTGCGCCAGCGTTACGGCAACGTGCACATCCTCGGCGACGGCGCCGGGTGTGTCGGGGAGCTCTTTGAGGTGGAGGAGTCTCTGGGCGCTGAGCTCGTGTGTGAGGGGCTCTTGCCGGAGACCGGGCTCAACGAGGGGGAGTCGCCGGTCACCTTGACCTTGAGCTTGTCCGGCGGGGCGCTCACCACGGGGCTGGATCGTGTGGCCCTGCTCACCCCGGACTGGCTGACCCTCACCCCGGCCCTCGCCCCCCCGGTCGGGGAGGCCATCGACGCCTTGGACACCGAGCGCGCCGCGGTCATCCCGTGGCGGGACGGCGCCTTCTGGGCGCTCTTTGAGGGCAGCGGGGACGGCCGCTTTGATGAGCTGCTCCTGCGGATCACCCACGCCGGGTCTCGGGTGACCGTCGCGAAGGAGGCCCTCGACGGCGCCGGGGGCGGCGTCACCCTGAGGCTCGCCGGGGACACGGAGATCACCGCCGCCGTGGAGGGCTCCGGCGAGGAGCAGACCGGCGCCGAGGTCACCCTGGTCTTGTGGGGCGACGTGTCGGCCGGGGA
Source organism: Myxococcota bacterium (assembly GCA_023150845.1). Taxonomy (GTDB): domain Bacteria; phylum Myxococcota_A; class UBA796; order UBA796; family CAJQPC01; genus JADKFE01. The sequence goes on along the minus strand of JAKLKD010000045.1, from coordinate 18,043 downwards.
TGAGCAGGTCGTGGTCAACGTCCGGTAGACTGGCGGCTCCTCGGACTCGGAGCGGATGATGCTGGCAGATCGTGAGGGCCAGGTGCGTGTGCGGGCGAACTTCCCCGGCGGCGTCGAGCTGCTCGTGCGCCCCGGCGAGACGGTCTATCGAGGCCAGGGCCTCGTGATCATCGAGGGTGACCGCGAGGTCGAGCGCCTGAGCGCCCGCAAACGCGCCGTCGTCGTCGAGGTCAAGGTGAAGGAGGGCGAAGAGGTCGCCGAAGGCGCGCTCCTCCTCGTGCTGCGGGAGCTGCCCGAGGAGGGGGAGGGGGGCTGAGCCTAGGGTGAGGCCCAGCACCTCTCACTCACAGGTCGCGACCCCTTGGCAGGTCCAGCGGGCCTCGGGCTCATCGTAGGTGCATTGCTCGTTGCCGTCGCAGTCGCCGTCATCATCGCAGTCATCGTCAGCGGTGTGGCAGCGCTGGGCCGCCGCGCCTTGGCATGAGTCCAAGGCCACGCCGCAGAGCTCCCCGCCGCAGTCTTCAGGGCCATCACACTCGCTGGGCAGGCAGGTGTTGATGTGCATGATGTTGTGCCCGGCTTGGGTAGGATCCCGTCGGCTGGCGCAGAAACAGACCTCGTCGGCGCCGCAGTCAGCGTCGGTGGCGCAGGGGGCGTAACACTCGCAGTTTCCGTAGCCCTCGATGTTGAGGCCGCAGACCTCCCCGTCACCGCAGTCACATTCGCTGAGCTGGTCTTCAGGGCAGGCGGCCGGGCCGACGAGCTCAGGGCAGTCCACCGCCATGTCGCGGATGAAGGCGCCGCCTTTCAGGCTGTCGATCTCGGTGTCGGTCTCGCAGTAGCGGATCCCTGACTCGGCCTCGATCGGCTCGTAGTCGGCGTTGATCAGCTCGACGTCTTCGCAGGTCTCGGCCACTTTGCCGCAGCCAAACACCAGCGCCAAGGGCGCCAAACACCACAACAGATGTCGCATGATCACCTCACCAAGCCCAGCCCTGGTGAGGAGCGTAGCACAGGGGCTGAGGCCTAGCGCAGATGCCCGTAGATCGCGGCGCAGACGGCGGTGGCGGCCATGAACCCGGCGAGGTCGGCGGTGACCCCGGCGAGCACGGCGTGGCGGGTGCGGCTGATGCCGACGGCGCCGAAGTACACCGCGAGGATGTAGAAGGTCGTGTCCGTAGAGCCCTGGAGAACGCTCGCGAGGTTGCCGATGTAGCTGTCGGGGCCATGCGTCGTGATCAGCTCACCCATGAGCGCGAAGGCGCCGGAGCCCGAGAGCGGCCGGATGAGCGCCATGGGCAGCACCTCGCCGGGCATGCCCAGAGGCGAGGTGATCACGCCGAACCAAGAGGTGAGCGCCGTCATCGCCCCGGAGCCCCGGAACATGCCGACCACGGCGAGGATCGCCACGAGGTAGGGGATGATGGTCAGCGCCGTGGTGAACCCCTCTTTGGCGCCACGGATGAAGGTCTCGTACACCTTCACGCCCTTGGCCCAGCCGAAGCCCAACATCAGCACGAACAGCGAGGGCACGACCCACTGGCCGCTCGTGGTGCTGAACGCCCGCAGGCTCGCGGACTCTTCAGGGCTGCGCCCCAAGGCCGGGCCGATGGCAGCGCCTAAGGCCGGGAGCACCAAGACCGCCAAGGCGCCCACGAAGACGAGGCGTAAGATGAGCACGGCGCGGTCGCTCACGGGCTCTTGTTCGTCCGCCATCAGGGCCGCGACCTGGGCGCTCTCCTGCGCGGCGGCCTGGGCCTCACCCTCGGCGACGGGCTCGTTGTCCAAGGAGAAGCGGCTCATCCGCTGGTAGAGCTTCGTGGCGATGATCGCCGTGACCGTGGCCATCGTGGTCGCGAACAAGGTGGGCGCCATGATGCCGAAGGGGTCCACGGAGCCCGCCGAGGCCCGCACGCCCATCACGCCCGTGGGCAAGATGCTCAGGCCCGAGGTGTTGATCGCCAAGAACAGCACCATGGCGTCCGTGGCCACGCCGGGGCGGCGGTTGAGCCGGTTGAGCTCCTGCATCGCCTTGATGCCGAGCGGGGTGGCGGCGTTGGTCAGGCCGATCATGTTCGCGGCGATGTTCATGATCATCGCGCCCATGGCCGGGTGGTCCGGGGGCACGTCGGGGAACAGCCGCACCATCACCGGCCGGATGGCCCGGGAGAGGATGCGCAGGAGCCCGCCCTCCTCAGCGACCTTCATCAGCCCCAAGAACAGCGCCATGTAGCCCACGAGGCCCAAGGCGAGGTCCACCGCCGACTTCGCGCCGTCAAAGGCGCCTTTGGACGTGGCCTCCATCGTGCCGCTGAGCGCGGCCACGATGAACGCCGCGAAGACGATGAAGAGAAATACTGGGTTCACAGGGGCTCCCGGCGAGTCTCCGAGAGCATAACCAACCCCGATCTCTCTTGCGGCGTCAAGAGTTGTTTAGTCCAAACCCGCCATGCGAGCCTTGAGCATGAACCGGAAGAGGTGGTCGAAGACCTCGGCGTAGTTGACGAGCTGCTGGGCGGAGCTGGCCCAGAGCGTGAGGCCATGCTCCCGGATGAGCAGGCCGGGCACCCGGGGCGGGCTGGCGGCGACCCGGGCGCGGATCTCCCCGGCGATGCGCGGGGCGTCGAGGTGGTTCTCAAACACGGGGATGGTGATCTCCGGGCCGACCTCCCAGATGCCGAAGGCCTTGAGGTGCTCCAGGCCGGGCAGGGGCAGCTCATCCTGGAGCGCCATGCGGGCGACGAGCTGGGCCTCGGCGGGCAGGAGCTGGGCGACGTAGCGGGCGCCGGGGAAGCGGTCGTAGAGGGCGAGGTGGACGGCGGTGGCGTTAGAGGGTTTGTCCTGGGCGCGGCCCCGGCGCAGGATCTGGCCGTCGATGGCGACCTGCAAGAAGTCGTCCTCGCGCAGGTTGTCCTTGGGGCGCATGAGCGCGGTGATCTCGATGGAGCCGTCGGGCAGGCGACAGGAGAGGTTGCCCGCGGCGCCGGCCAGCCAGCCGCGCTCATAAAAGCGGCGCGAGAGCGTGGCGAGGGTGGCGCGCGGGTCCGCCGGGGCGGTCATCATGAGCTCCAGAGTGAGGGGACGCAGGCGCGAGCGGGTCTCGCAGAGCGTCGGGGATTGTCGCACAGGTTGGGGGCGGGTGGGCGAGCGCCAGGCGCGCTCACGGCCCTCGCGGACCTGCGTGAGCGTCAACGTTCGCGCTCACGGCGCTCGTGGCCTTGGGTGAGCCCGAGGACCCGCGCCCACGCCGCCCCTCAGCCCCCGACGCTCCCCGGCGCCGGGCTCATCCCCGGGGGCGCCTGGCCGGGCACCCCTTGGGCGTTCGGCGCCACGAGCTCGCTGCGTTTCACCCAGCCCAAGGGGTTGGGGGCCTCACCTTGGTTGGTCGCGGCCTGGGCCACCCGCACATAGACCTCCTCGCCGTCTTGGCGCGTCTCCAGCACGGTCAGCTCGACGCCGACGGGCACGGGGGTCGAGGGCTCCTTGGGCTGGAGGTCCTCGTCGAGCACCAGGGCCGCGGGGTCTTGGCAGACGAGGCGCTCGCCGCCTTGGGCCGGGCCGCTGGGGCCGCCGGGGGCCTGGGTGGGGCTTGGACCGGACAAGGCCGAGAGGCTCACCGTGGTCTCGCCGCCCGTGGTCGCCGCCTGGGACTCCACCGGCGCCGCCACGGCGGGGGCGTCGAAGGACACGTCCTCGCCCCACCCGCTGTCGATGGCGTCGAGCTGGGGCGCCAAGGCCCGCTCGTTGAAGCTCGCCTCACGCTCGGCGCTGTCTGAAGGATCGGAGACGCCGCCCTCGGTGGGCAGGCGGCCCTCGATGGCCTGGGCGACGTGGGTGAGCTCGTGCAGGAGCAGGCGGTCGCCGCCGGGGGTGCCGGGGCTCAGCTCGCCGCTGCCGAAGAAGACGTCGGTGCCGACGGTGAAGGCGTGGGCGTTCAGCGCCCGGGCCAAGGCGCCCACCTCGGCGCCGACGTGAACACGCACGTCGCTGAGGTCGTGGCCGAGCACGGCGCCGAAGCGCGCGGCCTGATCCGGCGCCAGGGGGCTGCCGCCGCCGAGCATGGACTCCACCCGGCGCATCACGTCCGGGGGCGCGTCGCCGTAGGCGTGGCGGAAGACGGAGAGCGCGGCGCGCAGCACGGCGCCGAGGTTCGCCGCCGGGGCCTCGACGGCGCCCTCCTCGGCGGCGCCTTCGCCCGCGAAGCCCCGCCCGTCCAGCCCGTCAGCCTCCAGCGCGCCGAGGCCCAGCTCGGCCTGGGCGACGCCCATCACCTCACGGAGCCGCTCCTGAGAGGCGTTGAGCGCGCGGTGCTCCGGGGCGACCCCGGCCTCGGACAAGGCCAGGTCGAGCACGATGAGCGGGCCCATGCCGTCGAGGCCATGCCCGGCGAGCGCCGCGGCGATGAGGGCCTGGCTGAGCGGAGCCGCCGAGCGCTCGGCGGACGCCTCGGGCGGGGTCAACACGGCGGCCTGGGCTTGGCGCTGGGGGCGACGCTGGACGTTGAGGCTCATGGGGGGGCTCCACGGAGATGAGCGGGAGCGCAAAGTATACCGCGAAATCCGCTGTCGAGACCGGCCTTGGCGTCAGGCCTTGGCCGGGCTGTCCGACCCCGACGCGCCGGAGGATCCCGAGGCCGAGGTTTTGGCCCAGGCGACGCGGTGACCCCGGCGCGGGGGCCGCCGGTCCATTAAGCTAGGCCGATGATCCTGGCCCTCCTCCCGCTCTTGGCCTCGGGCTGCGACGCCCCGGCGCCCGCCCCGCGCGCCTTTGATGACGCCGCGCCGGACACGGTGATCTTGGTCATCGGCTGCACCCTGCGCGCGGATCGCCTGCACAGCTACGGCAACCCCCGAGAGACGAGCCCGACGCTCGACCGCCTCGCCGCCGAGGGCGCCCGGGTGGAGCGCCTCGTCTCCAACGCGCCCTGGACGCGCCCGGCGCTGGCCGCGCTCACGACGGGCCGCTACCCCCTGAGCCTCGGCATCGACGACCCCAAGGATGGCGGCTTCACCAACCGGGGCCTGCACCCCGACGTCGACACCCTCGCTGAGCGCTTCGCGGCGGAGGGCTACGCCACGGTCGGCGCCACGGCGAACCCCAACGCCAACGCCGTCTTCGGGCTGCACCAGGGCTTTACGACCTACCAGGAGGCCACGGGGCTCTGGCGGGAGGACCGCCGGAAGGTCGCCGGGTCCGACGTGGTCGCCGCCTGGGCCAAAGAGGCCGCCGCGGTCAAGGGCAAGCTCTTCGGTCAGCTCGTGCTCGTCGACACCCACAAGCCCCTGGCCGAGGCCCGCCGCCAGCGCCTCAGCCTCGGCCTCGGCGCGCTCCTGTGGCCCACGGACCTCGACCGCTACGACGCCGCCTTGCTCGTGCTCGACGACGCGATCCGCCGCTTGGACGAGGCGCTCACGGCGATGGGCCGGGGCGGGCGGCTCCTGTTTGTCGTTGGCGACCACGGCGAGGGCCTCTACACCCCGCCCAAGGCCGGGAAGGCCCACGGCCGCTACCTCTACGACGCGAACCTGCAGGTCCCCTGGATCGCCCACGGGCCTGGGGTGAAGCCCGGCGTCGTCGTCGGCGGGCTCACCCAGTCCATCGACGTCGGGCCGACGCTCCTGGAGCTCGCGGGCCTGCCGGCGTCGGCGGCGATGCACGGGCGCTCCCAGGCCGCGGCCCTGCGGGGCGGCCTCGACGCCGACAACCCCTGGCTCTACGCCGAGACCTACTTCGGCCCTGAGCACAAGGCGCGGCTCACCACACCGGAGTGGACCTACCTGCGCAACCACCGCGTCCCGGTGACCTCTCCGAAGGGTGAGGAGCTCTACCGGGCCCGGGATCGCCAGCAAGGCGAAGACGTCTCGCCCCGGGAGCAGGCGGCGCTGGGCGGGCTGCGCGCCCAGTCCGAGGCCCTGCAGGCGCGCCTCATCGCCGAGCAGCAGGTCTGGGAGATTCAGAGCGTGAACGATGAGGTCAAAGAGCAGCTCAAACAGCTCGGGTATGTTGAGCCAGAGTGATTCACCGCCCTCGGAGGTGACCATGCGCGCCATCGCCCTGAGCCTCAGCCTGCTCGCCGCCTGCGGGGGCGCCGCGGATGATGATCCTTGGGCGCCGTTCAGCCCCACCCTCCAGGACCGCGTGATCGGCCTCGTCCGCCAAGAGGCCCCGCCCGCCGACCCCACAAACGCCTTCGCGGATCGCGCCGACGCCGCGGCCTTGGGACAGTTCTTGTACTTCGACCCCCGGCTCAGCGCGGGCTTCTTGCGCCCGGACGAGCCCGAGGCCAAAGACGTCTCCTGCGCCACCTGCCACGCCGGGGACCTGGGCTTCGCCGACGGCCTCGCCCTCGCCGTGGGCCAGGCCGAGGTCAGCCGCAACGCGCCGACGGTGCTCAACACGGCGTTTAACCGCTGGTTCTTCTGGGACGGCCGCGCCGACTCCCACTGGGCCCAAGCGCTGGGCCCCCTGGAGAACCCGCTGGAGCACGGGATCAGCCGGGAGGAGGTCGTGGCGTTTGTGCAGGACGAGCCCGAGGTCCGCGCGGCCTACACCTCGGTCTTCGGCCAGGACCCCAGCGCCGAGCCGGACCCGGCGCGGGTGTTCGTGAACGTCGGCAAGGCCATCGCGGCTTATGAGCGCCTGCTCGTGACCGGCGACGCGCCGCTCGACACCTTCGCCCGGGCGATGTCGGCTGGAGACACGGAGGCGATGTCGGCGGCGCTCTCCCCCGAGGCGCGGGAGGGCCTGGCGCTGTTTGTGGGCGAGGCGCGCTGCCACTTCTGCCACGCGGGGCCGAACCTCACGGATCTCGAGTTCCACAACGTCGGGCTGAGCGTCGAGGACGACGGCCTCAAGGACCGCCGGGACGGCCTCGCCGTGGTGCTCAGCAGCCCGTTTAATGGGGTCGGGGCCTACTCCGACGACCCGACGGCGGGCGCGAGGAAGCTCGCGAACCTCCAGGTGTACGAAGAGGGGGACCCCGAGGGGGACCACCTCGACGGCCAGTTCAAGACGCCGAACCTGCGCGCGGTGTCGCTCACCGCGCCCTACATGCACGACGGCCGCTTTGAGACCTTGGCCGAGGTGCTGGAGCACTACAACGAGCTGCCTCCCCAGCCCTTGGACGGCCACCGCGAAGAGACGCTCCTCCCCTTGGACCTCGGCGCCGACGAGCTCGCCGCGCTGGAGGCCTTCTTGGAGGAGGGCCTCGCCGCGGAGCTGCCCCCGGCGAGCCTGCTCACGGCGCCGGACTCGCCGACGCCGTGAGCGGCTGGGCTCAGAGGCCGCCGCCGAACAGCGCGTAGAGCTTCCCGGCGCCGTGCGCGCCGAAGATGAGGTCGTCAACGCCGTCGCTGTTGGCGTCTACGGTGTAGGCGCCGAGCCCTGCGTTGCCCTAGGAGGTCGTGCCGGTGAAGAGGGCGTCGGCGGCCGAGGCCGAGACGCTGCCCGAGAGCGCCTCGTAGAAGACCTAGAGCGCGCCCACGGAGTAGGTCTCGCCGCCGTCTTCGCGCCGGGGAGCCCGCTGGAACGACCATGACTGAGCTAGGCGTAGCCGTCGCCGTTCACGTCTCCGGCGCTCTCGGGAGCCTCGCCGAGCGCGTCAGCCGTCGCCCCGCGCTTCAAGGGGCAACTGCACAGCAGGGAAGCTCATTTTGTCCATCTACACGAGGATGCACAGGTCTTTATGAGCGCCGCCGAAGGGTCAACAACCCGAACACGACGAGCGCCAAGCCCGCCGCGCCGCCGCTCACGTCGCGTGCGCCGGCCGCGCATCCGCAGTCCGCGCCGATGTTGAGCGGGCGGTCACCCTCGATGGTCTCGCCTTCGTCGATGATGGGCTCGTCCTCGGGCTCGTCCTCCTCGGGGGGCTCGATGAGGGCGCCCTCGGCGGCCCAGCCGTAGTTGTAGGTGGAGCGGACGTCGCCCATCGGCGTGATCACGACGAGCACGTCGTCAAACTCGCCGAAGCCCGTGAGCACACCCTCGCCGACGCCATCGACGATCTCGACGGGCACGATCACCTCGGGCACCCGGGCGTTGTAGCCAACGAGGTGTACGCGGAAGTCACCCTCGGGGTCGCCGCCGAACTTAAAGAGCAGGTCGGGCAGCTCCGCCGTGGCGGTGCTGGGGTTCACGTTGATGTAGTTCTGGCCGAGGCCCTTCGGGCGCTCCTTGCTGGGGGGCTCGCCCCCGGCGGGCAAGGAGGTGACGTTGCCCGAGAGGTTCGGCGTCTCCATGAGCTTGTGCTCACGGTAGTTCATCTGGCCGTTCTGGATGCTGAAGTCGATGAACAGCGCCTCGAAGTCGTAGCCGAGGTCGGTGAGGATCTCCTCCATCGTCGTGTCGTACTGGCCGCGGTTGCCGACGATCTCCTCCCAGGTCTCCCGCACGAGGTCATGCCCGTCAACGTGCTCGTCGAGGTAGAACCCGAAGACGGCCATGCCGTACATGTGCCAGAACTGCGCGGCGTCGGACTGGGAGCTCGCCCGCATCGACACCCAGGGCTGGGACGAGTAGCCCTCGTTGATGTACTGGGACCACCAGTTGTTCGAGGGCTGGGCGCTCTCCTGGATGTAGGTGGCCGTGGCCTCCCACCACCAGAACTCATGGGCGAAGCCGTAGTTGAACTGCTGGGCGTGGTTGAACTCGTGCACGGCCATGTCTTCGTACCAGGTGCCCATGCCCGAGAAGACGTTCTGGTAGGTGACGATGTAGGGCATCCAGGAGCGGCCGTCCTGGCAATAATCGACGGTGGTGTAGGCGCCGTCGCCGCTCTGCTCGCTGATGTAGGCGAGGATGTAGTAGTTGTTGTCGCCCGAGAGCCGCTTCCAGCCGAGCTCGTTGACCATGGCGTCGTAGCCCTCCTCCAGGGCGTTCGCGAACTTCTCCGCGGTGACGTCGGGCACAGCGGCGTCGTACTCGATGGAGAAGTGCTCGCTGAGGTAACGCTTCTCGCCGACCTGGCCGAAGCAGGTGTCGGTGAGGGGGGCCGGAGGCGACACGGGGCCTTGGGCGTCGGGGAAGGGGTCGGCGAAGTCCGCGGCCCAAGGCGTGAGGGTGTGGGTGACGAAGGCCTGCTGGTCCGGGGTGAGCAGGTGATAGCCCACTTTCATGTCCATGATCAGGCCGCTGAGGCAGCTCGGCCCGCCGAAGTCGGCGCCCAGGTAAGCCGTGGGCAGCTCCGCGGGAGAAAAATGAGCAAGGACATGGAGATAGAGCGCCTCGCCCTCGGTGATCCGACCGGCCTGGAGGTCGGCGTCGATGAGGTGGTCCACCGTAGGCGGGGCCGCCAGCGCGGAGGAGAGCAGGGCGAAGAGCATGGGGGCCTCATGCGAAGAGGGGCGAAGGGTGAAGGAACCATACCCCGGACTCCGGGGCCTCGTGTCACGACGCGGTGTAGATTCGGGTACGGTAGGTTACCTGTCCCGATCTGTGGAGGTGCGCGGGTGTCCCGAGGTCGCTTCATCGTCGTGGAGGGCCTGGACGGCTCTGGCAAGACCACCCAGGCCCGTCGCCTGGTCAGCACGCTGCAGGCCACCGGCCGCCAGGCGCGCTTCACCGCCGAGCCCTCGGGCCTGCCCATCGGCAAGCTCATCCGCCAGGCGCTCCTGGACCCGACCCAGCTCGGCGAGGCGACCTTGCCGTACCTCTTCGCCGCCGACCGCCGGGACCACCTCGACCGCGAGATCCTCCCGGCCTTGGCCCGGGGGGAGGTGCTCGTGTGTGACCGCTACGTCGGCTCCTCCTTGGCGTACCAGTCCTTCAGCCTGCCCTTGGAGGAGGTCTGGGCGCTCAACGCCCGCTTCCCCGCGCCGGACCTCACGCTCTTCATCGACCTGCCCCTTGAGGAGTGCGCCGCCCGGGTGCGCGCCCGGGGCGCGGCCTTGGAGCGTTTTGAGGACATGGACCGCGCCGCCGCCTTGGCCGCGGCGTATGGCCTCTCGATGGCGACGCTCAAGGCCCGGGGCTACCCGGTCGTCGCCGTGGACGGCCACGGGGGCCCGGACGAGGTCGCGGCGCGGGTCTGGGCGGAGGTGCAGCGGTGCCTCTGAGCCTGCGAGACATTGGCCGGACGCCTTACGCCGAGGCCTACGCGCTCCAGAAGGAGCTGCTGGAGGCCCGCATCCGGGGCGAAGGGGAGGACGTCGCCCTCGTCGTCGAGCACGACCCGGTCTTCACCCTGGGGCGTCGGCGGGGCGCGGCGGACAACGTGCTCGTCGCCGGGGATGTGCCCGTGATCCAGGTCGAGCGCGGCGGGGACGTGACCTTTCATGGCCCGGGCCAGCTCGTCGTCTACCCCATCCTCGCCCTGCCGCCGGGCCGCCAAGACCTCCACCGCCACCTCAAGAACCTCGAAGAGATCGCCTTGCGCGTGTGCTCGGCCTTTGGGCTCGGCGCCGAGCGTGACCCCCGCAACACCGGGGCCTGGGTGCGCGGCCGCAAGATCGCCTCGGTGGGCGTTGCCTGCCGCTCCTGGGTGACCTGGCACGGCCTCGCCCTGAACGTGAACCCCGACATGAGCTACTTCGGCCGCATCAACCCCTGCGGCCTCACCAGCGACGTGATGACCAGCATGGCGCTGGAGCTCGGCGCGGTCCCCGACTGGGCGGCGGTGAAGGCGGAGATGATGGCCGCGACGGCGGCGGTCTTCGGCGAGGAGGAGGCGGGGGGGTGAGCCCCCCCGGTCGGCGCGCTCTCGCCCTCGCGGGGCGCCGCGGTCAGGTGTACACTCCTCTAGCACTCTGAGGAGCCCGTCATGGGACGCCGCGTATGCTGATGCTGCCGCTGCTCACGCTCCCCTTGGGCGTCGCCGAGGCTGCGGCCCCGCGGGATCCTGAGGCGCGGGCCGAGTACAACGAGGGCTTCGCCGCGGGCCAGGCGGCCGCCCAGGCTGAAGACCCGCGGCCCATCGCCGTGCGGTCCTTCGGCGTCGGCTTCGGGCTGATGGCGGCCTCGGTGGGCTGCGTCGGGCTCGTCGGCGCGCCGCTCATCGTTGGGACCTGCCTCGGCCCGAGCGTCATCGCCCAGACCCGGCCTGCGGTAGATCCGCCGGTCGGGCCTTGGGCCGAGGCCTCGCAGCCTTACGCCTTGGGCTACACCGAGGGCTACGACACCTCGTGGCGGGCCCGGCGGCAGCTCGTCGGCACGAGCGCCGCGATGTTGGGCGCCGGGGTCGGCACCGCCGTCGCCGTCGGGGGCCTCGTCATCGTCGGCTTCGCGACGGACAACCTCTTCATCCCGTACTGAGCCGTGGTGGTCGTCGGCCTCGCCCTGCTCGGCACCGCTTGGGCCTCGGAGCCGCCGCCGCTGGCGCCGGACAGCTACGGCCAGGGCCAGCTCGACGGCGCTGAAGACGCGCGGTCCCTCGACTGGGTGCGCCCCGCCGCCGGGGGCTGCGCCGGGAGCGTCGCCGGGGGCGCCGTGGTGCTGGCGTTTGGGCCCTGTGGCGTGCCGCTGGGCGTGGCCGTCTCGGTGACCCCGGTGATCCGCTACGCCCAGAGCCCGCCTGCGCCGCCGCTCAGCGCCGAGTGGAGCACCCGCCCCGTGGACTACCGCAACGGCTACGTCCAGGGCTACCAAGACGCGGCGCGCTCGCGGAACGCCCTGGCGGCCATGGGCGGCGGGCTGGTCGGCGCCACGGTGATGGCCGGGGTGTTCTTGGGCGTCATGGCGGCCGGGGGCACCGTGCTCGGCTTCAGTTTGCCGTGATCCGCGCGGCGCGGAGGCTCTGGGCAGGTTATCCGCGCTCCATGCTGTGGATCCTGGTGCTCTGGTCCTGCAGCGGGGCCCCGCCTGCGCCCGCTGATCCCGCTGAGGAGCCTCCGGTGCTCCCGGCGGCGGCGTCGGTCTACACTGAGGGCCTCTGGGCCCAGCGCGCGCTCACCGTGAAGGCCGGCCTCGACGAGGCGATGCGGCGCTGGCGCTCCGGCGACAAAGAGGGCGCGAAGGCCGAGGTCGACGCCGTGCGGCGCGGCTCGTTCTTGCCCGAGCTTGAGCCCCTCATTCGCCGTGACGTAGACCCCCGCCTGGCCACGGAGCTTGAGTACCGCTTCGGCCTCGTGCGCGAGGCCATGGGCCGCCCGAGCGAGGTCGCGCTGCAGGAGACCCTCGACAAGCTCACCGCGCGCCTCGATGAGGGCGCGGCCAAGCTCGACGAGAAGCGCTCCGTGATGCGCTGAGGCGAGGCGCCTGCCTCAGAGCGCGCTGATCGTCCCCGGGTCGGGCTCACACACCGAGGCGGCCTCGGTCGCGGCGCTGGACGCGCTCACGCCGTTCAGCGTGCCGAGGTCCAGGCGCACCCGGCCGTCGCCGCCGTCGCCGCTGTACTTCTTCCACGACGAGCCGCTGAGCTGGCCGAGGCCGCCCACGGCGCTGAGCGTGTCGGGGCTCACGACGGCGGTGGTGGACACGACGTAGAGGGAGCCGCCCGCGCCCGCGCCGCCGGCCTCGGCCTCGGACTGCTGGGGGCTGCTCGCCGCCGTACCGCACCAGTTGGAGAACTCCGCGCAGCCGATCTCGCCGTCTTCACCCGCCGCCGTGAGCAGGCCGCCGCTCGGCACGGTGAGGTTCCGGGCGTAGAGCAGGAGCGCGCCGCCGCCCGCGCCGCCGGAGCCGCCGATGCCCCGCTCGGTCGACTGGTCCAAGGCCCCGGCGCCGCCGCCGGAGCCTATGGTCAAGGCCGAGAGCGCCACGTCGCCATAGGTCGTGCCGCCGACGCCGCCATAGCCCAGGCTGGGGTTCGACTGCTCACCGGCCTCGCCCGCCGTGCCGTGGCCGCCGCCGCCGCCGTTGCCCTCACAGTTGGAGCAGGACGAGCCCGAGAGCCCGCCGCCGCCGCCGCCGGTGCCGTTGCCGAGGTAGGTCTTGCTGCCCGTGCCCGTCGTGCCCTCGCCGGACTGCCCCGTCGAGGCGTAGGTGGTGTTCTGGGCCCCGCCGGAGTAGCCCAAGGCCGCGGCGCTGACCGTGCCGGAGATGCGCGCCGTAGACGCCACCACCAGGGCCACCACGCCGCCGCAGTCGCCGTCAAAGGGCTCGGCGGTGATCTCCGCGCCCGAGGCCACGCTCAGGTCGAGGAGCTGGGGCACCCGGAACAGGGCGACGGACTGGCCGCTGAGGTCGCTGTTGGCGCTGTTGCCGTAGGTGCGGGTCGGCGCGGTCACGAAGGTCACCGTCGAGCCGCTCACCGCCGCCACGTCGAGGAGCTCCCAGGCGCCGACGTTCGTCGTCTTGCCGCTCGCGCCCTGGAGGTTCACGAGGAGCGCCTTGTCGCCGACGCTGAGGTCGCTGGCGTCGGCCACGGTCACCGCGCCGGCCCCGCTGATGGCGCTCACGACGGTGCAGGCCCCGCCGAGATCCTCCCAGGCCGTGTCGCTCGTGACGCTGGCCACGCCGTCGCCGCCGGAGCCGTAGAGCAGGCCCTCGTCGTCGTACCCGTCACAGTCGTTGTCGAGGCCGTCGCCCGCGTCGCTGCCGTCGCCGCCGTCCTCGGCCCCGCCGGGGTACACCGTGTCGTCGCTGTCGTCGCAGTCCGAGCCCGCCTCGGCCAAGGCGCTGGGGCTGTCGTCGCCGTACTCGTCGTCATCGGCGTCGGTCATACAGGCCGCGGCGTCATCCTCCGGGGCGGCGCCGGGGAAGGTCGCCCCGTCGGCGTCGTCGCAGTCGGTGTCGTCGCCGACGAAGCCCGAGGGCGCCTCGCAGGCCGCCGTGCTCGCGTCGGCGTCGCCGAAGGAGTCGCCGTCATCGTCAGCGAACCAGATGTCCGCGTCAGCGGCGTCAGGCTCGTCGAGATCCCCGTCACAGTCGTTGTCGACGCCGTCGCAGAGCTCAAGCTCGTCGGGGGAGATGTCGGCGTCGCCGTCGTCGCAGTCCTCGGCGTCGGAGGCGTGGCCCGTGGGCAAAGCGCAGGCCTCGACGGGCGCGTCGGGGTCGCCGTGGCCGTCGCCGTCGAGGTCGGCGTAGTAGGTGATGGTCACGCCCTCGTCGATCTCGCCGTCGCAGTCGTCGTCGCGCTCGTCGCAGATCTCGGTGACGCCGGGGTTCACCAGGGCGTCGGAGTCGTCACAGTCGTCATCGTTCACCGCGTAGCCGTCCGGCAAGGCGCAGGACTCCACGGGGAAGTCGAGGTCGCCGTAGCCGTCGGTGTCGGTGTCGGCCCAGAAGGTCGTGGTGACCTCCTCATCGACCAGGCCGTCACAGTCGTCGTCGTCCTCGTCGCAGATCTCGACGGCGTCGGGGTTCTCCCCAGCGTCGGAGTCGTCGCAGTCTTGGCAGGCCGGCCAGCCGTCCTTGTCTTCGTCAGCGAAGCCGGTGGAGCCGTCACAGTTGTAGTCCGTGGGGTCGGCGCAGTCGGTCTCCGGCGCGTCGGGGTGGATCGCCGGGTTCGTGTCGTCGCAGTCGTCACCCGTCGCCGCGGCGCCCTCGGGCTGCTCGCAGGCCTCGGTGGGCTTGGAGAGGTCCCCGTAGCCGTCGGCGTCGCCGTCGGCGTAGAAGGTGGTGAGCACGCCCTCGTCGACGGCGCCGTCGCAGTTGTTGTCGAGGCCGTCACATTGTTCGGCGGCGCTGGGGGACACGTCGGCGTTGTTGTCGTCGCAGTCCTCGCTGGCGGGCACGCCGTCGCCGTCCTCGTCGGGATCCGCGCCGGAGTCGGCGCTGACGATCCCGCTGTCCGTGACGGTCGTGCCGTCGTCTTTACAGGCCACCAGGGCGAGGGTGAAGAGCAGGGTGAGGCGCATCGGGGCTCCGTCTTTGGAGGGGGGTGCCCCTAAGATAGCAGCGTCCGGTCACGCGCGGGGAGGAGAGCGCCCGTCCTCCGTTGGAGCTTGGCCGCGCCGCCGCCCGGCCAGGGCCGCCCCCGCGGCGAGCAGGCCGATGGCGAGGCCCGTCGCGGGCTCGGGGGTGGCGCCGCCGACGCCGCCGAACCCGAAGCTGCCC
>JAKLKD010000045.1:0-3064 GCA_023150845.1 Myxococcota bacterium | reverse complement strand
TTCACCGTCGGGGCGCTGTTGGAGGCGACCTGGGCCTCGTGGGCGACGGCGACGAAGGAGGTCCACTGAGTGACCAGGTGGTGCTCCAGGCCGAGGCTCGTGATCTCACGCTCCAGGGCCGCGCGGCGCTCGGCGTCGGCGAAGGGGGAGAGGTAGTCGATCATGCGGTCTTGAATGAGGCTCCGGGCCCACAAGGTCGGCAGGGCCGCGCCGCCGTCGCTGCGCTCGGGCAAGACGAGCTCCGCGCGGAGCTCGACGACCTCGTCGCTTTGGCGGCCGCGGATGAGCACGGGGTAGCGGCCGCCGCGGGTGTAACGGGCGAGCACCCGGACGGGCTGGCCCAAGAAGAGGTCGGGCAGCCGCGCCGGGCTCACCTGCTCCACCGGGGCGTCACCCCACACGATCTGGAGGTCGGTGAGCGCGGGCGTCCCGATGCGCTGGGCCAAGGCCCGGGCGGCGTCGGGGGCCTGGGCGTCATCGAGCACGATCCGCGCCACGCCGCGCCCGGCCCGGGCGAGCTCCTCTAGGAGCCAGCGGTTCACGGAGCCGCCGACCCCAAAGGAGAACAGCCGCGCGTCGCCGCGGAGCCGCTCCACGAGGGTGATGATCTCGGCCTCGTTGCCGATGTAGCCGTCGGTCAAGAAGACGACGATACGCATCACGCCCGGCTCCGCCTCGGCGCCCAGGGCGGCCTGAATGCCCAGCGTCATCTCGGTGCCGCCCCCGGTGTCGAGGTGCTGCAGGTGCCGCTCCGCGCGCTTGAGGTTCTCCGCGGTGGCCTTGAGCGGCGCCTCGTCCAGCGCCCCGACGGCGCTTGAGAAGTTGAGCAGGCGGAAGCTGTCGTTCGGGCCGAGGGTCTTGAGCGCCTCCTCCATGAACAGGCGGCTCGTCTCCATGGGCTGCCCGCTCATCGAGCAGGAGGTGTCGAGCACAAACACGAGCTCCCGGGGGATCTGCCGCTCGGCGGGGATCGACGGGGGTGGGCTCAGGAGCAGGCTCACGACGCCCTCTCCGTCATCGCCGTGGGTGTTCACCGCGGCGGCGAGCTGGTCCCCGCCGAGGCGCCAGGACAACACAAGATCCTTGTTGTCCAGGGTGCGGTCAGACGCGAGGTGCACCGTGCGGTGCTGGGCGCCGTCCTCGGTGATCACGACGGGGTGGGACGGGCTGTGGAGCTCGGAGACCGGGGCGCCGCCGTCGAGGAGCACCCGCACCCGCACCCGCTCGGGGTCGATGGTCTCGGGCAGGGCCACCTCTGAAGAGGCCGCGACGGTCCACTGGCTGAGGCTCGGGGCGGCGCCAGGCGGGGCGCTCACCTCGCCGGGCATGTAGCGGGGGCCCACGACCATCGGGAAGTGCCAGGTGTAGGCGCCGTCGAGCATCGGCACGGTCTGGGCGTAGCGGATCTCGACCTGTACGGTCTCGCCGCCGGGCAGGTTGGCGATGTCTTGGGTGAAGACGTTCGGTCTGTGCTGGGTGAGCAGGGCCGCCTGCTTGCCCTCGGCCTTGGCCTGGTCAAACTCGGCCTGCGCCGTGTGCCGCTCGCGGATCTGGCCCTCTACGACGAGGTCGCCGACCTTGTACAGCATGCTGTAGACCGCGGCGTCCTCAGGCATCGGGAAGAGGTAACGGGCGCTCAGATCGCCGGAGTTGGGGTTGTGGAAGGTCTGGATGAGGCTCACCGTGGCGAGGTCCCCGGAGATGCGCACGGTCACGTCGCTCTTGAGCAGGGGCAGGGTGGTCAGCTCCCCTTGGGCGGTGATGGCCTCCATGCTGCCCCCGGCGGGGGACTCGGTGAAGGCGAAGGCGGCGGCGCTCCAGAGCGTGAGGGAGAGGAGTGCGGACATACGGGGCTCCGGGGTCAGTGGGTCGCGGCGAGGGCGGTGGTCTGTGTTGGGTGAGCGGGGGTGGGCGGCAGATCGAGGGCCTGGATCAGGTCGCGCTCCAGGCGGAGGCAAGGGGTGGGGTCGGCCTCACAGAGCCCCCAGGGGGTGATCCGCTGGAGCATCGACCAGGGCGTGCCCGGGGCGGCGAGCCAGCGCCAGGCGGCCTCGGCGCCGGAGCTCGCCCACTCGCCCCGGTCGGAGTAGAAGCTCGCCTGCACCCGGTAGACCTCCCCGTCGGGGCTCGTCGCCCGATAGGTCACCGTCGGCAGCAGGTCGTGCCGCACGCCGAGGTACTCCACGGTGTTGCCCGCGGCGCGAAGGCACACAGAGGGCTCGTGCAGGTGGCGGAGCGGGGCCGTGGTGCGCAGCAGGAGCACGAGCGAGGACCCCTCCCCGACGCCGTCGTAGCGCCGCTTCTGGACGTCGCCACCGAACCTCTCCAGGTAGCTCGTCTCCTCCGGCGAGAGCGGGCCGGTCTCTGCGGGGCCAGCGTGATGAGGACGGCGGCGACGGAGCAGGCTCCGGCGACGACGGGGGGAGGGGCCCAAGAGGAGGCGGCGCGGGGCGGCGCCGGGGTGAGGGTGGGCAGGCGTCGGGCGAGCCAGAGCGCCGGGGCGGCGCCCAGGGCCAAGGTGGCGAGGCCGACGAGGCCGTGGGCGGGCTCGGCGAGCCAGTCGGGACGCAGCACAAACAGCGCCACACGCAGGGCGTTTGTGCTCAGGGCCCCGGCGGCGGCCAAGGCGAGGAGCGCTGGCGTGCCGCGCCGGGTGACGCCCAGAAACATCGCCAAGGTCAGGAGCAGCGTGAGCCCTTGGGAGCCCGAGCAGGGCAGCTCCACGGCGATCTCGACGCCGGGTCGGCTGAGCAAGGCCCCGCGCCGGGTGAGGTCCGCCACGAAGGGCGAGAGCAGGGCCTCGGCGGCGGCGGCGGCGGCGAGGCGCATCGGGTGCCCGGCGGCGCGCTGCACCCAATACTCCAGGGGCAACGACATGCCGAACAGCGCCGCGAGGCCCAGCGGCGAGGCGGGGAGGGGCCGCCGATGTAAGCCGAGGCCCAAGGCCAGGGCCATGACGTCGAGGCAGAGCGCGGCGCCGCCGAGGTGGTTCACGGCGAGCACCCGGCCGACGAGGCGGGAGAGCGCGGCCAAGGCGAGGAGGCCCCAGGCGAGGCGGGCGTCG
>JAKLKD010000044.1:32725-37260 GCA_023150845.1 Myxococcota bacterium | reverse complement strand
CGGTGAACACGCCCAGGGTGAGCCCCGCGGCGAGCAAAGAGGGCCCGAGCCCGAGGCCCTGCACAAACACGACGAGGCCGAAGAGGCCCCAGACCACCCCAGGCACCCCGGCCAAGGTGCCCAAGGCGAGGCGCAGGCCCCGGGCGAGGCGCCCCGGCGGGCCGAGCTCGGTGAGCGCGATCGCCGTGGCCACACCGAGGGGCGCGGAGACCAAGGCGGTGATCAAGGTGAGCCCGACGGTGCCCAGGGCCGCGGCGCCGAGGCCGCCCTCATGAAGCAGCGCGCCGACCTCGGGCAGGCCCCGGGCCAAGATCGTGCCGACGAGGCCCAAGGTGAGCGCCACCAAGGCCGCGGTGAGCCCGCCGAGCAGGCCAGTGAGCAGGCGCTCGCGGCTCATGGGGCCCTTCGGCGCAGCAGGCGGCGGGCGACGAGCTGGTTGGTGAGGGTGAGGGCCAAGAGCAGGAGCCCCACGCCGAACAAGGCGCGTTGGTGGGCGCTGTCGCGGAGCGCGCCGGGCAGCTCCAGGGCCAAGGTCGCGGTCAAGGCGTGGGCGGGGTCGAGGAGGCCCGTCGGCGGCGCCTCGCTGTTCCCGCAGGCCATGAGCACGGCCATGGTCTCGCCGAGCGCCCGGCCCAGGCCGAGGAGGGACGCGGCGACGAGGCCCCGCCAGGCCGCGGGCAAGGTGACCCGCCAGAGCGTCGTCACCCGGTCGGCGCCTAAGGCGAGGCTCGCCTCGGTGAAGGTCTGGGGCACGGCGTCCAGGGCCTCCCAGGCGACGGCGATCACCGTCGGCAGGGCCATGAGCGCCAGGAGCAGGCCGCCGTTGAGCGCGACGAGGCCGCTCGGCAGGTCAAAGAGCCGGGCGATGACCGGCCCGAGGAGGCTCACGCCGATGAGGCCCAGCAGCACGGACGGCAAGGCGGCGAGCAGCTCGATGGCGGGGCGGGCCCAGGCGCGCTCCAGGGGGCGGGCGAAGGCGCTGAGGTAGATCGCCACGGCGATGCCCAGAGGCGCGGCGAGGGCGGCGGCGAGGCCCGTGGTGAGCGCGGTGGAGCGCAAGAGCCCCAAGGCCCCGAAGCTCGGGGTGTCGAGCGCCTGTGGCGCCCAGCGCGCGCCGCGGAGCAGCCCCGCGCTCATGCCCTCCCAGCCGCCGAGCGCCGCCGCCGCCCGCGCCGACTCTGCAGCGTTGAGCCCGGCCTCCCCAAAGAGCGCCGGATCCACCGGGGCGATGGGCAACATCGCCGAGAGGCCGTTCACCGTGATCACGCCCAGAAACGCCGCGAGCAGGAGGCCCACGACCCCGGCCCCGGCGGTGACGACGGCGCGCATCCGCCGATCGTGCCGGGCGCGCTCGGCGTCGGAGACCGGCGGGCGCCAGGGGCTCAGGCGCACGCCCTCGGCGGGCTCCGGCGGGGCGAGGCTGCGCTCAGGGCTCAGCATGGCCCGCCTCCAGGGGGAAGAGCCCGGCCTCGGCGATGAGCTCGGCGCCGTCCGTGTCTTGGGCGAAGGCCACGAGCGCCTCGGCCTCCGGGAGCGGATCCGCCAAGGTGACGAGGCTCAAGGAGCGGGTGAGGGGGTAGTCCCCGGCCCGGGCGGCGGCCTCGTCTCGGGGGTCGAGGGGGGCCTCCCCCTCCGCAACGACGAGGCCGAGGGCGCGCACGCTGCCCCCGGCGTGGCGCACATAGCTCAGCGCGGCGTAGCCGAGGCCGTGGGGGTCGGCGGCGACGGCCTGCACGACGGCGGCGCTGCCCCCTAAGGCGCGGATCGCCGGGGTGTAGTCCCCCTGCACCACCCGCTCCCGCAGCAAGGACCAGGTCCCGGAGCTCGACGGGCGGCCATAGAGCGAGATCGGCCCCGCGCCGCCCAGCGCCTCCCAGCGTGTCGTCTCCCCGCGCAAGATCGCGCCGAGCTCGTCGAGGTGGAGGGCCTGGACGGGGTTGTCGGGGTGAACCACGACGCAGATGGTGTCGAGCGCGAAGGGCGTGGCGGTCAGCCGCACCCCGCGGCGGGCGGCCTCGACACGCTCCGTCGGCAAGAGCGGGCGGGAGACCGTGGCGACGTCTACGGCGCCGTCGATGAGGCTCGTGACCCCAGCCGCCGAGCCGCCGCCGCTGAGCGTCACGCCGACGCCGGGCTGGGCCTCGGCGAAGCGCTGGGCGAGGCGCACGATCAAGGCCAGCTCACTCTCCGAGCCCTGAACCCGCAGGGGACGGGCGCAGCCCTGGCCGGCCAAGGCGAGGGCGCACAGCGTCAGGGCGCGGAGCGAGGGCACAAAGAGCACGATGCAGGTCTCCACTCCCCTATGTAGCGAGGAGGGGTGACGAGCCCGTGACAGGTGCGCAATTCCTCCTGAAACAAGCTCGCCCTTCGAGGGGTGCGAGGCTCAGGTGGGCAGGCTGAGCACGAAGGTGGAGCCCCGCCCGGGCAGGGAGCGCACGCTCACCTTGGCGTGGGTGGCGAGGCAGAGGTGCTTGACGATGGAGAGGCCGAGGCCCGTGCCGCCCGCGGCCCGGGAGCGCCCGACGTCGACGCGGTAGAAGCGCTCAAAGATGCGGGCGTGGTGGACCGGGTCGATGCCGGGGCCGTTGTCGTCCACCTCCAGGATCACCCGGTCGCCGTCGGTGTGGGCGCTGACCTTCACCCGCCCCCCGGCCTGGGTGTACTTGACGCCGTTCTCGACGAGGTTGCCGAGGATGTGGGTGAAGGCCTCGCGGTTGACCCGGGCGCAGAGCCCCGGCGGCAGCTCGACGCTCAGCTCGACCTCCCGGGCCTCGGCGGCGTCGGCGTGCAGGTCCACGACGTCCTCGACGAGCTCGGCGAGGGGGAGGCGCTCCAGAGGCATGTCCTTCTGCCGGGCCTCGATGCGGGCGAGCTGGAGCAGGTCGTCGAAGATCCGGAACAGCCGGGTGGCGTTTCGGTGCATGGCCTCGACCATCTCTCGGCTGTCTTCAGGCAAGGCGTCGGGGTCGTCGAGGAGCGTCTCGGCGTAGCCGATGATCGAGGTGACCGGGGTGCGCAGCTCGTGGGAGACGTTCGCCACGAAGTCAGAGCGGCTGCGCTCGGCCCGGCGCGCGGTGGTGATGTCGAGCAGCACGGCGATGGCGCCCCCGGCCTCGCCGAGCGGCACGGCGCGCAGGAGCAGATCAAACCGCCCGGAGATGTGCTCTTGTTCGACGGGCTCACCCTTCTGGATGGCCTCCTCAAGCACCTGGGCCAGGGGCGCGTAGGGCACGGCCTCGATGATCGGGCGGCCGACGGGCTCAGGCACGGCGGGGAGGAGCTGGCGCACGACGGGGTTGATCGCCCGGACCTGCAGGCGGCGATCGACGACGACGAGGCCGCCGACGCTCGACTGGAGGCTGGCGGACTCGATGTCGCGGTGGCGGCGCTGCTGGGCGAGGCTCATGGTGAGCGCGGAGATCGCCTCGTCGATCTGGCGGATGGGGCTAGCCTCGGCGCCAAGCGGCTTGCCCTCGGCCTCCTTCATGGCCTTGGCGCTCAGCTCCTGCAGCCGGGCGGCCCTACCATCGGCGCGGGCCTTGGCCCAGAGCCCGATGCCGACGCCGAGGGCCGCGGCGAGGGCGAGGGCCGGGGCCAGGCCGAGCTCGGCGGCGACGAGGGCGACGAGCGCCGCGCCGAGGCCCGCGCTCAGTCCCAGCGCGCCGGGCTCGCGGGTGCCGTGAGTGGGAGAGGCCATGCGGGTCCGGGTGAGAGGGGGACGTTCGGCGCGCCCCCATAACGCCCGCTCCCAGGCGCCGCGAGGGGATCCGCGCCAGCGCCCGGCACCTCCGCGGTCAAGGCCGGGCCTGGGCGCGGCGCCGCCTGTGCGAAGATTCAGGCGAGTCCCCAAGACCGGGAGCCCCCATGGCCACGACCGCCGCCGAGCTGATGCTGCGCCTCCTGCGTGAGGGCGCGGTGCCCTACCTCAAAGGGGACGAGGTCGCCTTGCGGGGCGGCGGCCGCGCCATGCCCCCAGAGCTCCTCGCCGAGCTCAAGGCCCGCCGTGAGGAGCTGCGCGCGCTCCTCGCTCGCGGCGCTGGCCTGCCCCTGGCGACGGAGGACTGGCCCCCGGACGCCGCGATGGAGCTTGAGGAGCGCGCGGCGATCATGGAGTTTGACGGGGGCTTCAAGCGGGTGAAGGCCGAGGCGAGCGCGGCGCTGGCGACGCGGGTCTGGTGGGTGAGGGTGGGCGCGGCGTGAGGGTGGCTGGCGTGCGGGGGTGGTCTGCTCAGTGAGCATGACCGCCCAGCCGAAGCGTTTGGAGGTCTGCCTTGCGAGCGCGGAGGCCTCGCCGAGAGTCTATGGGGTCTTTTCTGCGAGCGCGGAGCCCTAGCGAGAGTTTAGAGAGTCTCTCCTGCGCGCGTAGCCGCCGTCACTTGACGTCCCCCAGAAGCGTTGTGGCGCTTGGGGTTGGGCGCTCGTCGTGGGCCCAGGCGTCTCGCCTCGATGGCCCCCTCCGGCTGCTTTACGCGGGCGCGGCCTCGCGGCGCGCTGAGTCCCGGCGGTCGGCTCGTGGCGCTGCGACGGGGTGACAC
>JAKLKD010000044.1:0-32684 GCA_023150845.1 Myxococcota bacterium | reverse complement strand
GAGGAGAGCGACCCGGTCGGCGTGGGGGTGCCCGTCGCGGCGCGCGGCCTCGACGTTGGCGCTGAGGTCAAAGCCCGGGGAGCGCACCCCGGCCTCCAGCAGCCTCCGTATCGCCTGGAGCGGCGGGAGCAGGCGCTCGGGGGCCTCGTCGTGGAGACGTCGTCGTACCCAGGGGTCTAAGCCCCGCTGCAACGGCTGGGGGGTGAGCTGGTGGGCATAAAAGTAGAAGCTCAGCTCCAGGCGCAGCGTCTCGGCGTGTTGTGGGGGCGCGTGGTCAAGAAGGCGCTGCTCGGCGTCGCGCCGAACCTCAAACCCGCGCGTCACGCCCCGGGGCTGTGGACTGCATCTGTGGCGCTTGGGGTTGGGCTCGCGTCGAGCCGAGCGCAGCGTGAGCGTCCACCCCTCCAGGCCCTCGGGGGCGCGCACGAGGGGCGTTGTGCCACCAAGCGAGAGGTCGCGCAGGGCATGGCCCTTATTGGGGCGTCACCGGAGTAAATCGCGGCTCGTTCGTCAGATCGGTCTACTCCTTCTTACGCTTGGCCATTGAGTACGTTCTCCCGAGCATGTCCATCCGCTGATTCAAAAGTTGGCTCGTGGGATTTAAACGTAGTGCGTCGCGGATGAGGGCGGTGGCCTGTTGGAATCGTCTCTGTCCAACCAAATAGTCGGAGATCGCCTCCACAATGTGCTCATCAACTGGTCTCAGACGCGCTGCGCGCATCATGTAACGGTCCGCCTCGTCATACTCTTGAAGCTCACCCCCCACGATCTCCGCCGCGTTAACCAGCACGCCCGCATCATCTGGGTTTAGGACGATGGCTCTTCGTAGAAGCGCCGCACCCTCCTCAAAGTCCTCGTAGACCTCCGACATCAGCCAGCCCAGCTCCGCGAGCGCGTCCACACAGTCTGAATCGAGGTCGAGGGCCGCCCGGTAGAGCGCCTCGGCGAGCTCGTCTTGCCCCTCATCCCGCCGCAGCCGCGCCACGGCCACGAGCTTCTCCGCGGCCAGCTTGCCGCCTACGCTGCGGGTCAGCTCGTCGGCGCGGTCCAGCTCCCAGCGCGCGCGGTCGAGGGCGCCGGTCACGCGGCTCGCCTCGGCGTCACGCCAGCGCAGGCGCGCCGCGGGGGCCTGCTCTGGTCGATCATACGGCGCGCCCAGGGCCTCAAACACGGCGCGCAGCGGGTCGTCCCAGGGCGCGCCTCGGCGGCTCGCCGACGGGAGGGTGGGGCCCAGCAGGCTTCGGACCAGCTCTTGATCGTGAAGCCAGGCCGCCCAGCCGCTCAGCCGGTCGCCGACGAGCACACCACGCTCCTGAAGCTCCGCCCGCGCGGCCTCGGCGGAGACCCCGGGGGGCAGCACACCCGCGGTCTTGGTGGCGTCCCAACCGGCGAGCACGGCGAGCAAGGCCACCAGCTCACGATTGGGCAGCAGCCCGAGCTGACGCTGCGCCACGCCCGCGCGCAGCGCGCTCGGCCAGCGCTCGGCGGCGAGGCCCTCAAGCTGCATCGACGCCAGAGAGCAGGCCACCTCCACACACTCGACGGGGTCGAAGAGCGCGCGGCAGACCGCCGCGGCGTGGGGCCAGGCGTCTCGGCTCAGCGGGTGGGTCGTGAGCAGCGCGGCGTAGGCCCGCTCAAGGTGCTCAGTGACGCTGGCGGCCATGTGCCGCAGCCGACCGAGCCGCACGCCCATCGCGGGCTGTGGGCAGGTGATGAGCACATGATCAAACTGCATGATCGTGGGCTCACGGGTGACGGCCTCCAGATCGAGGTCGGGGTCGAGCACCCGCACGATCAGCGCCACGTTCGCCGCGCCTTGGCGCGTCACGAGACGATTGAGCGTCTTCTCGCTGTTCGTGTACAGCGCGCCGCGCCAGTCCACCTCTACCCGTGCGAAGCCCGAGGGCAGGCGCGACCGCGCCCAGTACTGGATGATGGCCTCGTGGCGGTGGAGGGGAATGAACGAGGGCAGGGTGAGCGGCGCGGCGTCTGAGTCCCCGAGGTCTTGGCTTGGCGGCAGGGTGCAGAGGTCAAAGAGCCTCATCGATAGGACCGGATCATCTCGGCGCGGCTCGGGCGAATCAAGGAGATGATCGGGTCGATCCTGAGGCCACGGCTGGGGTCAAAGCGGTCTACGGGCACGATCAGCTCGTGGTGTCGGAGCTGCGCGAGGAAGGTCGGCGTTAGCGGCTCCCCAGGGCGCGTGTCGGTGGCGCGGCGCCCGGCGAGCAGCTCGGTCTCGGTGAACACCTCGCCCAGACGATCGAGGGTGAGGCCCAAGCGGCGCACGTCGTCGTCGTTTAGCTCGTCCATCGCCGCCGCTTGCAGGGCGAGCGCTCGGAGCCTCGTTGGGCTCATCCAGTCCTCGGGCGGCGGCCAGTGATCGACGAGGTCGGCGAGGGCCTTGACCCAGCGCAGGAGCACCAAGGGGTTCCCCGTCGAGGCGCAGAGGCGCCGCAGCGGCGCCCAGCCCGCGTCGCTTCGCACGAGGCGCCGATCCTCCTCTAAGGTGGCGTCCGCGCGGCGGCGCAGGAGCTCGTTCAGCTCGTCGGCGTCTAGCCCGCCCAGGGTCAAGGGGTCGTCGTGCTCGCGTCGCACGTCCGGGAACTTCACCTCGCTGCGCAAGTGAATGAGATGAATCGCGGGCCCGAGGCCCAGGACGAGGTCAAAGGTGTCCTTGGCCCGCTCGGCGGTGTCCATGCCGCTGGCCTGGTCCAGATCGTCAAAGAACACCAGCACCGTGAGCCGCTCGGCGAGCTCCGCGAGGACCACGTTGATCGCCTCGGCGAGCAGCGTCGGCGTGACCGTGAGGCTGTGCTCCGTCACCTGGCCTTGCTCACGCCGCTCACTCCACTGAAAGCCGCTCTTGCCCTGCAGGACCGTCCACAGCCCGGCCGACAGCTCTCCGTCCGCGCCTACTTCTCGCGCGACGAGCGCGCTCGCCTGCCGCGTGATCTGCTCGTTGAAGGCGAGCTCTTGTAAGGGGTTGAGCCACCGCTCACCCCAGGTGGTCGGCCACTCGCGACGCTTCGCCATCGACCGGCCCGCCTTCACCAGCTCCTTGGCGTACTCCCGCATGATGTTGATCAGCGACTTTGAGCGCGCGGGGACGACGACGGTGATCACGTCATCGGGGAAGCTCTGGCCGACCTCGGCGAGCACCGTGCGGGCGAAGATCGACTTGCCGATGCCCCGCTCCCCGCCGATCAGCACGAGCGCTCCGCGCGTCTTGTAGGCGATGTGCGCCTCCAAGAGCGCCCGAAGCCGCGCGCGATCCTTTGTGCGGTTGACGAAGTGCTCGGGCTTGACGCTGACCGGCTCGATCCAAGGGGTGCGGAGCTTGCTCATGGCCAGGAGTCTATCCCAGCGAGCGCCCAGCGCTCAACGCCGACCGCTCGTCGCCGCGCTTGGCCGCCCTCAAGACGCCCGCCGAAGCGCGTGCGCGGCGCCTAACGGCGCCAAGCTCCGCTGGTGTTGTCGCGTCGGAAGGGCCAGGGCGAAGAAGGCGGCGGACTAAGAGAGCCCCCGCGATGTCCACGCCGAGCCCTCAGAACCGCCGCGCGAAGGGATCGGGTCGGCGCATCCGGGCGATCAGCCACAGCGGGATGAGGGCGTAGGGGGCGTTGAAGGCGAGCCATAGCGCCGGGTCGGGCGTGCGCTCGCCAGGGGGGCCGAAGAGCTCGACCCCCAACATCAAGACCCCGGTGAAGCCGAACACGACGCTGCCGACGATCACCGCCGGGAGCTGAATCCACGCCCAGGCGCGCAGCAGCGCCGCCGCGGCCACGACGTAGAAGGGGATGAACACGAAAAGTGACGCGGTGAGGCACACCCGCGCCCAGAACGGCCTCAGCAGCAAGAGCGGGTCGGCGCGGGAGGCGTAGGCGTACGCGGCCCGGCCCAGGGGGCTCTCGGCGTCGGGATGGATCGGCAGGTCAAAGACGACGAGGGTGTCAAACATCGCGCCACCAGCCGCCATGCTGAGCAGGGCGGCGGCCAAGGCGACGTCCCAGGGGCGGGCGGCGAGGGGCAAGGGGGCGGGGTGCATCGGGGCTCCAAGCGCGGGGGCGCGTGAGGACTCGTGAGGACCACCCAGAGAGTATCGCCCACCAGCGCCCGCGTGGTACATGTGCGGCGGCGCAAATCTCACCCCGCGCCGCCCGGATGGCCCCGAATGCCCGATGCGCTCACCCCCGAGCTGCCCGTCGCCCCTGGCCTGCCGCTCCTGGGCAGCCTGCGCCCGATGCTCAGCGACCCCCTGCAGTTTTTGGTCAAGACGCACATGGCCCTGGGCCCGGTCTTCGCCTTAAACGTGCTCAACCGCCGGTTTGTGGTCCTCGCCGGGGCCGAGGCCAACCAGTTCATGATCGGCAACGAGCGGGCGCACCTACGAAACGGCCCGGTGTTCGGGGGCTTCGGCGAGGAGCTCGGCGGGGAGCTGTTCTTGGCCAGCGCCGACGGGGACGTGCACAAGCGGCTTCGGCGTATCCAGACGCCCAGCTACTCCGCAGACCACCTCGAGACCCGGGTGCCCGAGGTGGTGCGGGGTGTCCGCCGCCGCCTCGGCGCCCTCGCCGCGGGCCAGACCCTCGACGTGCAGCGCCTCTTCCAGCTCCTCCTCGCCGAGCAGGTCGGCCTGCTCCTCCACAACCAAGACGACGTGGCCGAGGTGCTCGACGACCTCATCCGGGTGTTTCGTGGCGCGCTCTCGGTGCGGGTGATGCGCCAGTGGCCCCCGGCGGTGCTGCTGTGGCCGGCCTACCGTCGCGCCAAGCGGCGCCTCCTCCGCTACGCCGAAGGCGTCGTGGCCCGGCACCGCGCGGAGCCCGTCGAGGGGCGCAACGACCTCGTAGACGACGCCATCGCCGCCGTGGCCCGGGGCGACCTCATCCAGGAGGAGAACCTCCGCCTGCTCACCTTGGGCCCGCTGTTCGGCGGCATCGACACGGCGTCCAACACGAGCGCCTTCGCGCTGTTCAACGTGCTCGCGCGGCCCGAGGTGCGGGCCCGGGTGATGGCTGAGGTCGATGAGGTCTTCGCCGCTGAGGAGACGCCGAGCTGGGAGGCGTTTAAGGGCATGAAGGCGCTGCGCTGGCTCATCATGGAGACCCTGCGCATGTACCCCGTGGCCTATCTCGCCCCACGCTACGTCGAGAAGGAGTTCAGCTTCGCCGGGCGCCACATCGCCGCCGGGCAGCAGCTCTTCATGGCGACGGCGGTGCCGCACTTTTTGCCAGAGCTGTTCCCGGACCCCTACACCTTCGACCTCGACCGCTACGCCGAGCCGCGCCGGGAGCACGCCCGGGCCGGGGCCTACGCGCCGTTTGGCACCGGGGTCCACACCTGCCTCGGCGCGCGCTTCGCCCAGTCCCAGCTCATGGTCACCCTCGCGACCTTGCTGCACACGCTCAAGCTGGAGCTTCACCCCCCGGGCTACACCCTCAAGGTGCGCAGCACCCCGGTGACCATGCCCGTGGGGCTGCGGGTGCGGCTCACCGAGGCGCCGCGGCGCTCCTCGGAGGCGCCCGCGCCTTGGCCGCCCTTCGTGGTGACCTGAGCCGCCTTAAACGCTCACACGCTCGGCGAGCCAGCGCAGCCGCTCCCCCTCGGGGTCGAAGGCCTGGGCGACCTTCACCGCCGAGCGGATCGCGCTCTCGTGGTTATCGACGCCGTCGGTGTACATCCCCGCGGCCCACACCCCGGCCTGGCCTTGCAGGCGGGCGAGGGCCTGCTGGCGGGCGTGGTGCTCCGTCGTCATCAAGACGTGCTTGTAGCTGCGCGTCTCTAAGCTGCCCGGGGGCGCGTCCTCGCCAGGGCGCAGCCAGGTGCGGAACAGGTCCGCCCCGACGGAGACCCCGGACCAGACCGTGTTGCGGGGCCGCCGACCCGGGACGAGGTCGGCGTTCCCGACCTGCCACAGGCGCCGATCCGGGGGCATGAGGCGGGGGTCGCGGTGCACGGCGATGGTCGTGTCGTAGTCCTCAAAGGCGGCGAAGGCGCGGCTCCACTCGGCCAGGGCCGGGGCGTCGCGGCAGGCCGCCGCCGAGGCGCGCCAGTCGCAGGCGAGGATCACGGCGTCAAAACGCTCCACCCGGTCGCCCGCGTCCAGAGCGAGGCCGCCTTCAGGGAGCGGCCGCAGGGCGCGCGCGGGGCTGTTGAGGCGCAGGGTGAGCCGGGGCGAGTCGGTGACGAGGGCGTGGGCGTAGGCGCCGAGGCCGCCGGGCACGGTGTGGGTGTGGGGGAGGCGCGTGGGGCGCAGGCCCATGACCCGGGCGACGCTGTAGGCTGAGAGGGCCCGGGCCTGCTCGACGGAGACGCCCCAGCTCGCCGCCACGAGGGGGATGATCAGGCCCTCCGCGGCATCGCGTGGGGCGCCCAGGCGGTCGACGAGGCCCTGCACGCTCAGGGTCCAGTCCTGCTCACGGATCACCGCCTCGCCGCCCCAGCCGAAGCGCACGAACCAGAGGAGCTGCCCGAGGCTCTTCATGTTGAGGAGCTGGCCGAGGGCGGGGAGGCTCAGCGGCGGCAGCGCGAGGGTGCCTTGGGGCTCGCCGAGGGTGACCGACATGCTGATGCGCTGCAGCGTCGGGGCCAGGCCGAGGCGGTTGAGCAGGGCGTGCAGGCCGCCGTAGCCCTCCCGAAAGAAGAACTGCGGCCCCAGCTCCACGTCGAGCACGCCGCCGTCCACCTCCACCTGGGCCGTCTCCGCGTGGCCGCCCGGGCGGCTCCCCGCCTCGACGAGCACGACGTCGTGGGCGTCTTGTAAGAGCCAGGCGGACACGAGGCCGGCCGCGCCCGCTCCGACGACGCCGATACGCATGAGGGCGCTCCTGTTTTTTTGAGGGGCGATGGGCCTATCGCGCCGCACAACTCGCCGCAAACCCGCTCATCGTGCCGGGAGAAGCTCGGCTCGGGCCCAGGCGACCGTCGTGGCCAAGGCGAGGTCCGGGGGGACGACCGGGGCCCAGCCGAGCACCCGACGCGCCTTGTCCGCCCGGAACCAGAACGGCTGAGAGACGGCGTCGAGGGTGAAGCGGGTCAAGGCGGGCGGGGTGTCGCCGGTGAGGTTCCAGCGGTTGGCGGTCTCCCAGGCGATGGCGATCGGGCGGAGCGGCCAGGCCGGCATCCACCACCAGCGCGACCGGAGGCCGAGGGCGGCGAGCATGGGGCTAAAGAACTCAAAGAAGTTGATCGGCGGGTCGTCGGACACAAAAAACGCCTCGCCCCCGGCGCCGGGCCCGTCCCCGCGGGCGTCGGCGGCCAAGGCGTCGGCGGCCCGCAGGTGCGCGTCGACGGCGTTGTCCAGGTACACGAAGCCATAGCGGGCGGCGCCGTCCCCGAGGCCCACGAGGGGCCCCCGGCGCGCCATGTCGACGAAGCGGGGGACGAGGATCGGGTCGCCGGGCCCCCAGATGTTCGCCACCCGGAGCGCACAGGCGCGGAGCCCGCCCGGTCGGTCCGCGGCGAGGACCAGCCCCTCGGCGATGGCCTTGGTGCGGCTGTAGTCGTCATAGTGCCGGGTGGGCAGGGGCAAGGACTCGTCGCCCCCGTCGTAAGGGCCGCCGCCGGACATCACGTCCACGGACGAGGTGTGGACGAGCCGGGCGACGCCGGCCGCCTCACAGGCGCGGACCACCGTGGCTGTCCCCTCGACGTGGGCGCGCTCGAGCTGGGCGGTCTTGTTGAGGCTCCAGTCGATGCGCGCCGCGGTGTGGAAGACCGTGTCCACGCCCTCCACGGCTCGGGCCACGGCCTCGGGGTCGGCCACGTCGCCGACGACGCTCGGCGCGTCGCGGTGAGGCCGGAGGTCGAGCACTCGCGTCGTGACCCCACGGGCGCGCAGGGCCGCGACCAGGGCCCGGCCCAAGAAGCCGGCGCCGCCGGTGACCAGGGCGCGCTCGATGGGGGAGGTCTCGCTCATTCGTCGCTCCGCGCCGGGGGTTTGGCGTAGGGCTCCCGTGTAGCCGACACGCCGCCCCCCGTCGAGATGCGGGCGGCTCAGCCGCCGGGCCGTGGGTCCTGGGGCCCGAAGGCCAGGAGCATCCCCCAGGCCGAGAGCAGCAGCAGACCGCTCACGAGCACAGGGAGCGCGATCCACGCGCCGCCGAGGCCCAGACCCCACACAAACAGCCCAGCGAAGACCGGCGGCGCGATCACCGACGCCCCAGCGCCGAGCGCCGAGAGCGCGCCTTGCAGCTCCCCTTGGCGATCTTCGGGCACACGCTCCGAGAGCGCGGCGCCCAGCGCGGGCCTCACGATCGAGCCGATCATTGACGCCGCGTAGGCCCAGGTGAACGGCCCTCCCGTGGCGGCCGCGGCCACCCCCAAGGCGCCCGCGCCCTGAAACACGAGCCCGACCCCCGCCGCCCGCACGGCGCCGAGGCGCTCAAAGAGCCGCGGCGCCAGCCACCCCTGGGCCCACCAGCCCACGGCGGCGACGCCCGTACACACGAGGCCAAAATGCAGCGAGGTCCAGGCGTACCGGCGCTCGGTGTACAGCACGATGAGCTGATCGACACCTTGCACCGCGATGGCCGTGAGCGCGAAGGCGACGCCGAGCACCGGGGCCACGCGGAGCGTCGAGAGGCTCAGCCTCGGGGCGGCGGCGGGCCCGTCCATCGGACTGTGTGTGTTCGCCGCCGGTCGGGTCTCCGGCGCGGTGAGCGCGAGGGCCAAGGCGATCAGCGCCACGCCGAAGGCGACCCCGAAGGCCAGGCGCAGCCCCAGCTCGGCCAAGAGCCCGCCGAGCGCCGGGCCGACGACGATTCCCGCCCAGAGCGCCGCGGCCCCTCGGGCGAAGGCGGCGGGCCGCTCGGCGGGGGTGTGCAGGTCAGCGAGGGCGGCGAAGGCGACGGCCTGCCCGGCGCAACAAACCCCACAGAGGAGCCGTCCTAGGACGAGCCACCCCGGTCCTTGGGCGCAGGCGTCGAGGAGGATCTCGGCGGCGATGCCGACGGCCGAGAGCACGAGCGCCGGCTTTCGCCCCACACGGTCCGACCAGGCGCCCAGCCAAGGCGCGGCGAAGACCTGGGGCAGCGCCCAGCACAGCTCCAAGACGCCGAGGAGCAGGGCGGCGGCGGCGACGTCCCCGCGCTGAACGTCGGTGGCGAGGCGGGGGAGGAGCGGCGTGACGATCGCCTGGGCGAAGCTGTCGAAGAACAAGAACAGAGTGAACGAGCGCGCGGCGCCAGCGGCGCGCGCGGCGGAGTCAGAGGTCTGCATAAACGAAGCCGTGTCACAGAGATGAACGAGGGCACACCGACCCGGACGACCGGGCGGCGCGAGCTAGGGGAAGCCTCGTTCAGCTTCTTGTGCGGTTCATGCACGACATCGCCTCGACGTAGCCAGCGGCGACCGCCTTGGCAAGAGGGGGCGGGACGTTCTGCCCGTTCACGATCTCGCCTCAACGCGGCCCGGCCACCGTGCCCTCCGACGCCTCATCGAGCCCAACCCCCTCACGCCGCCTGACACGGTGGACAACGCGGCCCGGAGACCGCCTCACCCGCCGATCATCCCCGCCACCGCCCGCCCAAAGATGAACGTCCTCAACCGCCGCGGCAAGGTCAGCACCCCCCAGCGCAGGAGCTTCGCCATGAGCCCCGGGAACTGTGTGCCTTTGCGGCCGATGGCCGTGGAGATCTCCGCCGCCACGTCCTCGGCGGCGTCGGCGCGGCCCATCCGCATCCCGGCGCGGGCGGCGAAGCCGGTGTGGGTCGGTCCGGGGGCGACACAGAGCACGCTCACGCCCTTCGCGCCGAGCTCCGGCGCCAGCCCCTCGGCGAGGGCCTGCACAAAGGCCTTGGTCGCCGCGTAGGTCGCCTGGCCGGGCACCCCCTGGAACCCCAGCACCGAGCCCACGAGCACGAGGGCGCCCGACCGGCGCGCGACGAGGCGCGGCGCGAAGACGTGGCAGGCCCCGAGCACCGACGCGCAGTTCACCGCGAGCTGGGCCTGATCCGCGGCGGCGTCGGCTTGAAGGAAGGGCCCGGCGCTGCCGAACCCGGCGTTGAGCACCACGAGGCCCACGTCGAGCTCCGCCGTCTCCGCGCCGAGCCGGGCCGAAGCGTCCGGCGCGGAGAGGTCCAAGGAGAGGATGCGTGTGGGGACCGCCAGGGTCGCCGCGAGGCTGCCGAGGGCCTCGGCGTCTCGGGCGACCAGCACGAGGCCGTAGCCCCGGGCGGCGAGCTTGGGGGCCAAGGCGCGGCCGATGCCAGAGGACGCGCCGGTGAGCACGGCCCAAGGGGTGGGGGAAGGCATGATCGGGCTCCAGGGCTGGGGGGCTTAGGCGCGGGCGGGGAAGCAGGACTGGAAGCGGTCCAAGGCCGCGCGGTCGCCGCGGATCTTGAGCGCGCCGGTCAACACGAGCCAGATGGGGTTGCGGCGCCCGGAGAGGAGCTCCACCCAGGCCCGGCCATCCACGGTCACCTGGGCGTCGGCGTCCTCGGCGAGGCCGGGCTCTACCCGGAGCCGCCCATCGGCGATGGTGATCGTCGCCGCTTGGGCCTCGTCCCCGGTGAACTGGAAGCTGAGCTTCACCCGCACGTCCCGGCTGCGCCGCGCCTGAAAGAGCATCGGCGCCCCGCTGAGGAATCCCGCGACGGTCTCGACGTACAGACCGCCCTCCACCCGGCGCAGGGTCTTGTGGGGGTACCGTTTGCTGACGTGATCCTCGGCGTCGGTGCCGGGCATGACATAGATCGGCTCGGCCTTGGCGCGCAGGGGCTCGACGACCTCACCCACAAAGCCCTTCTTGTCGGCCAAGAACGCCCCGATCACGTCGTCCCCCGCGGGGCAGGCCGCCACACAGTAGGCCGCCTTGTAGTGGGGCCCCGAGGTGAGGCTCTGCCACCAGCTCGCCGACTCAGCCTGGCCCACCTTCGCCCGGTACGCCCAGCGGTCCTCGCTCTCGGTGATCTGGCCGACGAAGTCGTTGAAGCCGGTCATAAACTCCCGGTAGTTGTGGGTGAGGCAGGCCGCGGTGTCGAAGCGCCCGCTGGGCTCGATGGCGCCGACAGGGCAGGCCGCCACACACAGTCGGCAGTTGACGCAGGGGTTGAAGTCCAAGGCCCGCAGCTCGGCGAGCACCTCCGCGCCGATGAGCACCGTGCCCAAGAGCACGAAGCTGCCAAACTGGGGGTGAATCACGTTGCGGTGGAGCCCCATCTTGCCGAGCCCCGCGGCCTGGGCGACGAGCTTGTGGCTCACCACCCAGCCCCGGGCCGGGAATCGGTCCATCTCCATCGGGAAGCCTACGGGCGGCGAGAGCGCGGCCACCCCCCGGGCCTCCAGGGCGCGCACGATCACGTCGCCGACATGGTCCACCCGGTCCGAGGCCCGGTGAAACTCGGCGTTCGCCACGGAGCGCTGGGGCGCCCGCACCGGGGCCCGGGAGGTCTTCACGACGTAGGTGAGCAGGGTGCGCGCCGAGGGCAGCGCCGCCCGGATGTGGGGGAGCTCCGCGGTGAGCTCGGGGTGGTCCACGGAGACGATGGCCACGTCGTCGGCCCCGGCCTCTCGGGCGAGGTTGAGGAGCCAACCCGACTCCGGCGGGTCGGTCTGGGGCGGCGGCGGGGCGGGGCGGCGCTGTGGGGTGTTCATCGGGACCTCGTTTTGTTGTATATACAACTTATGATGCGAAGAGACGCGTGATGAGCGGGCTCAGCGCCCAGGGAAGTGGTGGAGCAAGGCCTCACCAAGCTCACCCAGCTCTCGGCGCACGGCGGCCTGGGCCTCCTCCCAGACCGGGAAGGCCTCGGCGAGCAGGGCCGCGCCAGACTCGGAGAGCCGAAGCCCCTGAGACCGCCCGCCGAGCGCCTCGGTGAGCACATGGCCCTCGGCGGTGAGCGCGGCGAGCTCCCGGGACACGGTGGACTTCTCAAGGTCCAAGGCCGGGGCGAGGTCCGCCGCCCGCACGCCGGGGTTGGAGCCGATGGCGGCGAGCAGGGTGAACTGCGCCACGGAGAGCCCGACGCCCTCCATTCGCTCCAGGTAGAGCTTGGTGACCACCCGGGAGAGGCGGCGGCTGCGCATGAGCAGGCACTCTTGGGCGATGCGGTGGGCTTGTTTCATGGATTGATGTATATACAACTTAATCGACGAGCGCAACAAGAAGATCAGCCCTTGGCCCCACGCCGCGCGCGGGCCACCCAAAAGTCCACCAAGGCCCGCGCGGCAGGGCGAGCGAGGGCCTCCCGGGGGTAGATGAGCGAGAACGGCCGGGTGTGCCCGGCGTAGGGCTTGAGCACCTCGACGAGCTCTCCCCGGGCCAGCTCCCCCTCGACCAAGAAGTGGTAGGTCTGCACGAGGCCGCCCCCGGCCCGGGCGAAGCCGATCAGGCCGAGCACGTCGCTGCGCACCCGCACGGCGGCGGGCAGGTGCAGCAAGGTCGGGCCAGGCGAGAGCGCCCAAGGCATCGCCCGGCCCGTGCGCGGGAGGATGAACACGGCGATCCGGTGCTGGTGGAGGTCGTCGGGGGTCTGGGGCGCGCCGCGCTCGTTGAGGTAGGCCGGGCTGGCGAACACGCCCAGAGTGAAGTCCCCCAGGGGGCGGGCGATGAACGAGGCGTCGCCGAGCTCACCCATACGGATCGCCAGGTCGAAGCCCTCCCGCACGAAGTCCACGTTGTGGTTGGAGATGTCCACCTCGACCTCGACGCCGGGGTGCTGGCGGCAGAACTCGGCGAGCAGGGGCATGAAGCGGTGGTGGCCGTAGGTGGTGGGCACGCTCACCCGCACCACCCCCGTCGGCGCGTCTTGGCGGGCGCGCAGCGTCTCTTCAGCGGCGGCCAAGGCGCCGAGGGCCGTCGCGCAGGCCGCGTAGTACACCCGCCCGGCCTCGGTCGGCGTGACGTGGCGGGTGTTTCGCCGGAAGAGCGGGACCTGCAGCTCGGCCTCGACCCGCGCCACGGCCCGGCTCACGGCCTGGGGCGTCACCCCGAGGGCCTGGGCGGCGCGGGTGAAGTTGCCGAGCTCGACGGTGAGC
This sequence comes from Myxococcota bacterium, assembly GCA_023150845.1. GTDB lineage: Bacteria > Myxococcota_A > UBA796 > UBA796 > CAJQPC01 > JADKFE01. The sequence continues at coordinate 19,703 of JAKLKD010000044.1, read as the reverse complement.
TGGAAGGCCTGGAGATCGGCGCGCTCGATGGGCATCATCTGTTCCTGCGCTGTACAAGTCCTGCGCAATTGCCGCTCTACCCCGCCATAGTCGCCGGGGCTACCTTGCTGTTGTGTGAGGCGCCGCCCACACAAACCTCGCCCACTCCTCCCTGACCACGCCCGGAGTCCTCATGTCCAAGCCTGTCCTCGTCATCCTCTCGAACCACGCCGAGCTGGGCGGCAAGCCCAACGGCACCTACTGGCCTGAGCTGACCCACGCCCTGCACGTCTTGGACGAGGCCGGGCTCGCCTGGGAGCTCGCCTCGCCCAAGGGCGGGCCCGTGCCGGGCTATGGCGCCGACGCCGACCCGCTCACCGTGCGCCTGCTCAGCTCGCCGCGCTTCGCCGAGGCCCTCGCCAACACCCGGCCCTTGGCCGAGGTGGACCCCGCCGCCTACGCCGCCGTGTTTTACCCCGGCGGGTATGGCCTGCTCTTTGATCTCGTCGAGGACAAAGACAGCCAGCGCCTCAGCGCGGCGATCTACGACCGGGGCGGGGTGATCGCCGCGGTCTGCCACGGCCCGGCGGCCTTGGCCGAGGTGACCCTCGGCGACGGGCGGCGGCTGGTGGACGGGCGCCAGGTGACGGGGTTCACGGTCGAGGAGGAGCAGGCGATGAAGACCCTAGAGCTCATCCCATTCGTGCTGGAGCAGCGGCTCCTCAACAGCGGCGCGGTCTACCGCAAACGTAAGGCCTGGCAGGCCCTCGTCGTCGAGGACGACCGCGTGATCACCGGCCAGAACCCCGGCTCGGCGAAGGGCGTCGGTGAGGCCCTGGCGGCGCGGCTCCGGGGCTGAGGGGGCGCCTCAAGTACGCGCCAAGGCCTCGGCCCGGGCGCGGATCTCCTCGTTCATCGCCACGAACCCGGCCTCAGCGCCTTGCATCGCGGGGATCCGGCGCATGATCGGCGAGAGCAGGCCGGAGTACCGCTCGCGGTTGACGAGGCGGGTTCGGCCGTCGCCGAGGTCGTCCAGGACGAAGTGGTGCTCGCCGTCAAACACCCCGGCGGTGAAGGTACGGCCCACCCAGGCGAGGTGGCGGTCGGGCTCGGCGAGGAGCACCTCGGGCTGGAAGGTGTAGCCCTCGCCGTCCGGCGGGGTCAGGCGTAAGGACAGCCGCTCCCCGACGACCATGGCGCCGCCCTCCCAACGAAGCCAGGTACACCACTCCGCCCAGCGCGCCGTGTCGGTCAGCGCCCGCCAGACCGCGCTCGGCGGGGCCTGAATCGTCACCTCAGCGACCACCTCAAAGCTCATCGTGCACCTCCGAAGGACGGCGTCAGGCGGCCGAGCTCGCCGCGGCGAAACCGCTCCCCCGCCGCGGCGAGGCGGTCGTTGGAGCTCATGGCGAAGGGACCGGCGAAGACGACGGGCTCCCGGAGCGGCGGCCCGCTCGCCATGAGGAGCTGCAGGCCCTCGGCCCCAGCGGTCAGCGTGATGAGCTCGCCCTCCTCAGCCCAGAGCACGCCGTCGTGCTCGGAGAAGGCCACGCCGGGCGCGCCCTCCGCGAGCCCGTCGCCGCGCAGCACGGCGGCGAAGGTCGTCCAGCCCGCGGGCGCGGGGAGGCTCAGGGTGGTGTCGGGCTCAATCGTCACGTCGAGCAGGCGCGCGGGGGTGAGCAGGCCCTCGATGGGGGCGCGGACGTCGCCGAGGGCGCCGACGACGACCCGCACGCGGGCGCCCGGCGAGGTGATGACCGGGATCTCGCTGGCGCTGAGGTGCATGGCCCGGGGCGGCGCGAGCTCGTGCTGCCGGGAGAGCTTCACGAAGATCTGCACGCCGTGGCAGTCCACCCCGGGCTGCTCGGGCACCTCCTCGTGCATCATCCCCGCCGCGGCCTGGGTCCAGTGGACGTCGCCGGGGCCGATGCGGCTGCGGTCGCCGAGGCTGTCGCGGTTGATGAAGGCCCCCGCCGAGTCCTCCAACATCACCGTCACCGCCGAGAACCCCGCGTGGGGGTGCGGCGGGAAGGTCGGCATCGACATGTGGAACTCGTCGAAGGACAAGAACGGGTCGAGGCTGAGGCCCGCCGGGGGGCGCAGGGACCGGGTGCTGAAGCCGGGGCCATGGGCCCGCTCGGGGCGGGGGATGACGGCGCGGACGGCGCGGTGGGGCCCGGCGCTCATACGACCCCCCGCGCGATCGCCTCGGCGACGGTGAGGGGCCGCAGCTCGGGGTAACGCCCGGCCTCGGAGGGGCCGAGCAGCGCCTCGCCGCCGAACACGCCCTGGGCGTACATCAGGGGCAGCCAGGCGTACATATCTTGGGGGCTCGTGGCGAGGCGCCTCGCCGTCTCGGCCTTGAGCTCGTCCAGCGAGCCCAGGCGCTCGACGGTCAGCGGGCCATAGACCGCCGACCAGGCCTCGGCGAAGTCCAGCAGGCTCCGCCGATCCCCCGACACGAACAGGCGCTCGGGCACGGGGCGCTCGTCCAAGGCCGCGGCGGCGGTGAAGGCCGCCGTGTCCTCCCAGGTGGTCCAGTCGATGAGCGTCTGGCCGTCGCCCCAGTAGCGGATCACCCGGCGCTCGGCGTCGAGCACGCCCAAGAAGCCCATCACGAGGCGGTCGATGAAGATGCCTTGGAGCACGTGGACCACCTCAAAGTCCGCCGACCGGGCGGCGCTCGCGCGCTCGGCGAAGGCCCGGCGCCAGTCGGTGTTGATGTTCACCCCCGGCGGCAGGGTGAACATGTTGTAGGAGTAGTCCGAAGGGATGAAGCGGCGCGCCCCGGCGGCCTTGGCGGCGGCCATGAGCTTGAGCTGCCCGTCGATGATGACGTCGGGGCCGCCCTGCAGAGTCGAGACGACGGCGAAGGCCCCGGCGGTGGCGGCGCCAAGCTCGGCGTCGGTGGCCGTGCTGAGGTCAAAGGTGTGAAGCTCGACCCGGTCGGAGCGGAGGTCGGCGGCCTCGGCGGGGCGGCGCACGAGGGCGCGCACACGCACGCCGGGCTGGGTGAGCAGAGACGCGACGATGAGCCGACCGAGGCGGCCGTTCGCGCCCGCGACGACGACGAGGGGGGCGGTGGTGTTGGGCATGTGTGGCTCCTTTGGGGTTGTGAGCCCAACATCGGCGCCGGGAACGAGATAGACAATACGCTGATAGAACGACACACTGTCAATAGGAGCGTGACAATCATGGAGGACCCCCTCGATCCTGCGGACATGCTCCTCTTCGTGGCGGTGGTGCGTGAGGGCGGCTTCACCTCCGCCGCCCGCAGCCTGGGGCTCAGCAAGCAGCGGCTCAGCCAGCGGATCGCCCGCTTGGAGGAGGCCTTAGGTGTGCGGCTCTTGGAGCGCACCACCCGCACCGTGCGCCCCACGGAGGCTGGCCTTGCCTACTTCCAGCGTTGCCAGGCCATCGAGGCCCAGATCGCCGAGGCCAACGACGAGGCCCGCGAGCGCCATGCCCAGCCCGTCGGCACCCTGCGGATCTCCGCGCCGGTGCTCTTTGGTCGCCGCCTGCTGGCGCCGATCGTGCGGGAGTTTATGGCGCGGCACCCCCGGGTGCGGGTGGAGCTGCTGCTCGCCGATCGCCAGGTGGACCTCATCGCCGAGGGGTTTGACCTCGCCATCCGCGTCGGCCCCCTGGACGACTCCTCGTTGAGCGCCCGGCTGTTGACCATGGGGCGTGTGGTCTTTGTCGCCAGCCCGGCGCTCTTGGCGGCGCACCCGACGCGGCCACCCGACTCGTTGGGGGAGCTTCCTTGTGTCGGGATGCGAACCCACGAGACCTGGTCCTTCGGCGGTCGGTCCGTCCGGGTTGAGCCGAGGCTCGTCGTCAACGATCTGGAGCTCGTGCTGGCGGCGGTGGTGGATGGGCTCGGCGTCGCGCGGCTGCCCACCTTGGTCTGCGGGGCCGCGATCCGCGCGGGCCAGCTCCAGGTGCTGCACCACGAGGGCGACGACGGCCAGCGCCCGGTGCACCTCGTCACCCCCAGCCGCAGGCGCTCGCCCGCGCGGGTCCGCGCGTTTGTGGAGCTGCTGGCGGCCTGGCCGGAGCTGCGCATCGATGACGACGGCGCAGGCGCGCCCGAGTCCGCGGCGCAGGCGGGCGTGACCCTCTCATTGTGATAGATCCGCCGCCGCTCGGGGCCCCCGTGATCGCTCACTCGCAGAACACGAAGCCGGTGGTGAGGGTGTCCGCCGCGACCTCCAAGGCGTAGTCCTCCAAGCGGGTGTCTCCGCGATACCAGGTGCAGGTGGTGTAGGGCGCCGGCGGTGTCACGGTGACGTTGACCGGGCCGGCCGTCACGTTGATGAAGTTGATCTGCGCGCTGGACTCGGACTCCGTGACGGTGACGTTGCTCTGTGCGAGGCCAACAGGGCTCCGGTTGTCGCTGGCCAACGCGACGGAGTAGGCCACGTCGAGGTCCACCGTGGCGCCTCCCAGGCGCACCGCGCCGCCCGACTCGTCCCGGGTGTAGACCTGGATGCCGACAATGCCCTTTGTGGGGTCGTAGGGGATCCCGAGCTGGGATGCGATGGCGTCGCGGGCGGCGGTCGAGATCAGCTGGACGTAGGTGTTGATGGCGTCGTCTAGGGTGAAGAGCAGCAGCGTGCCGTCCATGTAGCCGGGGCCCGTGGCGTGAATGGTGAGCGCCGAGTTCTTCGGGAGCTGCAGCTGGACGTAGCCATCCTCGTCGGTGATCGTGGTCTCCCCGTCGAAGGTCACTGGCACGTCCTTGATGTAGAGGGGCTGGAGCCCGTCCACCACGGCGATGGCGGCGGTGATGGTGTCGCTGGTCTCGGAGTCAACGGAGTCAACGGAGTCCACGGAGTCCACGGAGTCCGCGGTGTCGTCCGGGGCCACGCTGTCGCTGGAGTCGGTGGTCCCTTTGTCGGTGCAGGCGGCGAGCGCCGCAGACAGGAGGATGAGGGTGAAGGGGCTCTTGGACATGACGCACTCCTCTTGGTGATGGCTTTGGCGGTCGGCTGCGCCGGGCTGGACGTGATCAGCGCCGTCTGAGGGCAGTATTCCCCTCCCGCGAGGGTGCGTCTGTAGAGAAAGCTGGAGGCCGAGGCGCCCAGCGCCGCGTCAGCGTGGGCGTCGTCGGCGACGCGCGCGGAGTTTTTTCGTCCGCGGCCGCGCCCGCTCAGGCCATGGAGGTACCGCCGTCTACGACGTACTCCGAGCCCGTCACAAAGCTCGCCTCCGAGGACAACAAGAAGGTCGCTACGGCGGCGACCTCCGCCGGGGTGCCGAGGCGGGCCAAGGGGATCTGGGCCAAGAGCGCCCCGCCCAGGGCGGCGATGTCCTCCTCGGTCAGGCCGGTGCGGGCGAAGAAGCCTGTGCTGACGGGGCCGGGGCTCACGGCGTTGACGCGCAGGCCCCGCGGCGCGAGCTCCCGGGCCAAGACACGCACCAGGGGCCGCAGCGCGCCCTTCGTCGCCGCGTAGATCGCCGTGTTGGCCGAGGCGACCTGCTGAATCACGGAGGTGTTCACCACGATGGCCGAGCCTGGGGCGAGCAGGGGCACGAGGGCCCGGGACTGGAGCAGGGGGCCGCGCACGTTCACGGCGAGCTCGGCGTCGATCTCGGCGCTGGTGACGCCGTCGAGCGGCGCGAAGTTGCCGAAGCCCGCGTTGAGGAAGGCGCCGTGGAGCTGATCCACCCCGGCGGCGCGCAGCTTGGCCACCAGCGCGTCCCCGGCGTCGGGCGCCCCGGCGTCGTCCTGGAGGAAGATCACGTCCTCGGGGAGCGCATGCCGGGCCTGCTCGATGCTCTCGGCGCGGGAGCCGGTGACGACGACCCGGGCCCCCTCGGCGGCGAGGCGCGCCGCCGTCGCGAGGCCGATCCCGCTGGTGCCGCCGGTGACGAGGACGGTGGAAGAGACGAAACGAGACATTGAGACTCCATGGCCCCGGAGGGCATCTTCGAGGCTGCGACCCTGCAGCCTCGGCTCCCAAGAGATAGGTTCATCATTGACGCAAGAAAATCGGTGATCAAAGCAAGGTGAATATGCAAAACAGCAAAGAAACTCCGAGCTGGGATGATCTGCGGGTGGCGCTGGCCGTGGCGCGCGCCGGGGGCCTCGCCGGGGCGGCCCGGGCGCTCGGGGTGGAGCACTCGACGGTGTACCGCCGGGTGAACGAGCTGGAGGAGCGCCTGGGCGCGCGGCTCTTCGAGCGGGATCGGCGGGGATACCGCGCCACCTTGGCCGGGGAGGCCCTCATCGAGTCGGCGGTGGCCATGGAGGCCGAGGCGACCCGCGCCTTACGCCGCCTCGCCGGGGAGGACCTGCGCCCCGAGGGGCCCGTGCGCCTCGCCACGAGCGAGCTTCTGGCCTACCACGTCTTGCCCCGGCTCATGGCCGGGCTCATCGCGGCGCTGCCGGGGATCTCCTTGGAGGTGCAGGTCTCCAACACCCTCGTGGACCTCGACCGCCGGGAGGCGGACCTCGCCCTGCGTGTCCAGACGACGCCGCCGGAGCACCTCCTCGGCCGCCGCGTCGCGATGGTGGGCTACGCGGTGTTCGGCGCGCCGTCGCTTTTGGGGGAGGGCCCGGTGGACCCCAACACGCTGCCTTGGATCGGCTTCGACTCCTCCAGCGCCCACTGCTCCAGCGCGCGCTGGCTGCAGTCACGGTGGCCCGACGCCCGATTCGTCACGCGCTGCGACTCGGCGCTCACCATCCACCAGCTCTCGGCGCAGGGGATCGGCCTCAGCGTGCTGCCGACCTTGGCGGGGGCGTCAGACCCTCGCCTGCGCCGCCTCGACGTCCCGTCCTCCCCCCCGGAGATGCCCATCTGGCTCTTACGCCACGCGGACGTGGCCCAGAACGTGCGGGTGCGGGCGCTGGCGGCCTGGCTCGGGGATCATCTGCAGGAGACGCTCACGGCCATGGCCGCCGAAGGAGATGACCGGGTGATCCCCGTCGTCCCAGCGCACGAGCCCGGCCATGAAGGCGTAGAGCAGCGCGCCGTTCGTGGTGACGCCTGAGCGCTCCGGGGCGGGCGCAGGCCATGCTACGATGCCGAGATGCTCCTGCTCATCGTCGCCGCGTGCGCCGGCCAGCCAGCGACCAAGGACAGCCTGGCGCTCACCGACAGTGAGACCCCGCCCGCGGAGAGTGAGACGGCGCTCGACACCGAGCTCCCGGCCGGCCCGGGCGCGGTGCGCATCAACGAGGTCGTGAGCGCCAACCGTGAGAGCCTCAACGACGGCGACGGCGACTCGTCTGACTGGATCGAGCTGTACAACGACTCGGACGAGGCCGTGTCTTTGGCGGGCTGGGGCTTGTCCGACGACCCGGACGACCCTTTCGCCTGGACCTTCCCGGACATCACCCTCGCCGCGCGGGGTTTTCTTGTGGTCTTCGCGTCGGGCAAAGACACGGCCGGTCCCGCGGGTGAGCTGCACACGAGCTTCAAGCTGAGCGCTGAGGGGGAGCTGCTCTCCCTCACGCGGAGTGACGGCGCGCCGTCCGACACCTTGACCATCCCCGCCCTCGACGACGATCAGAGCTACGGCCTCGACGAGCCCATCACCACGGCGGCGCTGCTCGGGCCTGGCAGCGCCGCGCGGGCCCTCGGTGAGCCCGCTGGCGACTGGACGCTGGCCACATTCGATGACTCGGCGTGGACCGCGGTGACCCTCCCGGTCGGCTTTGACGGCACGGTCTCCGGCGGCGTGCCCGGCGAGGTCGCCAACGGCGCAACCGCGACCCAGTCCACGGACGGCTACGGCTTCTTCGGGTCCGCGGCCGTGGATGGTGACCCGAGCACCTTCAGCCACACCGCCGACGCGGACCTGCTGCCGTGGTGGCAGGTGGACCTCGGCGCCAACTACGCCATCACCCGCGTCGAGCTGGTCAACCGCTTCGACTGCTGCGCCGAGCGCCTCTACAACATCGTCATCTCCGTGCTCGACGCGGACGGTGAGCCGGTGTGGGCCTCGGAGCTCCTCAACCCCACCCTGGAGGGGGAGAGCCCGACCTCGCCGGGCAGAGTCCTCGCCGTGGACCTCTCCGCCTACGGCACGAGCGTCCGGGTGGACAAGACCGCGGTGAACGGCGCCTTGTCCAGCGAGTGGCTCAGCCTCGCTGAAGTGGCCGTGACCGGGACCTTGGCGTCGCCCTACGCGGGCATCCTCCAGTCCGACGTCGGCGGCTTGATGACCGGGACTCGCCTCGGTGTACGCGCCGGGTTCACTCTGGAGGAGGCGGCCCCCACACGTCTGCGGCTTGACATCGCCTACGACGACGGCTTCACGGCCTGGATCGACGGTGAGCCCTTCGTTTCCGGGAACCCCGGCGCGCCCATCGCCCACGACGGGACGCCCTCCGAGGCCAGCTTCGTGCCCGGCGCGGCCTTGGGCGCGGGCGCCCACACCCTGGCGCTCCTCGGGGAGAACGTCAGCGCGGACGACGACGACCTCCTGCTCGACCCCACGCTCACCGCCGAGTGGTTCACCCCGGGAGCCCCCGCGTTCTTCAGCGTGCCGACGCCGGGCGCGCCCAACGGCGCTGGGTCGGCGGGCTCAAACGAAACGCCCACCTTCGTCCCACCCCGCGGCTTCGTAGACAGCGCCCAGGACGTGGTCATCACCTGTCCCACCCCGGGCGCCACCTTACTCACCACCACCAACGGGGCCAGCCCAACCGCGGACAACGCGACCATCACGCCCGCGGCGAGCGCCGACGCCTTCGCGACCCTGACGGTGCCCATCTCCACCACCGCCACGCTGCGCGCGCTCTGTACGCGGGAGGGCTGGACGGACAGCCCGGTGGCCACCCACAGCTACCTGGTCCTCGCCGACGTGGTGCGGCAGCCGGCGGCGCCCGCGGGGTTTCCGGCGGTCTGGTCGAGCCAAGCGGAGGGCGACTGGCTCGCCGACTACGAGATGGACCCAGAGGTTGTGAACGACCCGGCGACCCAGCGGGAGCTTCTGGAGGGGCTGCGGGAGATCCCGACGCTCTCCATCGTGACCGACGTCGATGATCTCTTCGGCGAGGACGGGATCTACAGCAACAGCGCCAGCCGCGGCGAGCAGTGGGAGCGGCGGGTGTCGCTGGAGCTGATCCTCCCCGACGGCAGCACCGGCTTCGCCGAGGACGCGAGCCTGCAGATCCACGGCTACGGCTGGCGTTACCACGGCAGCACGCTCAAACACTCGTTCCGCGTCTCGTTCCAGGCGGAGTACGGCGCGAGCAAGCTCGACTACCCCTGGTTCGCCGACTCCCCGGTGGACCGCTTCGACAGCATCGTCCTGCGGGCCGGTGGCTCAAAGACCTGGCTCGACTTCCGTGATCCCGCGGCCGCCCAATATCTCCACGACGCCTTCGCCCGAGACACCGCCCGGGACATGGGCGTCATCGACGGCCACGCCACCTACGTGCACCTGTACTTAAACGGCCTCTATTGGGGCCTCTACATGCCCGTGGAGCGGCCTGACGCCGGCTTCGCGGAGGAGTACTACGGCGGGGACGACGCCGACTACGACGCGATCAACCGCCGCACCACGACGAACGAGGCCATCGACGGTGACCTTGAGGCCTACAACACCATGCTGGCCCTGGCCGACGCGGACCTGTCCGATGACGCCAACGTCGCCGCGCTGGAGCAGTACCTGGACATCGACGGGCTCATCGACTGGATGCTGATCCACCAGTACATGTCCAACTACGATGGTCCGTGCTGCTTTGAGGGGAACAACCAGCGGGGCATCCGCAGGCGCGAGGCGGGCGCCCAGTACCACTTCTATGTGTGGGACATGGAGTACTCGTTGTGGACGGCCGACGCCGCCGTGAACGTCGAGATCGACGTCGCCGGGCACGCCTCCCACCTCTACGCCCGCCTGCGGGACAACGCGGCGTTTCGGGCTCGCTACGCCGCGCGGGCGAGAGAGCTGCTCACGGGCGACGGCGCCCTCACCCCCGCCGCGGCCGCGGCCCGCTACGAGGCGCGCGCTGATGAGATCTACTCGGCCCTGCTCGCCGAGAGCGCCCGGTGGGGGGACACCTACCGCGCCGTGCCCTACACCCGCGACGTCGAGTGGCAGACGGAGTACGACCGGCTGATGCGGGACTACTTCCCCCATCGTACACAGAGCCTGATCGACCAGCTCACCGCCGCGGGGCTGTACACCCCCTGAGCGGCAGGCGACGCGCTATCGATACAGCTCCATCTCCATCAGATGTTTGCCGAAGGACTCCATGGTTAAGAACTGCGCGCCGGCCAGGTAGAACTGGTCCTCCAGCGCGCGCATCTCGACCTCCAGCTCCTCCGCCGACAGCGCGCCCTCAAACCGATATCCCCAATGCTTCTTGAGCTCATCGAGATCGAAGGGCTCCTTGCCCGGGATGCTCTTGGCGGCCTGTCTCGCGAGCGCACACTTCAGGGCGTTCTCTTGATTGACCTGCTGGAGCAGCCGCTCGGCGCGCGCTTGATCGCTCATGGCCTCGACCTCTGGTTCGTTTATGGGCATCTTACCGATGGATCGAGCCTGAGGAGTCTTGATCGGCCCCGCGCTCCCCTTTAGATCTCCCGTCTCAGCGCACGAGCCCGGCCCGGAAGGCGTAGAGCATCACCTCGCCGTTGGTCTGTACGCCGAGCTTCTCGCGGATACGCGCGAGGTGGTTCGACGCGGTGGAGGCCTGAATCTCTAGCTCGTCGGCGATGTCGGCGACGTTCATGCCCCGGAGCATGAGGTGGAAGACCGCCAGCTCCCGGGCGCTGAGGCGCTCGTGGGGGGCGAGCTGGGTCGCCTCGGGGTCGCGGCCCTCGACGTCGCGCAGGGCGGGGGAGAGGTATCGTTCGCCTCGGGCGACGACCTGGATGGCGCGGAGCAGGGCCTCGGCGCCTTGGTCTTTGGAGAGGTAACCCGCGGCCCCGGCGTCCAGGAGGTGCAGGCTCAGGCGGTCCTCAGGCTGCACGCTGTAGATGAGGATCCGCAGGGCGGGGTAACGTTCGGCGACGGCGCGCACGAGCTCCAGGCCCCGCAAAAACGGCAACGAGAGGTCGAGGATGAGCACGTCGCAGGGGTGCTCGGCGAGCTTCTCGAGCACCTCGGCCCCATTGACGGCCTCGGCGACGAGGCGCAGGTTCGATTGGGCCTCAAACAGCCGTCGCAGGCCGCTGCGAAGGAGGGGGTGGTCGTCGGCGACGATGACACGAATCATGAGTTCTCCACGGGCAGGCGCACACGGAGCAGCGTGCCGCCGCCCTGCTCCCAGCTCGCCTCGCCGCCCATCTCGGCGGCGCGCTCCCGAATGTTGTCTAAGCCGTGGCCGCCTTCGCCCGTCGAGGACATGCCGAGCCCGTTGTCTTGCACCTCCAGCACGATCCAGGCGCCCTCTTGACGAAGTCGCAGGACGAGCTCCGAGGCGTAGGCGTGTCGCAGGACGTTGTGGATGCCCTCCTGGGCGATCCGGAACAGCGCCACGCTGAGGCCGCTGGGGCAGGGGTCGGGCAGGGGGCCGAGGTCCAGGGCCGTGCGTAGGCCCCAGCGCCGCTCGGTGTCGCTCAAGAGCGTCCTGAGGCCCTCGACCAGCCCTTGCTCGTCGAGCAGCCGGGGGCGGAGGGTCTGGAGCACCCGGCGCAGGCTGAGCTGGACCCGCTCGACGAGGCCCTCCAGCTCACCGAAGAGCTCCCGGGACGGCGCCTCGTTGGCGACGCCTTGGCCATGCCCGGCGAGGAGCCGCAGGGTGCTCAGCTCTTGGCCCAGGCCGTCGTGGAGGTCTCGGGCGATGCGCCGCTGCTGCTCGGCGCCGGCCTCCTGGGCGCGGCGGTGGAGCAGGCGCAGCTCGGCGGTCTGCTCGGCGACACGCTCCTCCAGGCGATCGGTCAGCTCGGCGAGGTGCACCCGCTGCTCATCGACGCGGAGCTGCATAAGGAAGTTTGTGCGCACCAGCAGGTAGACCGCGTGGCCCAGCGTGGCGGACATCAGGGAGGTGAACACGAGGTAGCTCATCGCCGACCGTGTCTCGTGGGAGTCGAGGCTGTCGCCTGTGGCGAGCAGGTAGCCTGCGGCGACCGAGACGCCGATGGCGAGCGACGAGATGAGCCGCGCGACCGGAGGGAACAAGAAGGCGACGGAGAACAGCGGCGCGATGTAAAAGAACGCCAGCCAGAACGGGTCGTCGCCTCCGGCGTGGCTGAGGTGGAACGACGCGAGGCCGCTGGCGATCACCGTGACGGTCGCTGTGGTCACCAAGGCGTGGCGCTGGATGAAGGCCAGCCGGGGCAAGATCAAGCTGCACAAGGTCAAGAAGCTCGCCAGCGCGAGGCGGGTCTCGGCGAAGGTGGCGCGGATGTGGGGCTCGTTCGCGTAGATCACCCGGTCAAGAGGCCACCAGAGCACAACCGCGGCCACGACCCCGGCGCCGACGAGGGGCGCGTAGGTCCGCATCGTCGCTGTACACCAGGCGTCGAAGCGCGCCCGCTCGTAGGGGTCGCGCGGCGACTCGGAGATCGACGTGCGGCCGAACGCGGCGGGCGGCAGGGGCGAGTTCACGAGACGCTCCGGTCAAGACGCCTGACAGATACCACAGGGGCCCGACGGTCCACGCGGGGCTCAGAGGCAGACGATGTAGGCGCCGTTCACCGCGTCGGCGACGAGGGGCACCTTCCAAGCCGAGACCTCAAGATCACCGCGGTACCAGGTGCAGCTCGACACACCCTCGGGCAAGGTGAGCAGCAGGCCCGCGTCGCCGGGGGCGGTGTTGATGAAGGTGATCTGGGCCAAGGAGCTGTCGTCGGTGACGTTGCCGGGCTTGACGCCGATGGGGCTCGACGCGGTGCTGGTCACGGCGAACTCGTACTCGACGTCAAGCTCAACGGTGACGCCGCCCAGCTTCTGCAGGGCGCCCGTGGCGTCCCGGGTGTAGGTCCGCACCATAAACATCGCCTTCGTGGCGTCGTAGGACGAGCCGAGCGCCCCCGCGAGCTGGTCGCGGGTCGTGGTCTGGAGCATCGGGATGTAGGTGGAGAAGTCCTCCTCCAACGAGAAGTAGTGCAGCACGCTGTGCATGTAGGACGGCGCGTCGGCCTCAGCGACGAGGGCCTCGTTCGCCGGGATCTCTAAGTAGATGTAGGCGCCGCTGTCGACGGAGTAGTCCTCGCCCAAGGAGCTGATGGTGCCCCCGGCGACCGCGGTCTCTACGCCGACGTCGGTGAGGTTGATCTCCAGCGAGACGGTCTTCGGGAGCGCGGTCTCCCCGGTGTCATCCCCACCCTTGTCCGCGCAGGCCGTGAGCGGGATCAGGATCAGAAACATCTGTACAGCGCGGGACATGGTGCACTCCTCTTGGTGATTGTGCTCACCTGGGGGCTATTGTGCGTGGTCCCTTGCGCCGCGGCTATAGAGAAACCTTGACCCGTGCACCAGAAGATTTAGCCCATCACGACGGGCGCACAACGCCGCAGAACAGCGCAACAAGGCGCCGTTCTGGCCGGGCTGCGCGGCGGCGGGCTCAGAGGCTCTGAAGCTCCACGTCATCCTGCAAGAGCTTAAAGCTCACGTCGCCCGAGAAGCGCAGGGTGTACTCCCCGAGCTCGGGGTCAACGCAGTCCCCGTCCCACTCGTCGGATCCGCCGGTGCCAGACGTGACCATGATCTCCCAGGTGCCGGGGCGGAGCCACCCGCGGGCGCAGCCGTAGGTCTCCAGGGGCCAGGTGCAGGCCCACTCGTCGTCTCCCAATACGATCTTCTCGTCCCAGCTCTTGCCCGGCGGGCGGAGGTAGATGAGCTGGTCGAAGCCGGTCCCCTCCGCCACTCCGTCGCCCTCGAAGGTGGCCACGCCGCCGGTCACGGTGATCTCCCAGACGTCGGCCCGCGCGGTGAGCATGTCGGGATCGGGCGTGCAGGGCGAGAGGCTCCCCGTGAGCGCGCTCTCGCCGCACTCGGCCGTGCAGCTGGGGTCCATACAGTCGGCGGTGAGGTCGAGGTCGTTGTCGAAGCCATCGCCGCACACCTCAGCCTCATAGTCGAGGCTGCCGCCGATGGCCATGACCATACGGTCGATGACCTGCTCAATCCAGAGGTCGTCGTAGAGCGAGTTCACCTGCTCGTGCACATACCGAAGCTCTGGATCGATGAGCGTGATCTGGGGCCAGGAGCTGGGCCGCACGAGACGCGCGTACTGCTCCTCGTCGAGCCAGACGACCGGACCCGCGCTGCCGTGTCGGCTCACCCAACCCTCGACGGTCTCCGCGGTCGCCAGCGCAAAGTCGTAATCATCCACCAACATCGTGATGACCACGGCGTCTTCGCCGTACTGCTCGTTGAACTCATCGAGGTAAGGCGCGTAGTCGTGACAGGGGCCGCACCAATCGGCCGCGAAGTCGAGGTAGACGGTCTGCCCAAAGAACTGGTACAGCCAGACCTCATCGCCGTTCTGGTCGGTGAACCGAAGGTTGGGCACCTGCTCGCCGCGTGTCCACACGTCCTCCGCGGGCTCGTCAGGGACGAGGCTGGCGTCAGGGGCGTGGTACCAGGCGTTGTCCGGGCCGTAGGGGGTGGTCGCCGGGGCGCCGCTGTCGGCCTGGGAGTCCGCATCTCCGCCCTTGTCGGCGCAGGCCAGCAGGGGGAGGAGCAGGAGGGTGGTGATGAGCTTCTGAGCCATGACGCGCTCCCTTCGTGGGGGATGTGAGGATGAGGTTCACCCTCATGCCCCGGCAAGGTTCGCCGAGGTCTTGAGGCATTTCAATAGAGAAAGGTTGAAGCCCGGACAGGCGCCTGATCTCAGAGCGCGCCGCTGGCGTCGAGGAGCGCGAGCTCGACGTCCTCCAGCGTGCGGTTTCGCCCCTCGGCGTTCATGAGCACGACGAGCCCCACGCCGTCCTCGGTCAACAAGATCTCCGTGCTCGCGCCGAACTCACCGCCGTTGTGCCCCCAGACCTCACCCCCGTCGAGCTCCCAACGGTACCAGAACAGGCCTTGGTCGGGGTCGAGGTCGCGGTACTGCACGCTGAGCAGGGCCTCGACGCTCTCGAGCGTGAGGACACGGGCGCCGTCGAGGGCGCCGCCCCCTTCGATCATGAGCAGGAGGCGGGACAGGGCCTCGGCGCTGGAGCGGAGCTGCCCCGAGGGGTAGTCCGGGAAGCCGTAGTGCCCGTAGCTCTCGTAGCCGCCTTGGGCCCAATAATAGGGCAAGGCGGGGGCGGGCTCATCCAGGCCGGTGAGCCGCCAGTCGGTGTTCTCCATGCCCAAGACGGCGAAGATGTTTGTGTCACAGAAGCGGTGGAAGGGCTGGTCCGCGGCGACCTCTACGGCGTAGGCGGCGAGGGCCGAGCCGATGTTGGAGTACTCCGCGGCGCCGCCGGGGCCGTCGTAGGTCCAGTTCTCCGCGTAGTCGTAGTAGCGACCCCCGGGGGTGAGGTAACCCTTCATGTAGTCGCCCAGGCCGAGGGGGGAGTCCATGCCGTCGGTGTACAAGGTGTCGATGAGGTCCCAGTTGTCGGCGATCCCCGAGCTGTGTGAGGCGAGCCTACGCAGGGTGATGTCTTGCCGGGGGAAGTCGGGGTGGCTGACCTCAAAAGGCACGACGGCGTCAACCCGGGCGTCGAGGTCGAGGCCGAGGCGCTCGACACCTTGGGCGACGGCGATGGCCACGACGGTCTTGGACACGCTGGCGGTCAAGAACGGGGTGTCCGGCAGGGCGGGGCGCTCCGTCGAGACCTCGGCCCAGCCATACCCTTGGCACCAGAGGGTCTCCCCGTCCCGGGTGATGCAGGCCGTGAGGCCAGGGACGTGGTCCTGCTCCATGATCTCCACGATCTGCTCGTCGAGGTCAGGGAGGCTCGGCCAGGCGCCATCGTCGTCGTTGGCGACGGCGGCGGGGCCGGGGTCGTTGCAGGCGAGAAGCGGCACGAGGAGCAGGAGTTTGGGCAGCCTGGACATCGCGCGCTCCAATCATGGGGGCGGTGTGAGAAGTCGAGCAGGCCACAAAGATCGCACGGCCGCGCCGTGAGGTCAGTAGAGAAAGTTGGAGTCACGGCCTGAGTTACGCTCAAGGCCCCGTGCTGCGCGGCTGGAGAGCCGCCGCCAGCGCAGCGGCCAAGGGGGCTCCCGGCGCGTGCGTCGCTCGGAGCGCCGGGCTAAAGAGCGCTTCATGCACCGCATCTTCACCACACGTTTCGGCGCCGTCTACCCCGCATACCTGGCCAAGGTTGAGCGAAAAGGCCGCACCCAGGCGGAGCTGGACGAGGTCATCCGCTGGCTCACCGGCTACGACGAGCAGGCCCTCGCCGCTCATGTCGCCGGCGCCACCACCTTCATGGACTTCTTCGCCGGGGCCTCGCTGAACCCGAACGTCTCCTTGATCACCGGCGTCGTCTGCGGTGTGCGTGTGGAGACCGTCGAGGATCCCTTGATGCAGAAGATCCGGTACCTCGACAAGCTCGTCGATGAGCTCGCCAAGGGCCGGGCCATGAGTAAGGTGCTGCGCGCCTGAGCCTCGGCTGGTCCGCGCGCCTCTCGGCGGCGTGGCCGATGGGATAATCGTTGAGGCTCCCCGCCACGAACTTGAGAGGAACACGCAGATGAAGCTCTTCTACGGCATGATGCAGTCCCTGGACGGTTACATCGACGGCCCCTCGGGGACGCTGGAGATCCCTCCGCCGGACGAGGCGCTCTTCCAACACTTCGTCCAGCGCACCCGCGAGATGTCGGGCAGCCTCATGGGGCGCGGCATCTACGAGTTTATGCGCTACTGGCACGACGATCGCCCTGAGTGGGGCGACGCGGAGCGTGAGTTCGGGGACGCCTGGCGGTCGATCCCCAAGTGGGTCTTCTCGCGGTCCCTGGACGCCGTGGGCCCCAACACCACCCTCGTCCGTGAGGACTTAGAGGGCACGGTGCGGCGCCTCAAGGCGGAGCACGAGGGCCTCTTTGACGTCGCCGGGCCCAAGCTGGCCGGGGCGCTGACCGAGCTTGGCCTGATCGACGAGTACCACCTCTACCTCCGGCCCTACGTCTTGGGTCAAGGCAAGCCGTACTTTGTCGGCCCGCGCCCCCGCTGCGGCTGGTGAGCGAGGGGCGCCTCGGCGCGGACTGTGTGCGGTTGGTCTACGTCCCGGCCTGAGGCTCACTCGTGCGCGTTCACCCCGAGCCGCGCCATCAAGGCGAAGAAGCCGGGGTCTACCGCCAGATGGCGCGACTTGAACCGCCAGCCCTGGGCGGTCTTGACGACGACGTTGTTGTCATACCGCCCCGTGGCGATGACGCGGGGCTCGTCCTTTACCTCCAGCACGATGAGGTCGTGGGTGACCCGGGCCTCGGTGGGGCTTACGGCCTCGATGTGTACGTTCGTCACCTGGTGGCGTTTGCCGTTCGCCATGCCGCCGGGGCCGACGTGGTGCTTCTCGAAGTTGTACAGGTCGTCCCAGGTCTTCATGTTGCCGAAGGCGCCGCTGTCGTAGCCGCCGAACTCTTCGGGGGACACCCAGCAGGCCATGAAGCCCTCGGCGTCGGCGTTGTCGGTCGTGATGGAGTAGCGGTGGACGAGGTTGAGGATCTCGAGGTGATCGGTCGCAGTGAACATCGGTCGCTCCTTGGTGGATAGCCAGAGGGTAGTGACGACCGAGATTTGAGACAATGAGCGGTGATCTGGACAGGATGTCCAGTCCTGCTTGACAATGGCGCCCGCGCCCGTCGCCGCTCAGCGCGCGCTGACGGGCCCAGCCGAGGCGGCCGCGCGTCTCACCTGGGCTGTCTCGCCCGGCATCTTGTCGCGTAGTCCGCGGGGCAAGCCTCGGTGTAGAGCCACTCCTCCTCAAGCGTCTTGAGCGTGTCCCGGTCGGCGGGGTCGGCCTTCGTGTGGATGGCCTCCAGCATGTCGCGCATGCGCGCCGTGTGGTTTGGCGGGGTGAGTCCCGGCGCCCCAGGTGGACGGTGATCCGGCTGTGCACAAGACCGCGCTACGATAGCTCCCCGTGAGGCGAACATGAACCTGCTGTTCCCCTGCGACCCCGCTCGTCCCCGAGCGGTCGAGCCCGACTTCGCCCAACAAGCCGCCGCCGCCGAAGGCGCGGGCTTCGCCATCCACCTCATCTCGTTTGAGGAGCTTGTCTATGAGTCCGCGCCGATGCGCGCCGTGCGCCAGGTCCCCGAGGGGGTCGGGCCGAGCGTGTACCGCGGCTGGATGCTCAAGCCCCCGGTCTATGCGGCCCTCGCGGCGGCGCTGGACGCCCGCGGCGCGCCTCTCGTGGTGTCGCCGAGCGCCTACGGCTACGCCCACCAGCTCCCCAACTGGTTCGCCGACTTTGTAGGCGTCACCGCGCGGAGCGTGTGGACGACCTCAGGTCACCTCGATGAGGCCCGCGCGGCGCTGGCGCAGCTCCCGCCGGGCCCCGCCATCGTGAAGGACTATGTAAAGTCGGCGAAGCACCTCTGGAATGAGGCTTGTTTTGTCCCTGACACCCGGGACGAGGTCGCGGCCCTGAGGGTCGTCCAGGCCTTCTTGAACGAACAAGGCGACGACCTGAACGGCGGCGTCGTGCTGCGGGCGTTTCGTCCCTACCGCTCAAGCGGCGTGGAGGCGCGTACCGGGGCCCCGCTCATCGAGGAGCGTCGGGTTTTTCTGTGGCGAGGCCGCCCCCTCTCGGTCTTCGGCGATGAGGCCTCGATCCTGGACGAGCCATCCATCGCGGAGGCCGTCCGCCGTGTCCGCTCGCCCTTCGTGAGCCTTGACGTCGCCCGACTGAGCGACGGCCGCTGGGAGGTGGTGGAGCTGGGGGATGGGCAGGTCTCGCAGCCCCGTGAGATGGATCCGGCGGCGTTTTATCGGGCGTTGCGACAGGCGATGGCGTCGGACGGGTAAGGGGCGTGGTCCAACGCCGCTGGCGCATCCCAGGGGGGCCCGGGCCCAACATCCGCCGCCGTTGTCGCCCGGCCTGCAAGGGACGGTCCGTGCGCGGTCGCGAGGGGCTCAGGTCTCGCGCGGTGTGTGCCGTCGCGGGGGCTGCCCACCTCGGCGGCCTGATGGGGAGACGGTCGGCGCCCTGCGCGGACGTGTCCACGCTGTGGCGATCAACCTGGTGTTGACCCCCGCGAGATCATGTGCTATTTTTTTAGCACATCAACTCACCGACCCGGAGCCCCGATGTTGTTCCAACGCGCTCTCGCCCTCACCGCCGCCCTCACGCTCGCCGCCTGCGGCTCGACGGTCGCCGAGCCCCCGCCGACCGCCGCGGGTGAAGCCGCGTTCACCGCGGGTGACGTCGCCTTCGCCCCGCCGCGCGCCGCCGACCGCCCCGCCGACCCGATGGGCCCCGCGGGCGGCGTCGCGGTGCGCCTCGGCGCGCCCTACACCCCGGTGCCCGAGGGACCCTGGGCGCTGCCGGAGGGTGACCACTCCGGCGTGCTGGCCGAGCTTCAGCACAACGCCGGCCACCTGGAGCGCTGCTGGCAGAGCCGGGCGAACGAGGCCCGACCGGGCTCCATCGTGATCCATGCCCACATCGGCGCCGACGGCCTCGTGACCGGCCAGTGCGTCACCGAAGACAGCGTCGGCGACCGCGAGCTGCTGCAGTGCGCCAACGACCTCATCGCGATGGGGCGTTACCCCCAGCACAACGAGGAGTCCGTGGACGTCGTGATCCCCCTTCACTTCAGCGGCGGGGCGGGCTGACACTCCAGCGCCTCGGTCTCTGTGGTCCAGAGGGCCTTCGCGCCTAAAGTGGGCAGCGCCAGCGCGCCGAGGCCCGCGCAGAGCGCCAGCGCCG
>JAKLKD010000043.1 GCA_023150845.1 Myxococcota bacterium | reverse complement strand
CGGCCCCTGCGCCGAAGCCCGCGGCCAAGAGCGGCCGCGCCTCGGTCGAGGAGGCCCGGGGGCTCATCGGCCTCGGCATGCACGAGGACGCCTTGGCCCTGCTCAACGGCGTGGCTGGGCTGGAGGCCGCCGTGGCTCGGGCCCAGGCGCTCCGTGAGGGCGGCGACGCCGACGCGGCCCTGCGGCAGCTCCGCCTCGCGCTCATGGAGTCCAACGACGACGCCCCGGGCCTCGCCGAGGCGCTCTTTGAGCTCTCCGACCTCGCCGCCCGCGCCGGGCAGCGCCGGGTCGCGCTCCGCGCCTTGGAGGAGATCGCCGAGTTCCACCCGGAGCACCGCGCGGGTGAGGTCGCGGCGCGGATCAAGGCGCTGCGCCGGGTGCTTGGCCGCTGAGGGCGGCCTCAGCGCTTGCCAACGCGGCGTGATAGGTTAGAGCATATGGCACGCGCGGGTGTAGCTCAGCTGGTAGAGCACAAGCTTCCCAAGCTTGGGGTCGCGGGTTCGAATCCCGTCGCCCGCTCCATACGCCCAGGACGGAACTTTCCCCCCGTCCTGGGCGTCCTTATGTTCGGTGCCTGAATCAAGCCGACCAAGGCTGCACCGGCTGCTCCGGCTGGCCCTGACCCTCCTCGCGGTCGGGGGGCTGACCCGCGTCGCCTTACGCTCGGACCTGTTCCGCCTCTGGCTCACCGACCTCATCGCCCATGAGGCCTCGGCTTTCCTCGGGGAGGAGGTGCTCCTCGGCGACGCCGTCGTGGAGCTGTTCCCGGCCCGGGTCACCCTGCGTGGCCTCGTCGTGCGCAGCGCCGAGACCGGCGAGCCCCTCATCGCCGCCCGCCGGGTGCGCGCCCGGGTGGGCCTCGGCTGGACCGGGCCCCGCCTGCGGGTGCTGGAGCTGGACCACCCCTTCGTGCGGCTGAACCTCAACGACGGGGCCCTGGCCGACTTCCCTGGCCTGCGCGGCGACGAGGAGGACGACGAGCCCTCCGAGCCGATGACGGAGCTGCCCTGGGACGAGCTCATCGTGCGTGACGCCGAGCTGCAGCTCGGCTGGGCGACGGCGGGGGAGCCCGGCGGGGAGCTGATCGTCGAGGGCGTGAACCTCCGCCCGGCGCTGGTCGGCGGCCTCGTGGACCTGCGGATCGGCGCCTTGAGCGTCGAGGCCGGGGCGCTCAAGCAGGCCACGACGGACCTGCGCATCGACAACATCGAGCTCGCGCCGGATCGGATCATCCTCCCCGACTTCGGCCTGGAGCTGCCGATCCTCCGGGTCGCCGGGCGCGTGGCGGTGATCTTCGGCGGCAACCTCGGCGGCCACCTGGAGCTCCAGGCCCGCGCCGCCGAGATCAGCCAGCTTCTGCCCGAGGGCCTGCGCCTGGAGGGTGACCTCGACGCCGACATCACCCTCGGCGGCACGGCGTCGGCGCCGGACATCGAGGTGAACCTCGCCGGTCAGCCCGTGCTCGTCTCGGTCTGGGAGACCGGGGAGGAGTCGCGTTACGACTTCGGCGAGCTCGCCGCCGTGGTGAAGGTCCGGGCCGACGGCCTGCGGGTGGAGCCCCTCGTCTTGCGCTGGGCCGGGGGCCGCGTCGAGGTCGAGGGCGACATGGCCTGGGATCTCTCCGTGCCCCACGCCGCCATACGCGCCGAGGATCTCAGCTTCGCGCAAATCATGGCCCTGGTCGGCAGCACCCCCGGCGCCTGGGTGGAGTTCTTGGGCGACGCCGAGATCAACGTCTCGGGCACGCTCAGCCCGCTCCTGCTCACCGGGCCCTTTGAGGTGAACGGCAAGGACCTCGTCGTCGCGTCCGGGCCCACGCGGCTGCCGTCCTCGACGGTGCTCCTCGACATCCCCCAGGCGCGGCTCGCCGGGGACCTCGACCTGCACGCCGATGGCATCCACCTCGACGCCCGGGAGCTCGTCGCGGGGGGCACCCGCGGTGAGGTGGACGCCTGGCTGGGCTGGGTGGGCGACACGCCCTTGGGCCTCGACGTGAACCTCTACGAGGCGGATCTCTCCACCTTCGCGCCGCTCGGCGACGTCGAGCTCCAGGGCACGGGGCTCGTGAAGGGCACCATCGAGGGCGGGTATAGCGACCCAGACATCTTCGGTGAGCTCGACATCGAGGGCTTCTCTTGCCTCGGCGTGCCTTGGGCCGACCGGCTCACCTCGGCGATCTCGACGACGGACCTCGTGAACGTCGACCTCACCGACTTCGCGGCGCTGCGCCGGGAGACGACGAGCCGGGGCAACCTGCGGTTGGGCTTCTATGAGGAGATGACCCTTGAGGCCCAGGTGCTCGTCCAGGACGGCCAGCTCTACGACCTCATGTCGATGTGGCTCGACGTGCCGGACATCACCGGCCGCGCCGACCTCACCTTGAGCCTCGCCGGGCCGCTCTACGGCCTTGAGGGCGAGTCCCGGGTGGCGCTCCGCGACGTCTCCATCTACGGCGAGGCCTTCCCCGATGGCCGGGCGAAGGGCCTCATGCGGGAGGGCCGCTTCACCCTCGACCACCTGCTGCTGAGCCGCGCTGAAGGCGCCGAGAGCCTGCTCGCCCGGGGCAGCGTCGGCGCGGGCTGGGCGATGAACATGGAGGTGATCGCCGACGGCCTGCGCCTGGAGACCCTCAACAACCTCGACGGGGACGGCCTCATCGGCCGCCTGGACGCGGATCTGGCCGTCGGCGGCACCCTGTTCAGCCCCGAGCCCCGGGGGCGGCTGACCCTGCGGGACGCCAAGGCCGCTGGGGGCTTCATCGCCGACGCCCGGGTGGACCTCCGCACCGCTGAAGAGGTGATGAGCTTCGCTGGGGGCATGCTCGACGGCACGGTGAAGGTGAGCGGGCGCGTGGGGCTGTTCAACGGCCAGCGCTGGCGCGCGGCGTTTGAGCTCTACGATCTGCCCATCGACCGCTACATCGTGCTCGGCGGCTACGGCGAGCCCGCGCGGCTGAGCTTCACCGGCCGCGGCGAGGCGAACGGCGCCTTGGGCCTTGACGAGCCCCTCAACCTCATCGTCACCTCGGACCCGGGCGACCTCTCCTTCACCTGGGATCGCCACGCGCTCACGGCGTCGGACGCCTGGTCGCTCAAGATGGAGCGCGGCGAGGCGCGCACTGAGGGGCTCCGCCTCGTCGGCGAACAGACCGACCTCAGCTTGTCCGCGAGCCGCAGCGAAGGCGGCGGCGCGCTCATCGCCGGGGGAGGGCGCTTTGACCTCGGCCTCATCGAGCTCTTCACCGGGGAGACCCTACGCGCCGAGGGGGTCGGTGAGCTGCGCGTCGCCCTCAACCGCGTCGAGGACCGCTTCGACGGCGCCCTGGACGTCACCGTCGAGGAGGCCACCTTCCGCACCGACGCCTTCCCGCACCCCTTCGAGCGGGTGGCGGCCCACATCATCGGCCGTCCCAGCGGCTATGTGCTATTGACGGGTCAAGGGGAGGTCGGCGGCGGCGCGGTGACCTTGGGGGGCAGCGTCGAGGCCCGGGACTGGGTGCCCGTCCGTTACGACCTCACGGCCCGGCTCATCGACGCCCGGGTGCGGTACTTCGACTTCTTGCCGCCGATGATCGCCGACGCCGACCTCGCGCTCGGCGGCCCCCCGGACAGCCTCCTGCTCTCGGGTGACATCCGCATCCAGGACATGGTCTTCTCCGAGCGGGTGGACTGGGAGCAGTGGGCGGTGGACTTCCGCGAGCAGCAGCTCTCAGGCCTCGTCGCCGAGGTGGACGACGAGGACGCCTTCTGTGACCTCGACCTCACCGTGACCGCCGACGGCACGGCCCGGGTGCGCAACAACATCGCCGACGGCCAGCTCGACGCCGACCTGCGCGTCATCGGCAGCACGGCGCGGCCGGGCATGGTCGGTGAGGTCCGGATGCTGAGCGGCGGCCGCATGTTCCACGAGGACCGCGAGTTCGTCGTGACCCGGGCGGAGCTGCACTACGTCGATCCCTGGACCTGGGATCCCGAGCTGGACTTCGTCTTAGAGACGGACATCTCCTCCCGCGACCGCAGCTACCACGTCACCTACCCCGTGAGCGGCCCCTTCTCCGACTGGCGCGCCGACCCCCGCTCCGACCCGCCCCTGGCCCAGTCCGACATCAACGCGCTCATCCTCTTCGGCGTCACCCGCGAAGAGATCGAGCGGGCGGGCGGCGGCGGCGGCTCGGCCATCGCCATGGAGGGCCTCGACCTCCTGCTCACCGGCGAGAGCCAGCGCGCCCTGGAGCGCCTCGGCGACGGCGTGCTCCAGGACACCCACGTCGAGCTGGTCACCGGCGTCTCCGCCCGCGGCTCCTTGGTGAGCTCGGAGTGGCGGGTGCTCGTCGAGAAGCCCATCAACCAGCCCGTCGACGCGACGCTCATCGGCGAGTTCAACCCCTTCCGGCTCAACGACCAGTACCTCGCCGTCGAGAAGCAGCTCGCCCACAACGTCTACCTCAACGTCTTCTGGGCGAGCTTTCAGCGCGAGCGTAACCTCAGCATCGGCGGCGCCTACGGGGCGGACTTTAAGGTGCGCTGGGAGGCCGAGTGAGCCTCCTCCCCTGGGCGCTCTGCGCCGCCGCCTTCGCCCAAGAGGCCGCCCCGGCGCCGCCTTGGTACCTCGGCTTGCCCGTCGGTCAGGTCAACCTGGAGGCCTCGGGCGGTGAGCTTCCCGACGAGAACCTCGAGCCCTTGCTTCAGGCGCGCCAAGGCGACCGCTACAGCGTGCAGGTCATCCGCTCGGACCTCGCCGTGCTCTACAGCACCGGCCTGTTCTCCGAGGTGCTCGCCGAGGCCGAGCCCGGCGTCGCCCTGAACGACCAGGGTGAGCCCGTGCCCGGCGTGTGGTTGACCTACCGGGTCTGGCCCGCCCCGGTCATCGCCGAGCTCGATCTGGAGGGGGTCCGGGCCCTGCCGCGCCGGGAGGTGCTCGTCGCCGCCGGGCTCAGCCTCGGCGCGCGGCTCTTGCCCGCCCAAGACCTCGACGCCGCCCGCCAAGGGGTGCTGAGCCGCTACGAGGCCGAGGGCTTCGTGGGCACCCAGGTCAGCATCGACGTGGCGCCCTTGGACGCCGGTCGCCTCGCCGTGACCGTGCGGGTGCGGGAGGGCGCCGCCCGCACCTTGAGCTCCTTGTCCTTCTCCGGCGAGCCCGCGCTCTCCGAGCGCAAGATGCGGCGCATCCTGCGGGAGGCGGGGCTCCGGCGGGGGCGCCGGGTGAAGCCCGACACCCTACGGGCCGCCCGGGCGGCGCTCACCCAGGCCCTCCGGGACGAGGGCTGGCCCCAGGCGAGGGTGAGCCTGCTCGGCCAAGAGGATGAGGTGGAGGGCGCTGAAGGCGCGCGCCTCGTCGTCGTTGTGGACCCCGGCGATCGCCTGCTCATCGAGATCGACGGCCTCGCCTGGCGCGAGCGCGCTTTGGTGCGGGACGCCTTGGGGGTCGAGGCCGAGGGCCGGGTGAGCCAGCGCCTCGTGCCGGAGCTCGTCGAGCGGGTCACGGCGACCACCCGCGCCTTCGGCTACTGGGAGGCCGAGGTCGCCGTCTCTCTCGTCGAGGAGCCCGGCCAGCGCCGCCTGATCGTCGAGATCGACCCCGGGCCGCGCACCCGGCTCACCCGGCGCCACGGCCTGAGCTTCGTCGGCGCCGAGCACTTCACCCCGGAGCAGCTCGTCGCCGCCGCCGCCGAGGCGAGCCCCGACGTCATCGCCTTGGGCCGGGTCACCCCGGAGGAGCTGGAGCGCGCCTTGGCCGTGCTCGTCGAGCTCTACCACTCCACCGGCTACCTCAGCGCGAGCCTCGACGCCGAGCCCCTCACCGTCGAGCAGACCCCCTTCGGGCCGCGGGCCCAGGCCATCATCCAAGTGGAGGAGGGGCCCCGCACGATCCTCGCGGGCCTAGAGCTGGAGGGCGGCGCCGCCGAGCTCGCCGAGGCCCTCACCGCTGAAGGCCTCGCCTTGGTCGGCCACCCCTTGAGCCCCGCGGCGCTCCAGACCTTCGCCCAGGAGGTCGCCGAGCGCCACCGCGCCTTGGGTTACCTCGGCGCCGACGTGCGCGTGAGCACCCGCCTCTCCGAGGACCGCGCCGCCGCCGTCGCGGTGATTGAGGTCCAGCCCGGCGAGCGCCTCTACCTACGAAACGTCATCATCCGCGGCGCCCGGCGCACCCGGCGCACGGTGATCGAGGACGAGGTGCGGCTCCAGACCGGCGAGCCCATCACCCCCGAGGGCCTCGCCCAGACCCGCAACGAGCTCTACGACCTCAACAGCTTCACCTTGGTCGACATGAGCCTGCAAGGGGAGGGGGATCGCCTCCGCGACCTCGTCATCGACGTCCAAGAGCGCCCGACCTGGGCCTTTGAGGTCGGCGGCGGCGTCGCGACCGACGAGGGCGTGCGCAGCTTCGGCCGGGCCACCCGACGCCACGTCTTCGGCCTCGCCCATCAGGTCTCGGCGCTGGGCCAGATCGGCCTCGGCTACGTCGGCGACGAGTGGACGCTGGACACCAACACCCCGGAGTGGCGCGCGGGCCTCCGTTACGAGGCCCCGAACCTCCCGCTGGCCAACCAGACCTTCTTCTTTGACGTCTTGCTCAACGAACAAGACCAAGAGCCGACCTTCCGCACCTCACGGATGGGCGTCGGCGTCGGCGTCGAGCTGCCCCTGCGCCCGACGGACTACCTCGCCGTGGAGTACCGCCTCCAGTTCCGCTGGCTGGAGGACACCGACCCCGGCGCCTTCGTCTCCGGCGACCCCTGGCTCAGCTCCTTGGGCCTCGACTACCCCGTGCTCACCGACCCCTCGGGCCTGCCCGTGGGCCCGCGTCGCCAAGGTGGCGTCACCGTTCGATACCTCTCCGACCGCCGCGACAGCCCCTTCAACCCCACCCGCGGCGCGCTCATCTCCGCCCAGCTCGACACCTTCGACCCCCTGAGCAGCCAGCTCGTCGGGGTCAAGGTCAGCACCCAGGTGCGCTGGCTGCGGCCGGTGGGGGCCTTGAGCCTGCAGCTTCGGGGCCAGGCCGGGGCCTCCTGGGTGCAGGGCCGCGGGACGACGCTCGCCGTCGAGGATCGGTTCCGCATCGGCGGCGCGTCTACCTTACGCGGCTACACCTTGGACTCCGTCGGCCCAGCGAACGCCGTTCCCCAGGGCCAGCTCGCCTTGCCGGAGGAGATCAACGACCTCGCCGAGTACGTCGGCCGGGACAGCCCCGAGCGCTGGGTGGCGACCGGCGGCGACTCGATGCTCCTGGGCACCGCCGAGCTGTGGTTGCCCTTCCCGACCTTGGGCCTCAGCGCCTGGGACACGACGTCGCTCTGCCTCTTCACCGACGTCGGCAACGTCTATTTCCTCGACCAGACCGTTCGTTACACCTCCCAGGTGCGCTACGACGAGCCGATCTTACGCTTCTCCGCCGGGGTGGGCATCCGCCAGGCCACGCCGCTCGGGCCGCTGCAGGTCGATCTCGCCTTGAACCCCGGCTACCGCCTCTACCCCTGGGCCGAGGCCCGGGGGGAGGAGCTCCTGCGCTTCCACATCAGCGTCGGCGACCTCTGAGGCGCCCGAGCCGCTCAGAGCCAGTCCCGAGGCTCCCGCAGGACCGCGACGAGGCGCTCCTCTTCACCGCCGGGCTCAGGCTGGGCGTTGACCTCCCAGCGCGCGGTGAGGGGCAGCGACATGAGCACGCTCTCGACCCGGGCGTCGGTGCGTAAGCCGAAGAGGGTGCCGCGGTCCCAGACGAGGTTGAACTCGACGTAGCGGCCGCGGCGGAGGCCCTGCCAGCGCTTCTGGGCCTCGGTGTAGGGCAGCTCCGCCCGGCGCCTCACGATGGGGAGGTACGCGGGCAAAAACGCCCCGGCGCAGTCCGAGACGAGGCGGAACAGCGCCTCGCGGTCGTCCCCGGCGAGATCGTCGAAGAAGATGCCGCCGACGCCGCGCCGCTCGCCCCGGTGCTTGATGTGGAAGTAGTCGTCACACCAGGCCTTGAAGCGGGGGTAATGTTCGGCGCCGTGGGGGGCCAAGGCGTCGTGGTGAACGCGGTGGAAGTGGACGGCGTCCTCGTCGAAGAGGTAGCTCGGCGTGAGATCCGCCCCGCCGCCGAACCACCAGGAGCCGGGCGCAGCACCGTCGCCGAGCTCAAAGTAGCGGTAGTTGGCGTGTACCGTCGGCGCCATGGGGTTGTGCGGGTGCAAGACGAGGCTCACGCCCGTGGCGAAGAAGCGGCGCTCCTCACCCACGGTGGGGTGGGTGGCGCGCATCGCCGCCGCGGCGGCGTCGGTGAGCGTGCCGTGGACCGCGGAGACGTTCACCCCGGCCTTCTCGAACACCCGGCCCTCTTGCAGGGCGCGGGAGCGTCCGCCGCCGCCGCCGGGGCGCTCCCAGCGGTCCTCTACGAAGCGGGCGCCGCCGTCGATGGCCTCAATCGCGGCGCAGATCGAATCCTGGGTGGACTCGACCATCGCCTTGAAGCGGTCCCGCATCAGAGGTCTCGGCAGATCCGGAAGCCCAGGTCGATCTGCCGGGCGTCAGGGGGCTCAAAGTGCCGGGCCTTCGCCCAGGCCGCCATCGACACCTGCTTCCAGGAGCCAGGGGCGATCACCCGCTCGTCGCCCATCTCGTCCGCCGTCCACTCCGCGACGTTGCCCGCGAGATCGGACACGCCCTCGGGGGTGCGGTCGGAGATGTAGAGGCCGATGGCTGAAGGCTTCTCCAGCACCTCTTCAGCGGTGTTGGCGTTGCCTTGGCCGAAGGGCTCACCCCAGGGGTAGGGGCGCTTCTCGCGGCCGCGCACGACGTCGAGGCGCTCGGAGAAGGTCAAGAGCCGCGCGCCTTGGGACTTGGCGTAGGCCGTGGCCTCGTGCCAGGTGACGCCGACGACGGGCTGGTTGGGGATGATGAGGTGCGCCACAGACGGCCGGGTGGCGAGCTCAGGCCAGAGGCGCACGCCGGAGTTCCGCCAGGCGAGGCCCTCGGGGGACCACAGCTCGTCTTGCTCGTAGCCGCCGCCGCGGACAAAGTCTTGCCACTCGGCGGTGGTGACGGGGTATCGGCCGACGAGCAGGTCGCCGTCGGTCACCGACACCGTGGCCCAGTACTCGGGGCTGGAGGGCTTCCGCAGGCGGGGATCGCCCAGGCGGCCCAAGGCCTCACCGAGCGCGAGGCGCTCTTTTCCGCTGCCCGCGCAGGCGTCGATCAGCTCGATGATGCCCTGAACAACCGCTTCGCGCGTCGCGGTGTCGAGCTCGTCCCCGGCGTCCTGCCGGTCTACGAGGGTCTGGGCCAGGTTCGTGAGGGGACCGATTCGTTTGCCCAAGGGCAAAGCCAGCAGCCCCGAGAGGTCCACAGCAGGTTCGGCGTGCACTCCTACCTCCGTCGGCCCTATAGCCCGGACGTCGCGCGCAGGCGAACCCAACCTGACGCGGGATTGTCCGGGCCCTAGGCGCTCCCAGGCGCATCGGGCCTCGCGGCGGCGGACGATCCTCAGGGCAAAGGCCGCGCTCGTCCCCGCAAGGTGGGCTGTTCGGGTTATTGAACGGGGAAAGTGAGGCTCGGGATGGCGATCTGGTCGCCCCTTCATGACGCGCTGCAAGACCGACTCGACGTGGATCTCCTCACGTCGATCTACGGATCCGTGTCCTTGAGCGCCGGAGAGATCCGCCGTGAGCTAGAAGCCGAGGGCCTCGTCTACTACGACCCGACGAGCGGCCAGTCTCCAGAGCTCTTTGAGCTCGATCGCTCCGCCGAGGCGCTCATCGCCCGCTCCCGCTCCCGCGCGGGGTTCATCGGCGCCGCCGGGGCCTTCGGGGGCGCCGCTGGGGTGCCGCCGGAGCTGGTCGCGTCCTTGGTTCACCTCCTGCGCCTCGGCCAGCGCCTCGCCGTCGTCTACGGCCTCGACCCGGAGAGTGAGGCCGGCCAGCTCGCCCTGCGCCGCGCCTTGGCCGCGGCCTTGGAGCTCCCCCTCCCTGAGCCCGGGGGCCCGTCCCTTCGGGTCCGCGATCTCCCCGCGGTCATCACCAAGCAGCTCCCCGCGGCCCCCCAGGCCGTCGGCTGGGCCGTGCGCGCCACGGGCGACAAGCTCGTCTCCATCGCGCTGCGCCGGGTGATGCGCCTCGTCCCCGGCCTGTCCGTGGCCAGCTCGACCCTCTCCGCGCGCCGATCCTTGGGCGAGCGCGCCGCGCGCCTCCAGGCCGTGCTGCGCCGCACCTGGACCGGCGAGCCCTTAGACGACGCCACAGAGGCTGAGGTCGTCCCCCCACAAGCGAAGTCCCCCTCGACCGGTTAGACCCCGCGCGCGAGAATGGATCAAGAGGAAGCACCCATGGGCGTCATCCGAGACATGCTGCGTCAGAGCCCCCTCCCCGAGGGAGCGTTGGCGCCGCCGTTGTCGCTCACCGCCGACGATGGCACCTGGATCAAGCTGCGGGACTTTGAGGGCAACCTCAACGTCTTGCTCGTGTTCTTCGCCGACGAGGGCGAGGCCACGGAGCGCTTCGTGAAGGAGCTTGAGGCCGCTCGCGCCCGCTTTGAGGCGCTGGAGACGGTCATCTTCGCGGTGAACACCAACCGCACCGACCGGCTCCGCGAGCTGCGCGCGCACTTCCGCGTGCAGTTCCACTTCGTCTACGACCCCCTCGCGCTCACCGCCCGGGCCTTCGGCGCCGCCCGCCGGGTGCTGCCGATGTGCCGGGACGCCGTCTTCCTCATCGGGAAAGACCAGAAGGTGCGCCTCGTCGAGCGCGGCTTCCCCGAGGTGATCACGCTGCTTCGCGCCGTGGCCGCCGCCCAAGGGGTCGAGCTTGAGGAGGATCGTGCCGGCCCCGCCGCCGCCGCCCAGCCCGGCGCCTCCCGGGTGCGTGACCCCGGCAAGCCCGCCCAGCTTGTCCAGGAGATCACCTCGGCCGAGGCCGAGAAGCTCCTCGACCAGCCGAGCTCCCCCTACCTCCTCGTCGACGTGCGCACCCGCAGCGAGGTCGAGGCCGATCGTTCCCCCGACGCCATCCACATCCAGGTGGATGAGCTCCCCCACCGCTACCACGAGCTCAAGCAGACCCAGCAGCTCATCTTCGTGTGCCAAGCCGGAGACCGCTCCGCCGCCGCCGCGGAGTTTATGACCTCCATCGGGGGTCATGACATCTACACCGTCAACGGTGGGATGAGCGCCTGGAGCGGGCGCCGCGCCAGCGGCCCCATTGAGCCCAAAAACCGCACCTGAGAGGTCCATCTCCGCATGGATGGCATCATCACCGTCTTCTTGGTGGCCGACCCGGGCACCGCCCAGCCGGGCATCGTCGAGCTGCTCCTCGACGCCGACCTCATCGTGCAGCTCGTCCTGCTCACCTTGCTGGGCATGTCGGTGGTGTGCTGGTACATCATCTTCGACAAGGCGCGGATGTTGCGCCGGGCCTCCGAGCAGTCCGCGGAGTTCCTCAAGCTGTTCTGGGAGAGCCGTCGGCTGGACCAGGTCTACGAGAAGGCCGGGCTCTACCCCGACTCGCCCATCGCCGAGATGTTTAAGGCCGCTTACGTCGAGCTGCACAAGCTCACGTCGGGCGCTGAGGGCCAGGCGCCGGGCGCCGCGCCCACGGCGAGCGCGGACGCCACGGACAACCTCACCCGCTCCTTGCGCCGCGCGGGCACCGTCGAGCTCACCCGCTTGGAGCGTATGGTGCCCTTCTTGGCCACCACGGGCTCCACGGGCCCCTTCATCGGCCTCTTCGGCACGGTCTGGGGCATCTTGCGCGCCTTCCAGCGCATCGGCGCCACGGGCAGCGCGTCCATCCAGACCGTCGGCCCCGACATCGCCCACGCGCTCATCGCCACGGCCGTCGGCCTCGCCGCGGCCATCCCCGCGGTCATGGCCTACAACTACTTCAACAGCCGCATCCGCGTGCTCAACAACGAGATGGACAATTTCTCGTCGGACTTCCTCAACATCGTCAAGCGCCACTTTCGCGGGCGCTGAGCGGGGGCCGTTATGGGCATGAGCAGCGGCGGTGACCGCGGTGGGATGATGGCCGAGATCAACGTGACGCCCTTCGTGGACGTCATGTTGGTGCTGCTCATCATCTTCATGGTGACCGCGCCGATGATGGTGCAAGGCGTCGACATCGAGCTGCCCAAGTCCGAGTCGCCGCCTTTGCAGTCCGAGGAGGAGCAGCTCGTCCTCTCTCTGACCGCTGACGGCAAATACTTCATCAACGAGACGGAGTTCACCTTCGAGGAGCTCCAGGTGAAGCTCCGGGCCATTCGTGAGGCGAACCCCGACCAGGCCATCTTTGTCAAAGCCGATGGCGCCTTGCCTTATGAGAAGGTGATCCGGATGATGAGCGTGGCCCAGGCCGCCGGGATCGGCAAGGTGGGCCTCGTGACGCAGCCGGGCGCGGCCTCGGAGTGACCCGGTATGGTGAAGTCCGTCCTTCAGCCTGACCCCCTGCGCCCCGGCGCGGCCCTGCCGATGTCGGTGGGGCTGCACCTCGTCGTGGGGGCGGCCCTGTTGTTGGGCGGCAAGCTCTCCGGCCCCCCCAAGCCCCTCATCGACCCCGACGAGGTGCTTGAGGTCAGCCTCATGCCGATGCCCAAGCAGACCACACGCCAGCCGCAGAAGGCGAGCCGCACCCCCGACCCGGTGCAAGGCGCGGTGGAGCCCACGACGGCGCCGCCGACGCCGCCAAGCGACGCCACCCTGGCCCTGAACGACCCCAAGGCCCCCAAGCCCGAGGGCGACCCCAAGGCCCGGGAGAAAGAACGCCAAGAGCTGATGGACCAGATGCGGCGTGACCAGGCCCGCCGCGACGCCTTGGCCGCCTTGGGCAGCGAAGATCGCCTCGCCACCTCCGAGGATGGTGTGGAGGGGGCGACGGGTTCTTCCACGGGGGTCGGTGACCCCAAGAAGGCGATGTACGGCGAGAAGGTCAAGCAGGCCATCCTGCCCAACTTCTCCACCATCGCCACGAACCCTAAGCTCAAGGTGCTCGTGGCGGTGAAGATCGACGGCGCGGGACGAATCTTGGAGTACGAGGTGAAGAAGTCGAGCAGCGACCTCTCTTTTGACGCCGCCGCGCTCCGCGCCCTCTCGAAGACGCCGCAGGTGCCTCAACCCTCCGCCGAGGTGCTCGGCGGCTCCCCGCCCTGGATCTTGAACCTCAGCTTCTCTCCTTCGGACGTGCAGTGATCCCCACCCGCCTGCTTCGCGCTCTGCGTGTGCTCTGCCTCACGCTCATCAGCCTCACGGTGCTCAGCCTGGGCCTGCGCGGGCCGTTGGGCTACGCCCAGGAGGCCACCAAGACCGACTTCATCATCGAGGTCAACAAGCCGGGCAACCGCGACGTGCCCATCGCGATCCCCAAGCCCAAGGGCGGCTCGGCGATGGTGGACACGGTCTGGGAGGTCGTGCGCCACGACCTGGAGATGTCGGGCTACTTCAAGGTCTTGAACCCCGACGCCTTCATCGAGCCCGCCTCGGCGGGGCTGGAGCCGGGCCAGTTTAAGTATGAGGACTGGGACGTCCCCGACGCCGTCGTGCTCGGCAAGACGAAGGTCGAGGCCGTCGGCGACAAGGTGCGCGCCGAGGTCTGGGTGTACGACGTGCCCGGCCGCCGCAAGCTCGGCGCGAAGGCCTTCACCGGCGACCCCAACCAGGCCCGGCGGATGGGCCACCGCATCGCGGACGAGATCATCCTCCAGGTGACCGGTGAGCCCGGCATCTTCAACACCCGCTTCGCCGTGGTCACCCAGCGCTCGGGCAACAAAGAGATCGCGCTGGTAGATGTGGACGGCGAGGGCTTCACCTCGATCACCCAGAACGGCTCGATCAACCTCCAGCCCGCCTGGTCCAAAGACGGCTCGAAGATCGCGTTCACGAGCTACCGCTCGGGCAACCCCGACATCTACGTCGCCGACCTCGCCCGGGGCCGCACCACCCGGCTCTCGGCCCGGCCCGGCGTGAACATCGGCGCGGCCTGGCACCCCGCCGGGGACCGCCTCGCCGTGACGCTCTCCTCGAACGGCTCCGGCGACACCGACCTCTTCATGCTGGAGGCGGAGACCGGGCGTAACCTCGGCCAGCTCACGAACGCCTCGGGAATCGACGTCTCCCCGGCCTTCTCGCCGGACGGCGGGCAGATCGCCTTCGCCTCGGAGCGCTCCGGCGGCGTGCAGGTCTACGTCATGTCCGCCGCGGGGGGCGACGCCCGGCGCGTCACCTTCAACGGCGGCCACAACACCGACCCGGCCTGGTCTCCCCGCGGCGACAAGATCGCCTATGTGAGCCGGGACGGCGTGTTTGACGTGTTCACCGTCGGCACCGACGGCAAAGGCGCGGTGCGCATCACCCAGGGCCAAGGCGACAACGAGGACCCGACCTGGTCCCCGGACGGCCGTTACCTCGCGTTCAGCTCGACACGCTCCGGCGGCAACCACATCTGGATGAGCACGGCGGACGGCCGCCATCAGGTCCAGGCCACCAAAGGGAAGGGCGGGTACTCGAACCCCTCTTGGTCGCCCCGGCTGAGCTGGTGAGCGCCTCGGCGGCGATTGACATCGGCAGCAACAGCCTCTTGCTGACCGTCATCGACGGCGCGGGGGCGGTGCTCCACGATGAGGCCGTCGTCGTCGGGCTCGGCAAGGGCCTCGGCGACGGCGGGCGCTTCCGCCCAGACCGCGCGGCGACGGCCCTGGCGGTGCTGCGGCGCTACGCCGAGCGCGCGGCGACGCTTGGGGTGCGCCCTGAGGACGTGCTCGTCTGCGCCACCTCTGGCGCCCGGCGCGCCTCGGACGCCCCGGCCTTCTTCGCCCAGGTCACCGCCGAGACGGGGCTTGTGCCCCGCACCATCTCCGGCGAGGAGGAGGCCGAGCTCGCCTTCTTGGGCGCCGCCCGCGGCCTGCCTTTGGGGGACGGCCCCCGGGTGGTGATTGACCTCGGCGGCGGCTCAACGGAGGTCGTCCACGGCCTCGGCGACGTCATGGGGTCGCGGATCTCCTTGGAGATCGGCAGCGTGCGGCTCACCGAGGCCTACGCGCCAGGCGACGACGTGAGCCCCGAGCAGCTTCACGCCCTGCGCGCCGCCGTCGCCGAGGCCTGCGCCGCCCTGAGCCCCGCGCCCGAAGGCGCCGTCGCCGTCGCCGTCGCCGGGAGCGCGACGACCCTCGCCGCGATGAGCCTCGGCCTCACGGCGTATGACGGCGCGCGGGTCCATGGCGCCCGGGTGAGCCGGGACAGCCTAGACGCCTGGGCCGAGCGCCTTCGCGCGGCGAGCCCGAGCCAGCGCGCGGCCCTCGCCGCTGTGTCCCCGGAGCGCGCGCCTTACCTCATGGCGGGGGCGACGGTGCTCTCCGGGGTGCTGCGCCGCCTTGGCCTCGACGGCCTGACGGCGTCCGACGGCGGCCTGCGCTACGGCATCTTGCGCCAGGCCGGCCGCCTCTGAGCCCAGGGCCCGCTCAGAACGGGTGGTCGAAGGTGAGGTAGATGCCCATGTTGGCGTCGATGCTGCCGTCTTGGTACTCCTCGCGGCCAAAGCCGATGTCGGCGCGGATGACCATGTCCTTGTCCCAGATCCAGCGGGTGCCGAGGCCGCCCGCGAGGTGCAGGTGGGTGGGCTCGTCGCCCTCTTCACCGTCCCAGAGCCACACCCGGCCAACGTCCATGAAGGGCACGGCCATGATCTCCAGGCCATGCTTCTCGCCGCCGATTCGGACGAGCTTCGTGCGCAGCTCCGGCGTCCAGATCGCCACGGCGTCACCGCGGAACCGGCCCCAGGAGTAACCACGCCAGGCCATGTTGCCGCCGGTCGAGATCCATTGGCTCCCGCCGAGCATGTCCTGCATGTAGAAGGGGTCCTCGCCCCAGCGCATGTCGACGATGACGCGGTTGGCGAGCACCACCCGGCCCTCACCGACGAGGTTGAAGTAGCGCCGGTCGATGAGGTTGATGCCGTAGGTGGAGTGCTGGGCGCCGTCCCAGACCGAGGCCGTCCACGGCGCCGAGGCGCGCACGGAGACCTCGGAGAAGAAGCCCTTCGTCGGCGTCGGCTCCATGTTGCGGGTGTCCCACATCACGCCGAGGCTCAGCCGGGTGTAGAGGCCGCTGCCGACGCCAAGGGGCTGCTCCTCGTTGAGCAGGCTGTTCTCATAAGGCGTGATGTTCGCGAACCGCATGTAGTAGTTCATGAACAGGTCGAAGTCGCCGCCGAGGTTCCGCCGCAGGTTCGTGAGCACCTTCGCGCCGTCAAGCTTGTAGTAGTAGTACTGCTTGAGCGCCTCCTCGCCGTACTGTGAGGAGATGTCGTCGGGGGGAATGCGGGGCGTGTCGTTGCCGTAGCCGTAGTAGGGCGCGTAGTCCCAGCGCTCCCAGCCCGCCATCACGTCCCAGCGGAAGCTTGAGCCGAAGATGTTCGGCACGTCGAGCTTCACCCAGTGATCGCGGTAACCGCGGCTGGTCGCGTAGAGCTGGGTGGAGAGGCGCATCTTCCAGAGGCCGTCGAGATCCTCAGGGTTCTTCCGCACATAGAGCGCATAAA
Source organism: Myxococcota bacterium (assembly GCA_023150845.1). Taxonomy (GTDB): domain Bacteria; phylum Myxococcota_A; class UBA796; order UBA796; family CAJQPC01; genus JADKFE01. The sequence continues at coordinate 16,684 of JAKLKD010000043.1, read as the reverse complement.
ACCCACCGCCGGGGCCGGTGTCGCTGGAGAAGGCGACGAGCGGCAAGGCGGCGACCTTCCAGAGCCGCGGCGCGTCGGTCTGGGTGGCCTCGGGCGCAGCCTCCGGCGCAGCTTCCGGGGGCGCCGCGGGCGGGGCCTCAGGCGGGGCCTCGGGCGGGGCCTCCGGTGGCGCCTCAGGCGGCGCTTCAGGCGGCGCCTCGGTCGGGGGATCCACGGCGAGAGCGTCGGCGGTGAGCATCCAGAGCGCGGTGAGCAGCATGGCGGGGGTGGGCCTCGGTCGGGGGCCAGAGCATACCGCAGCCGTGGGCGGGAAGGGCGCAGGATCTGAGCGGGTTATCCTGCCGCCTACGCGCCGCGCCGATGCGCGCGGGCCGCAACTGTGCCATGCTGAAGCCGCCCCTTCCCACCAGAGGATGAACCATGTCAGTCCCCAAGATGATCGCCGCCGCCGCGCTGCTCGTGACGGGCCTCCTCACCACGTCCTCCGAGGCCCACGCGGGCTTCGGCGCGACGGCCTCGCTCTCTAGCCTCTCCGACGGCACCGCCTGGTACCCGAGCCTCGACTACCGCCAGAAGAAGTTTGTGGTGCAGGTCCACGCGCTGGAGCTCATCGGCGGCCTGCCCGCGGACACGATCAACCTCGGCGTCGATGGCGCCTACGTCGTGCAGAAGGTCGAGCTGGGCAACGGCGTCGATGGTGTCGTGCAGGTCGGCGGTGGCTTCCGCCTGCTCTCCGACACCGGCTTCGACAACCCCAGCTTCAACCTCGTGGCCAAGACCCGCATGGGCGCGGAGCTCAAGAAGGGCGGCGGCTTCGGCGTCTACGCCGTGCCCACCATCGGCGTGAGCAGCATCGTCACCGGCGACGCCACGCTCACCTACGGCGGCGGCCTTGAGGTCTCGTTCTGGCTGAAGTAGGCCGCCCCGCCTCGGCGGGCTGAGAACACCCTACGCGGGCAGGGTCACTTGCCCGCGTAGATTTTTTTGTACATGTCGCCGATCTGCTCGGCGTAGCCGTTGTACATCGGCGTCTTCACGCGCTCGCCGGTGGGGATCACCCGGTCGGTGGCCTGGCTCCAGCGCTTGTGGGGGATGTCGGGGCGCACGTTGCCCCAGAAGTCGTACTCGTCGCCCGCGACGGTGTTCCAGAAGGTCTTGGGCTCCTTCGCGACCAGCTCGATCTTCACGATGGACTTGAGCTGCTTGTAGCCGTACTTCCACGGGGTCACGAGGCGGATCGGCGCGCCGTGCTGGTTGGGCAAGGCGTGGCCATAGATGCCCACGGCCATCAAGGTCAGCTCGTGGTTCGCCTCCTCCAAGGTGAGGCCCTCGTGGTAAGGCCAGGGGTACCAGGGCTGGGTGAGCACGCCGGGCATCATGGTGCTGTCGCCGAGGCTCACGAGGCGCACGTACTTGGCCTTGCTGTTGGGCACGACGCGGTCGAGGAGCGCCTTGAGGGGGAAGCCCGTCCAGGGCACCACCATCGACCAGGCCTCCACACAGCGGAAGCGGTAGACCCGCTCCTCCAGGGGCATCAGCTTGAGCAGGTCCTCAAAGTTGAAGGTCGTGGGCTTCTCACACTCGCCGCTGACCTCCACCGTCCAGGGCTTCACCCGCAGGGAGTCCGAGAGCGTCCAGACCTTGTCTTTGGCCGTGGTGAACTCGTAGAAGTTGTTGTAGGAGGCCGCGACCTCCTCCGCGGTGATCTCGACGGCCGGGGGCTGGCCGCCGGGGTAACGCGGGTTTCGTTGGGCGGGCGGGAAGGTCCAGTCGTAGGACTTGGGCAGGGGGCTCTTGCCGCCGATGGCCGTGGCGCAGCCCGTGGCGCCGAGGGTGGCCGCGCCGATGGCGCCGAGGCCCAGGGCCTTCACGAGCTCACGCCGGTTGAGCCAGGCCGACTCCGGGGCGACCTCCGACTCGGGGATACGCCACGACGGCGGGAGCAGGATGTTCGCCACGATGGACCTCCGTGAGTGTCATGGTCCCGATGCGTCGCTGAGCGCGGCGCTTCAGCGGCCTGAGCCTTGATGACACTTTATGACAGGTCCGCGGGATCGATGCGGGTTTAGGCGACCTGCCCCGTCAGCGCGGCCTTGGGCATGATCGTGCCGAAGCGGCCGTGCTCGTCCTTCGTGAGGTACGCGATGGCGGTGTTGGGGTCGTGGGTGAAGAAGATGCGGCCGTTGCGGGCGGCGAGCTCATCCAAGATCGCCCGCTTCTCGTCGATGAGCTTCTCCGGGAAACGGTCGTAGCCCATGGTGATCGAGGTGTGCACCCAGGCGCGGCCGGGGATGAGGTCGGCGGCGAAGAGCACCGGTCCGGCTTGCCCGGGGATCTCCGTGCAGAGCAGGCCCGGGGTGTGGCCGTCGGAGTGGTGCAGGCGGAACTCCGGCCCGAGGGTGGGCGAGGACGGCCCGACGACCACCTCCAGGCGCCCCGAGGCGTAGAGCAGCGGCTGAAGCTCGGGGATGAACGAGGCCTTGTCCCGGGGGTGCGGGCGGTTGGCGCGGTCCCAGGCCCGGGCGCTCACGACGTAGCGGGCGTTGGGGAAGAGCAGGCGCGGCTCACGGCCCTCCTCCCAGGCGGCGAGCAGGCCCCCGGCGTGGTCAAAGTGCAGGTGGGAGAGCACGACGACGTTGATGTCGGCGTCGGTGAGGCCGACCTCGGCCAGAGACTCCAGGAGGACGTGGTGGGGCTCCTCGACGCCGAAGCGGTCCTTGAGCTGGGGCTCAAAGAAGGCGCCGATGCCCGTCTCGAAGAGGATCCAGCGGTCGTCGTCGCGCACGAGCAGGGCCCGGCAGGCGAGCTCGATGCGGTTGCGCTCGTCTGGGGCGGCCCAGCGCTCCCAGAGCGCCTTCGGGGCGTTGCCAAACATCGCGCCGCCGTCCAGGCGTTGGCTGTTCCCTTCGATGGACCAGAGTTGCCGCTCCACGTCTCGCTCCACAGTCTCAAGGCGTTGGCAGGTTAGCGGGGGGCGATGAGAGGCGCCAGCCCGCGCCGTCACGCTCCGCGCGCAGCACCGCCCCAGAGTAGCCGCCCTCACCGTGCCATGGTGGGGCGACCCAGGCCTCACCGACGTTGACGAGGCCGTGGCGGGCGATCTCGGGCAGGCTGGTCTCGTTGTTGAGCGCAGCGAGCAGGGGGTCGTGGGGGCCGTCGCCGGGGGGGCCCCCAGCATAGAGCGCCGAGCGCTGGACCCAGGCGTCGATGGGCGCGCGGCAGCCCGTGCAGCGCACCCAGGCACGATCCGCGAGGAGCCGCTCCACGGTGAGCTCGACCCCGATGGCGTCCAGCACGAGCAGCACCCCGCCGCGCTCATCGACGAGCGTGACCGGGGCGACCCGGGTGCGCGCCACGAAGGGGGTGGCCTCGGGCAGCGACAGGGCGACGAGGCGCGCGGCGTCGGTGGGGGCCTGGGCCGGGGCGCCATGACGCGGCGCCTCCTCGGGCGGGCGCTGGTCGCTCGGCTCGACGCAGGCGGTGAGGGGCGAGAGGCTGAGGATCAGAGGGAGCGGTCGGATCACGCCTCGCAGGCTATCATCCCGCGTATGCCTCCGCTGCCCGCACCTCCACCGCTGCTGTTCCCCGGCGCCCGAATCGGCGTCTTCGCGCCCTCGGGCGTGTTCAACCCCGAGCGCCTCCAGGCGGGCTGGGACCTCGCCGAGGCCTGGGGGCTTGAGCTTGTGCCCTCGCCGAACCTCGGCCAGCGCCACCGCTTCTTGGCCGGAGACGACGAGGCCCGCCTCGCCGATCTCCGCTGGGCGCTCACCGACCCGAGCCTCGACGGCGCGTGGATGGCCCGGGGCGGCTATGGCCTGGGGCGCCTGCTCTCGAAAGTTGATTGGTCAACCATTCAACCTCGCCCGGTGATCGGCTTCTCCGACGGCACGGCCCTGCACAGCGCGCTCTGGGGCCACGCGCGGCTGCTCGGGGTGCATGGGCCGGTCCTGCACTCCTTGGCTGTGAGCGACGCCCCCAGCCAGGGGCGGCTGCGGTCCCTCTTGATGGAGGGCGCCACGACGCGCTGGGAAGGCGAGGTCTGGGTTGAGGGGGAGGCCGAGGGGCCGCTCGTCGGCGGGAACCTCTGCGTGCTCGCGACCTTGTGCGGCACCCCCCACCAGCTCAACGCCCGGGGGGCGATCCTCGCCCTGGAGGACATCGCCGAGCCCGCCTACAAGCTCGACCGAATGCTGAACCAGCTCCGTGAGGCGGGGGTCCTCGCCGGGGTTCGGGCCGTCGTCTTGGGTGAGTTCTTCCAGTGCCTCGCCCCGCCGGACGCCGACTGGACCGTGCAGGACGTGCTCCGCGAGGCCCTGGCGCCCTTGGGTGTGCCCGTGCTCGCCGGGCTGCCTTTCGGCCACGGCGCCCACAACGAGGCCTTCTACTTCGGGGGGCACGCGCGGCTGTCCGGCGGCGGCTTGTCCCTGTCCGGGGCGGACGCGGCGCGGGCGGAGGCGGCGCGTTAGTGGTCGGCGTCAGGAGCCCCCTATGAGCATCGGCAACGGAAACCCCGGCGGCGGCAGCCGCTGGTTCGAGCAGCCCCCCAAGCCCCTCCCGGCGCGCCCCCAGTCCAAGGGGCCCGACAAGGACCTCTGGCTGCGCTGCCCAAGCTGCGCCGAGATCCTCTACCGCCCGGTGCTCGCCGAGCGCGGCCAGGTCTGCCCCCACTGCGGCCACCACTTCCGCATCGACGCCGCCGAGCGTGTGGCCCTCATCGCCGACCCGGGCAGCTTCGTCGTGCACGACGACGCCTTGGGCCCCGGCGACCCCTTGGAGTTCTCCGACGCCAAGCCCTACCACAAGCGCCTCGTCGACACCCAGAAGAAGCTCGGCGTGCTCGACGCTTTCCTCTCGGGCTCTTGCACCATCGACGGCCTGCCCGTTGAGCTCGGCGTGTTCGACTTCCGGTTCATGGGCGGCTCCATGGGCAGCGTCGTCGGCGAGAAGGTGACCCGGGTGTTTGAGCGCGCCACGGAGCGCCGCTGCCCGGCGATCGTCGTCTCGGCCTCGGGCGGCGCCCGGATGCAGGAGGGCATCCTCTCCTTGATGCAGATGGCGAAGAGCTGCGCGGCCTTGGCCAAGCTCCGCGACGAGGCGGGCCAGCCCTACATCTCCGTGCTCACCGACCCCACCACCGGCGGCGTCGCGGCCTCCTTCGCGATGCTGGGCGACCTCATCTTCGCCGAGCCCAACGCGCTCATCGGCTTCGCCGGGCCCCGCGTCATCCAGCAGACCATCGGCGAGAACCTCCCCGAGGGGTTCCAGACGAGCGAGTATCTCCTGGAGCACGGCATGGTGGACCTCATCGTGCCCCGCAACGAGCTGCGCGCCACCTTGGCGGAGAGCCTGCGCTGGCTCATCGAGGCCCGCCCCGTCGCCGTCGACGACGCCCGATGAGGACGCACCCGCTCCTGCAGCGCCTCGCGGCGGCGGGGGTTCGCCTGGGCCTGCACCGGGTCGAGGCGCTGCTAGAGGCGATGGGCTCGCCCCACGCGGCGATGCCGTCTCTGCACGTCGCGGGCACGAACGGCAAAGGCTCGGTCTGCATGATGCTCGACGCCTGCCTGCGCGCGGCGGGGCGGCACACCGGGCTCTACACGAGCCCCCACATCCAGCAGCTCAACGAGCGCTTCCGCATCGACGGGCGGCCCATCTCCGACGCCCGCCTCGACGGGCTCCTCGTCGAGATTGACCGCCGCGCCCGGGAGTGGGCCCACGCCCGGGGCGAGGCCCGAGACGACGGCGGGCTCACGGTGTTTGAGGCCGAGACCCTCGCCGCGTTTCTGTGGTTCGCCCAACAAGAGCTCGACGTGGCGGTGCTGGAGGTCGGCCTCGGCGGGCGTCTGGACGCCACAAACGTCGTCACCCCCGAGGTGACCTGCATCGTGTCCGTGGGCCTCGACCACACCGATCGCCTTGGGGACACCGTCGCCGCCATCGCCGCCGAGAAGGCCGGCATCCTGAAGCCCGGCGTGCCGATGGTCGTGGGCCCCTTGCCCAAAGACGCGCTCTCGGCGGTGCGGGTGATGGCGAAGGAGCGCGGCTGCCCCCTCACCGTCGCCGGGATCGACTACCGGGTCGAAGGCAGCCCCGACGACTTCAGCTACCGCTCGGCCCGGCTGAGCCTCAGCGGGCTGTCCTGCGGCCTCGGCGGCGCCCACCAGGTCGAGAACGCCGGGGTGGCCCTGGCGACCTTGGAGCGCTGGTCGGAGCGCCGCCCCGAGCTCGCCGTCAACGAGGCCGCGCTGCGCGCCGGGCTCAAGGCCGCCCAGAACCCGGGCCGCTTCGAGTGGCTCGCTGACGATCTCCTCGTCGATGGCGCCCACAACGTCGATGGCGCCCGCGCCTTGGCGAGCGCCCTGGCCGCCTTGCCCCGGGACCGCCCCCGCACCCTGCTCCTCGGCGCCTCCAAAGACAAAGACGTGCGCGCCATCGCCGCCGCTCTGCGCCCGATGGTGGACCGTGTGCTCACCACGTCCTGCGCCCACCCCCGGGCGATGATGCCGGGGGAGGTCGCCGAGCGCCTCGTCGGCCTGGGCGTGCCGGTCTTGCCCGCGGGTCCCATCGAGGACGCCTTGCCGACGGCGCGGGAGGGCAGGGGGCTCGTGATCGTGGCGGGGAGCCTCTTTCTCGCCGGGGCGGCGCGGGACCTGCTCGGGCGGACGTGAGCCTGATCGCGCCGCTGTGGGTCGTGGCGGCGGCCTGGGCCGAGGAGCCCGCCGCCGCGCCGTCCGACGACACGGTCCGCCTCACCGCCGAGCGGGTCGTGCTGAGCCCCGAGGGCCTCTTCGCCGAGGGCGACGTGCGCCTGCGCCTCGACGGCCGGGAGCTCCTCGCCGCGCAGCTCTCCGCCGACCCCACCCTCAGCCAGCTCAGCGCCACGTCGCTGCGGCTCTCGCCCTGCGCCTGCGTCGAGGGCGCGCCTTGGGGCCTCCTCGCCGCTGAAGCCCGCCTGGACCGCGAGGCGGGGCGCCTGGAGGTGGAGGGCCTGCGCCTCGTGATCCGGGATCGGGACGTCGCGCCGCTGCCGTCGCCTGGGCTCCGCCTCACGCCTCGGCCCGTCGGGGTCGGCCTGCCGGTTCTCGGAAGGGGCCTCGACGGCGCCCAGGTCGCCTTGCCGCTGTGGTGGACCCCGAGCCCGGGGACCATGGTGACCCTGAGCCCGGAGTGGCGGCAGGCCCGCGGCGCCCGGGCCCTGGTCGGCGTAGAGACGCCCCAGGCGAGCCTCGTGGCCTCGGGCGGCTGGGACCGCCTCTCAAAGGGCCCACGCGCCGGGGTGAGCGCCGCCGTGGCCTGGACGAGCGGCGGGGCCCATGCCCTCGGCGCGGGCACCTGGATCTCCGACTCGACCTACCTCAGCGACTTCGGGGCGGACCGCCTCGCCCGGGCCGAGCCCTGGACGACCACGCGGCTGAGCCTCGGCCTCGGGCCCGTGAACGTCTCGGGCCTCGGGTTTCAGGAGGGGCTCGGCGAGGCGGATCTGCGCGGGAGCGGGGTGGTGGGCCTCGGGCTCTCGCCTCGGGGGCGAAGTGTCGGTCCTCTGACGCTCCACCCCCGGGGGCGCCTGGACCTCACGGCGGCGGGCCCCCGGGGCGAGGCCGTCCTGGAGGCTCGGCTTCACCAGCGCCTCGGCGTCTTGGAGCTCGACGGGATGGCCCTGGCCCGGGGCCTCGGCTACGCCATGACCGGCGAGGGCGCCTTTGACCCCTACGGCGAGCTGGGTGTCACGCTCCCGGCCTGGGCGGACGGCCCGCGAGGACGGACGACCTTGGCCTTGGGCGTCTACGGCGGCGGCGGGGCGCGTCTCGGCGCCCTCGACGCCCCGCCGACCCCGCTGAGCGTCGCCGACCCCTCCGGCGCGCGGCTCGGCGGGCTCAGCCTCGGCCTGACCCCGGGCCTCGATCTCGCCCCTGACGGCCTCTGGGCGGGGCCCCGGCTCAGCCTGGCCCAGGTCGGGGGCGGCGGCGCCGTGCGCTTGACGGTAGACGCGCCCCTCACCGCGGCGGGGCCCTCCTTCGCCGCCGAGCTCGACGCCCGCTCCGACACGCTCAGCGCGGGCCTCGTCCTGCTGTCTCGGGAGAGCCTCGGCGACGCGCCGACCCACCTCGGCGGCGCCCGGGTCGGCCTCGATGTGGGCTGGGCCCAGGCCGAGGCGTCGGTGTGGGCCCTCCGGCCAGGGGAGGGGGAGGACGCCGAGCTCGGGCGCCTGAGCCTCATGACGCCCATCGTCGGGGCCCGGGGCACCACGACGCCGAGCGGCGAGCTCCTCGTGAGCGCCGACGGCCTGCGCGCCGTGAGCGGCGGCCTCGCCTGGTCGGACCCAACGTCCTGCGTGATGTTCGGCGGCAGCGTCGGCTGGGTCGAGGACCGCGACGGCCCCCAGGTTCAGCTCCTCGCCCGGGTCACCCCGGCCCGGTGAAGGGCCGAGGAGGGCTCAGCGCAGGGCCTTCTGGACCTTCTTGTCGGTCTGCAGGGCCCGCACGAGCAGGTCGGTCTTGTCTTCGCCTTCGCAGCCGCCGAAGGCCGCGGGGTTGGCGCACAAGGCCACGGACTCGCCGCGCTTCTTGAGGGACTTCTCCACCGCCGCGAGCATCTTGGCCCCGGCGGCGCTCACCCCGGCCTCGTACCGATCCCGGGCGGCCTTGGCGTCCGCGAGGGCCTGGGGATCCTTGGCCTCAAGGCCACGCTCCAGAGGGGAGATCTCCTCCTCAAAGGTGGCGCCGAGGGCCTCGATCTGTCGGGAGAGCAAGGCGATGGCCAGGTCATCCACCTGGATATAGACCGGCCCTGCGCCGGTCAGGGGCACCAGGGGCTGGGTGGCCTTGGGGATCGTCGTGTCGGGCCACTCCAAGGCGAGGATCTCGTCGATGGCGGCGAGCAGCGCGGGATCCTTGTCGATGGCGGCGGCCAAGGGGGCGTTGAGGTCGTCCCCGGCGCAGGTCGAGGGGCCCCGGCCCGGCCCGGCGATGGCGGCGATGCCGCTCGGCCCGGCGGCGCACTCCGTGGCGGTGTAGCTCCCGCTCATCCCGGCGATGGCGCGCTCCAAGGCGGCGCCGAAGGTGGCGGCAGAGTCGTCCTCCAAGAGCGCGATGTGGGCCTGGGTCTGCAAGAAGGAGACGGTGACCGTCTTGCGGGTGGACTTGTAGTGGGCGCGCAGGGTGTCCGGGGCGCGCTCGCCGAGCACGAGCACGCCGAGCTCCAGCTCCGAGACGGCGTTGTTGGCCACGGCGATGTCTCGCTCGGCCTTCTCAAACCGGGGCATGAGCGCGTCGGAGTAGCGCCGGAACGCCGCCGAGGCCGCGGCGACGTTGTCGGGGCTGTAGTACCCGGCGGTGGCGGCGAAGGCCAAGGGGCTCAGGAGGAGCGCGAGGGGGAGCAGGGCAGCGCGCATCGGGGCTCCGGGGCGGGCGATCAGGGGGCCGGGACGGCGAACACAGGGGCCAAGGTCGAGTCAGGGCTCTTGGGGCCCTCACGCAGGTGGGCGAGCATCGTCGTCGCCCGCCCCCGCACGACGGAGACGCTCAGCTCGACGAGCCGCTCAGTGAGCTTGTAACCCGCGCGAGCGTCGGGGAAGAGGTGGCGCTCAATAGGCACACGGCGCTGCAGGACGTGGTGGTTGGCCTCCTCTAGCATCTCCTCCCAGTCGTCTTGGGTGACCATCCAGCCGGGGATGGAGCGGCCTACCTCGCTGGAGAGCGGCCGCAGGGCGAGCTCGTTTCGGTGGGCGTTGGCCAAGAAGACGAGCTGGTCCGACCGGGGGGCGCCGGGCTCAGCGCAGAGCAGGCCCGTCCAGGGGACGTGGTGGCGGATGGCGTCGCGCTGGGCCTCGGGCAGCCCGGCCAAGAAGCTCATGTCGTGCAGGTACGCCAAGAGCGCCCGGCTGTGGAGTATGCCGGCGCGCAGAGAGTTCACCATACACACCGACCCGGCCCGAACAGCGTCAAGTAACGCTTTACAGTCATCGGGACGGGAGATGAAGGACTCAATATGAACGCGGCGGTGGACCACGTCGATGGCTTGGCCCTCGGCGATGAGGCGGCCGCGCTGGAAGCTGAGCTCCCGGGGGTCGGCGACGACACAACGTACGCCCTGGAGCTGGAAGCGGCGCTGCAGGAGCGTAGACTCCACCGCGCGGGGGTCGTCGCGGAAGCCGACGATGGCCACCTTGGGCGCGCCGCCCGCGCTCCCCGACCAGCGGCTCCAGGTGCGGAGCACGGCCTGGGCGAGCTCCTCCCCCCCGCGGAAGGGCATGAGCCCCGGAAAGTTGACGGTGAAGGGATCCTGCTCAAAGAACGAGGTGAGGACGTCGCTGTAGCCCAGCGGCACGTCCCCCTCGGCGTCGATGTCGAGCAGCATCGGGTGGTCTTGGTGGAGCGCGACCCGCACCCGCAGGAGCGTGGGCTCCTCTTCAGCCCCGGGCTCGATGGCCGCGAGGCTGATGATCTCGGGGCTGAGGCCCAACAACCGGGCCAAGGATCCGTCCCGTCCGTCGAGTCCGTCCTCGACGAGCGCGGTCAGAAGTGCACGAAGCGCCTTGTGAATTTGCCGCGTGGACTCACGAATCGACGTGGCGGCGCGGGCGCTGATGAAGTGGGGCCGACGGTGGACGCAGGCCGGTTGTCCGCCGTGGAGCGCTCCACTGCGGGCCATCCGATCAAGAAAATCGCCCGGTGGGATCGGATCACGGGCGACCAGTTCATGCCAGAGGGACACGACGTCCATCCTGGCTGTACCCCACGTCAGGAGAGTTGAGCGTTGTACCTCATTCTGAGCGGCCGCGCGAGGGTGAACCCGCTGGGCGCCGCGAATGATGCACCGCTCATCCCCAGCCCGGGTTACCCGTGGCGTATGGCGAGCGGCGTAAAAGACCTCTTAGGACAGACCGAGACGCTGACGCAGCTCGTTGGGGCGGCGCGGCGTGAGCACCTACACCATTGTTACATCTTCGAGGGTCCGCCTCAGGTGGGCAAACGCACCGCCGCGGTGCGCCTCGCGATGGCGGCGGCCTGCGCGGGCGAAGGGGACGAGCTGCCCTGCGGCGTCTGCACGAGCTGCCGCCAGATTCAACGAGGCGTTCATCCTGACGTCATCACCATCGAGCCCGACCCGGAGCGCAAGTCCCGCACCATCAGCGTTGATCAGGTGCGTGAGGTGATTCGGGTCGTGCGCCTGCACCGCTTCTCGGCGCGCTGGCGCACCGTCATCTTTGATCCCGCCGATGGCCTGATGCCCCAGGCCGCGAACGCCCTGCTCAAGACCTTGGAGGAGCCGCCGCCAGGGACGGGCTTCATCCTCGTCACCAGCCGCGTCTCGGCCCTGCTGCCGACGGTGCGCTCCCGCGCCCAGCGTGTACGTTTCCGCGCGGTCCCCGAGGACACCCTCAGCGCTTGGCTCGTCGCCCGGGGCGTCGAGGCCGGCGCCGCGGCGCGCCTCGCCCGGCTCTCCATGGGCTGCCCGGGGCGGGCGCTGGCCTTGGCCGACGGCGGCCTCGCGGAGCTCGACAAGGCCCGAGATCAGCTCCTGGGCGTGCTCGCCGAGGGGCCCGCCGAGCTCTTTGAGTACGCCGAGGCGCTCTCCCAGGCCAAAGACGCCCGGGGGGCTCTGGACCGCACCCTGGACGCCCTGGAGGGGCTCCTGCGCGACGCGGCCCTCGTCGCGTCGTCTCGGGGCGACCGCCTCCTCAACGCCGACCGCCCGGAGCTCGTGGCGGCCTGGGCGACGAGCCTCTGGCCCACGGGCCTCGACCGGCTCCAGCGAGAGATCAACCACACCCGCGAGCGCCAGCAGGTCAACGTCAACAACCGCCTGCTCGTCGAGGCGCTGCTCGCCCGGGTCGCCACGGAGCTCGGCGCCGCTCGCCGGGCGGGGAGGTCCGCGTGATCTTTGACTCCCACTGCCACCTCGACCCCCACACCTACGGCGGCGACGCCGGGGTAGACGCCGTGATCGCCACGGCGAAGGCCGCCGGGGTCACCCATATGCTCACCGTCGGCGCGGGCTACGGCGCGGACACGGCGCGTCGGGCCGTTGAGGTCGCGCGGCGCCACGCCGGGGTCTGGGCCTCGGTCGGGGTCCACCCCCACGACGCCTCGATGCTCGACGATCACTTGCTGGAAGAGCTCCTTCAGCTCGCCGCCGATCCCAAGGTCGTCGCCTGGGGCGAGTGTGGCCTCGACTTCTTCTACGACAAGTCCCCCCGGGACGTGCAGCGCGTGGCGTTCCGGCGCCAGATTCAGGTGGCGCTGCGCCTCGGGCTGCCCATCATCATCCACGACCGGGACTCCGACGGCGAGACCCTCCGGCTCTTGGACGAGGAGGGCGCCTTCGGCGGCGCCGGGGTGCTCTACCACTGCTACGCCGGGGACGTGGCGGGCATGTGGGCCCTCGTCGAGCGCGGCGGCCACCTCTCGATCCCCGGCACGGTCACCTACGCCAAGTCCGTCGTCACCCAAGAGGTCGCCCGCCAGGCGCCTATTGATCGGCTGCTCGTCGAGACCGACGCGCCGTTCTTGACGCCGGAGCCCCTGCGTGGGCGCCGCAACGAGCCCTGCCACGTCGCCCTGACCGTCGAGTTCATCGCCGCCCTGCGCGGTGTGCCCGTCGAGCTCGTGGCCGAGCAGAGCGCCGTCAACGCCGCCCGCCTGTTCCGGGTCAGCCGCGCGGACTAGGGGCTGCCGCCCTGCGGCCCCCAAACAGAAAAGCCGACCCGAAGGTCGGCTTGTTCTTGGAGCGCTCAACGCGCCAGCACGAAGCGCTGAATCAGCCCTTCTGCTTGGCCTCGGCGTTCGCGTCGGCCTCGGGCGTATGAATCGGGAAGACCGGGGTGGTGCCGTGGTTGGCGCGGTGGTTCTTGGCCTTGCGGCCAGCGTTCATGTTCCGCAGCTTGCGGCGGTACTGGGTCACTTTGGTGTTGGAGGGCACGATTCGCTCCGGTGAGAGGTTTGGACAGGCCCGTTTATGCGCGCGCGGCGTCTCTGTCAATCGGATCTGGCGGGAGAGGGCCGAGAGGGGCGGTGAAATGGCGGTGAGAGGTCATCCCGAGTAGGATGGAAGAGATCCATATCGTGTGGGGGTTCATGATCCCCCGAGGAGGCGACGACATGCTGTTCACGCTCATCATGCTCACCGGATGCGAGCAGATCGACAAGATCAAGGGCACGGTCGACGGGCTCACCAACCCGCTCGTCTCCCAGACCATCGTGCTCGGCGTCGCCGAGCCCGACTCCAACGAGATCGACCTCAAGGGCACCGACTTCGACAAGGGCACCTTGGCCCAGGTCTTCTTGGCGGACGCCGCGAGCGTCAACGAGATCGAGTCCGCGCCGATCAGCGGCGCCGACGTGAAGCTCCGCATCGGGTCTACGGCGGCGGTGTGGTTCAACGAGGACGCGGGCGGGGCGTACAGCGCCTCGGGCGACGACGGCCTCGTGTACTCCGGCGGCGATGAGGCCGTGCTGACCGTCGAGATCGGCGAAGACGTCGGCGAGGCCACCCTGACCTTGCCCCAGCCGCCCTCGGCGACGATCCGCGAGACCCACGCCGCGAACACCGCGATGCAGATCGAGCTCGACGGCGTCGCGTATGACGCCGTGCTGGGCGTGGTCATCAACGTCACCTCCGGCGAGATCACCTGGCAGAACCGCCCCGATGGCATCCGCGAGGTCTACGACCTCACCCACGGCGACGGCGGCGTGACGAGCATCAACATCCCCGCCTCGGCCTTCCCCGCGGGCTGCGCCTGCGCCGTCGGCGTCGCGGGCCTCATGAACGCCTCCTCGGACGCCTTCGTGAACCAAAACACCGGCCTCTCGTCGTTCACCGCCGGTCAGATGAAGTTCTGGCCCGTGTTGGTCAACTAACCAATCAACGCGGCGCTCAGCTCGACGGGCCGAGCTCGTCGTAAGCCCGGGCGCGCCGGACGGCCTCGACGCCCGCCGCGCTGAGGCCGAGGCCCATCCGCCAGACCCAAGGCGCGCCGTCGCGCTGGAACCCTTGGAGCGGCCCCGCGACGGCGGGGTGGCTCCAGGCGACGACGCTGCCGTCGCGGTGGGCGTAGACGCAGGTGGCCTCGACGGCGCGCACCTGATCGGCTCCCCGGCCCCGCACCGCGATGAGCTGGGTGGACCAGGCGGGGATCGCCGCGCCGGGCCCTCGGGCGACGACCGGCCAACGTAAGGTGAGGACCTCGGCGTCCCCCGCGCGCACGAGGCGTGGGCGGAGGGCCTCCGGCGCGGAGAGGGCGTCGGGGCCCCGCTCGACCAAGGCGTCGGCGCGACCCGGCGGGCCAGGGAGCTGGGTCGGCCAGGGCGAAGACTCGGCGAGGCTGCCGACGTAAGAGGTCGGCCCCAAGGCGCGGATCGAGGGCCGAAAACGCTCGATGAGGCGGTAGCCGAGGCGCTCGTAGAGGTGGCGGGCGGGGTGGCTCGGGTTCATCGTCAAGGTGAGCAGGTCAGCGCCGATGGCCTCGGCCCGGGCCCGGGCCTCCTCACAGACCAGGCGCCCCAGGCCCTCACCGCGGCGGCGGGGGCAGACGGCGACGGGGCCGAGGTGAACGCCCACGAGCGGCAGGTCGCCCCAGCGGATGTCTCGGAGGTGCACGAAGGCCACGGCCACCGGCGCCCCGTCGTCCTCGGCGATGACGCTCAGCCGCGCGCCGTCTCGGGGGCCGCTGAGCAAGAGGGACATCACCGGGGGCTCGTACCGCAGAGACTCGTCGTGCTCGGCGAAGGCCGCGTCCAAGAGCGCGCCGAGCGCGTCGCCCTCCCCGGGGTAGGGCGCACGAATCGTCGGCGGCATCGGGCGGCGGGCTCAGCGCACGGTGACGATCACGGGGTCGAGGGCCAAGAGCCCACCCCGAGACGACATCTGCTCCAGCGCGAAGGCCTGCTCCACGGCGAGGGACAGCTCAGGGCCGAAGGCGTCGGGGAGGCTCACCTGCACCGTCGGGGCGCTGGCGTTCTCTAAGCTCTCGCTGAGCGCCTCCCAGAAGAGCTGGGGTTTGGGCAGGAGCGAGCGGCCGATCTCGGCGTCTGCGGGCAGGCCCGCGAGGCTCGCGGCCTGGGCGACGGCGAGGTCAACGCCGCCGAGCTGGTCCACGAGGCCGACCCCGTGGGCCTGACGCCCGGTCCACACCCGGCCTTGGGCCACGGCGTCGATCTCTTCGGGGGTCTTCCCGCGGCCCTCGGCGGCCTTGGTGATGAAGGTCGTGTAGAAGGCCTCGATGCGCTGGCGGAGCTTCGCGCGCTCGGCGTCGGTGAAGGCGTCGGGGGACCTGAGCAGGCCCGCCAAGGCGCCGCGGCGGGTGGTCCAGGTCGTGAGGCCGACCTTCTTGTACAGCTCGGTGAGGGCGAACTTCCCGGCGAAGACGCCGATGGACCCGGTGATCGTGCCGGGCTGGGCGACAATCTCCCGGGCGGCCATGGCGATGTAGTAGCCGCCGGACGCCGCCGTCGAGCCCATGGAGGCGACGACGGGCTTCTTCTCGTCGAGCTGCCGCACGGCGCGCCAGATGACGTCCGAGGCCAAGGCCGAGCCGCCGGGCGAGTCGATGCGCAGCACGACGGCGGCGATGTCGTCGTCCTCGGCGAGCTCATCGAGGGCCTTCACGACGGTGCGGTCGCCGATGTTGCCGCCGCCTCCGCCGAGCCCACCGCCGCCGGAGTCCCCGTCTACGACGTTGCCCGAGAGGTGCAGCACCGCGATGGTGTGCTCCGCCCCGCGCCAGTCGGCCCGGAGGCCCTTGGCGTAGGCCTTGGCCGTGGTGCCGTCGCCGTCTTCTTTGAGGCGATCGACGAGCTCGTCACGGTAGGTGAGCTGATCGACGAGGCCACGATCCTTGGCGTCCGTGGCGGTGATGGGCGGGTCGTCGATGAGCGCGCGGATCTCCTCGACGCTGCGGCCGCGGCCGGCGGCGATGTCTTCGGTCAGCGCGGCGTAGAGGTCGTCGATCATCGAGTTGTACATCTCGACGCTCGCCGGAGACGGCGCGAGCTCCTCAAAGGTCTCGACGGCGGACTTGTAGGCGCCGACGCGCTCGTAGTCCGCCTTCACGCCGAGCTTGTTCAGCGTGTCGGCGAGGTAGGTCGTCGTGACGTTGAGGCCGAGCACCAGGGGCACACCCTCGGGGTGGAGGTGAACCTCCCCGCAAGCGCTCGCCAGGTAGTAGCTGAGGTTCTCGTAGGTCTTTGACCAGGCCACGCAGGGCTTGCCCGAGGCGGTGAGCGAGACCAAGGCGCCGCGAAGCTCCTGGGCCGTCGCCATCGAGAGCTCCGGGGCGTCCAGATCGACGAAGACCCCGGTGATCTCGGGATCGTCCTGGGCGCGCCGCACGACGGCGGCCAGCTCGGAGACGGAGAGGGGGGTGTCCTCGGGGTCAAAGGTCAGGCCGCCGGCGCGGGGGCCGTCCAAAAGTTCACCCTGAAGCTCCAGCTTGAGCCAGCCGCTCGGCGTCGAGGCGATGCTGCTTGGCCCACCCTCCCACATGAAGAGGGTGACCCCGCCGATCACGAGGAGCGCGAGGAGCACCCCTAGCGCGGCGAGCCACATCAAGAGGCGAGTGCTTTTGCGGGCGGCCATGGCTTCTCCTGGTCCGGCAATCGTAGCCACGATCACCGCCAAGTCCAGGGTGTCACCAGCAGCGGGCGCGCTGCGACCCCAGAAAGCGCACGATGGGCGCGAAGACCGC
>JAKLKD010000392.1 GCA_023150845.1 Myxococcota bacterium | reverse complement strand
TCAGCCGAGGGTCAAGGCTGGCTCGTCGAAGCCCAGCAGCTCGTAGATCGGCACCTCAAGCACCTCGGCGTACCGGGCGAGCAACGGCACAGAGGGGCAGCGTGCGCCCGACTCGTGACGGCTGACCTCGGCGGCGTCGGTGTTGAGCAGGGACGCGACGTCGCGTTGGCTCAGGTCGCGGGCTCGGCGCAGGGCGCGCAAGCGGGCGCCGACACGGACCTTGAGGGCGCCGATGTCTGTGTCGGAGGTCATTTGTCCTCCGGCGGCGTCTCGGCGCTGGCGATCAAGATGGCGTTGATCACACGGATCGCCTTGTCGCGCTGGGCGGGCTCGGCGTCTCGGAGGAGCGTCAAGGCGCCTTCGATGTCGCGGAGGTCGTCGAGAGGCTGCTCGTGGTCGAGTAGCACAGTCAGACTCGACTGAAGTCCCCGGGCGATGGCGTCGAGGGTGATGAGGCTCGCGGCGCGCTGACCGTTCTCGATCTTGCTCAGCTCAGCGTGGCCGACTCCGGCGCGCTCGGAGAGCTGACGTTGGGTGAGGCCGCGAAGCTCGCGGAGGGTGCAGATGCGGCGTCCGACGGTGCGGATGAGCTTGGTGGGCGTGGTCATCAGCGCACCTCGTCGGCGGTGGAGGTGGCGTTGCGGGTAGCGGCCAGGGCGTTTAGGGCTTCGCCGAGGTGATCATGGGCGGTCTGGAGCGCGTCGGGCTTGCCGCGAAGGCTCGTGTGCAACTCGTGCAGCGGGGCGAGGTCGGTGTCGGTGAGCGGGCGCTGGCGGAGGGTCCGTGTGAGGTGGAGGAGGAGCGCCTGGGCGGCGCGGGCCTGCTGGTCGAGGCGGCGGGGGCCTGTGCCGACGGCATGACGTAGGGTGGTGATGGCCTCGGTGATCGGGACGAGCGCCTCAGCGCCTTGCTGGAGCGGGCGCGGCGGGGTGTGCGCCGGGATGGTGGCTTGCTCGACACAGAGAGCGGTTTGGAGGGTCGCGGCGCGGCTCACGTTGAGTGTGAGGCCGTCGAGATGGGACTGAAGGTGTGTGAGGTCGAGCATGAGCGGGCGCGGGTCGGCGTCGGTGCCTTGGAGGGTGGAGATCGTGAGCGCCTCGGCGTTCGTGCAGGCGCGCTCGGCGATGGGGAGGAGGTCGTCGAGGCGGTCGCGGGCCTGGAGGAGCTGAGCGTAGAGGTCCAGGCTGAGGGCCTGGGGGTCGGTGAGCTGGGGCTGGGAGGAGGTTGGCATGTGTTTGATTCCCGAGTTGATTGGGTTGTCTGTGCTGGACAGAGCGCGGCCTTGGGTCGGGTCGTCGCGGGGACGACGCGGCCAGAGCAGGCGGACGCAGGGAGGCCCGGGGCGAGCCGGGATCCCCCGCTGGAGGGCGCGGGATCGTCGGGCAGAGCCCGGGCAAGGATCGCCACGCGAGAGGATCGCGCGAAGATCGCTGGCGTTGGCGCTATACGCCGAGAATGAGCCTGTGACCTGGATTTAGGTCACGAAGGGCGGCTCTGGCGGGGGCTCTGGGGCCTCGCTCGACGGCGGCTTGCTGGCGTCGGAGCGAACTCGGGAATTATGTTCAAGAGGCGGGCAGTCACGAGCTGCTCGCCGGGGGCGTTGATGTTTCGGCATCTTCGGCTCCGGGGTCCGGTGGAGGCTGCTACCTCTGCCGGGCCCGTTTCGGCTTGGGTTAGGGTGTCAGGTGGTGCTGAGGAGCACCGGAGACAGTGTTACATAATCCTCGGGGGTGAGACAATGGCGATTTGATCAATTCTGAGAAAAATTTGTTTCTGGCCGTAACTGCTGGAGTTTTTCGAGGGCGCTGGGCTGCTCAAGGTGAGGTAGACTCTCGCGGAGCACGTCGAGGACAGGAGATCAAGATGGTCAAGCCATGCGAGAATGAGGAGTGCGGGAAGCCGTTCATCGCGAAGCGGCGCGACACACGCTTCTGCTCGGCGAGCTGTCGGGCGCGGGCGCATACGCTTAAGAATCGGCGTGAGCATCTGCTGGCGCGGGCTCGCCCGGGAGCTGGCGGCGAAGCGGCCGTCAACACGCCGACGACGCCCGCGACGGCGCGTTTGGAGCGGCGGGTGCGCGGCATGGAGACGGCGCTTGAGACCGCGCGCGTGGAGGCGGTGCGTGGGCTCGGTGAGCTGGCGGCGGAGCTGCGGGTCGGGCGGGACCAAGCCGCCAAGACCGTCGCGGAGCTGGCGGCGCGGTTCGACGCGGGGGTCGCGGCCCAGGCAAAGCGGGCGCGGACCGCCGCGACTGAAGGGCGGCGGCGAGACGCGCGCATCCGAGAGATCGAGGCGCAGTTGTTGCGGGTGACGACGCTCGTGGGGGCGCTGGAGCAGAGGCTCGTGGCGGTGGAGCAGGCGGTCGTCGTGGCGACGGCGCGGCTCGGGGGGCCGCGACGGTGACGTGTTGGCGGGGGCGCGCGTTTCCATGCTGGGCGAGCTTGCTGGTCTGGTAACTTCGTGCGTCGGTGAGGCCCGGCGGCGGCTCGGGCTCCGCCCCCGGTGGGCTGGTGCCAGCGCATATCGACTTGGAGATCAGATTAAGCGGGTCGGCGCGTTCCACCCGAGATTCGTGACGCTTGGAAGGGAATCTAACCGTTTGTCGACGGCTTTACGCTCATCGAGCTGGACTGTACGAAGGCGTTGGTGGGGCTGGGCTAGGCGCCGTCGTGCCGGTGCTTGAGCGGCCCGCCGAGCCGGGTGCGCTGGCGGGCGATGAGGCTCAGCGTAGGGTTGAAGGTGACGGCGCGAGTCGGGCCACTCCTAGGATCTTGCGGCTGGGGGCTCACCGCGAGCCTCATCGTGCGTTCGTCAGCTGCCCGGCGGCCAGGTGCGCCCGTCGAGCGGCGTTGACCCGCCTGGGGTCGCTCCGGGCCGCTCTGCCCGCGCAGGCCGCCGCTCCACGCCCCGAGGTTGTTCTCCAAGGCCCTCGTAAACGTCTTGATCCGGTTGTATTCGGTACTATCCGGCTAGGCGACAACAAACGGTTATTAAAGAGCTTGAACGTCATTTCCACACGATCCGTTGCGCCGTGATCCGTTTAACCGTTT
>JAKLKD010000042.1 GCA_023150845.1 Myxococcota bacterium | reverse complement strand
GCGGGCGGCCTTGGGCCGCTGGGGCAAGGTCGAGGACTACGGCGCCCAGCTTGAGCTCGACGCCCGCCTCGTCGCCCACCTGAGCGCCCCGCCGAGCCGCCCGGTCCCGGCGACGGGCCCCGAGGTGCTGCTCACCGTGCCCATCCTCGGCGGCGGGCGCGAGGGCTTCGTGCAGGTGCGCCGCGACGGCGCGTCGGGGCTGGCGCTCTACAAGGACTGGCGGCCGCTGGGTGAGGTCGACGCCCCCGGGCCTATCCCCGTCGTCGGCGCGCTCAGCGCGTCGAGCCTCACCGCCGACAAGCAGACGCTCACCGCCGTCAACGACGCCCACCTGAGCGCCGCGCTCAACGCCGTGCAGGACCTCACCCAGAAGCAGCTCGCCGCGCTCATCGACCGCCTCGACCCGACCACGGACCGAGGCCTCATCCTGCGCCTCATCGCCCGGAACCTCAGCCACCCCTCGAAGCTCACGAGCGCCAAGGGCAAGCTCGGGCGGCTCGTGGGCTTGCCGGTGTTCTTGACCGGCGACGACCGCGCGCTGAGCGCCCGGGACCTCGCCAAGCTCAAGGAGCGCCGCTACGTCAACGTGGGCGTGAGCAGCCGCAGCCTCGACCCCGAGCGGCCCTTCATCCAGCTCGACCCCGCCGAACGAACCCTCCTTGAGGCGCTCTTGCCCGGCCGCGACGCCGACGCCGAGGCCGCCGACGAGCACCAGCGCGCCGAGGAGCGCCGCCGGGTCACCGAGGCGCTCACCGCCCGGGCCCAGCCCTTTGAGCTGCCCGCCGGGCTTGAGCCCCTCGCCGTGGCCCAGATAGAGAACAAGCACCTGCGGGGCCTCGCCGCGCTGAGCGCCGAGCTCGGGCCCGCCCAGATCGACCTGCGGGTGCGCGGCGCCACGATCACCGGGGCGAGCGAGGCGACCCCGGGCGTCGTCGCGGTCCTCGACCTCAAGGACATGCCCGTCGGCGGCGTCGTCGCCGCGCTCCCCGAGGTGCACAAGGCCCTGGCGACGCTCAAGGAGTCCCTCGCCCGGGACTGCGTCGGCCGCCTCGTCGCCGAGGCCGTCCCCCGGGCGCGGCTCTGCGCCCTGCTGCGCGCCTCGGCCAGCCGCCCCTTCGACCCCGACAAGCTCAGCGAGGGCGCCCGTTTCTACTTCTCACTGCCCCTGCTCAGTACCCCCAAGGGGCCGCTCTCCCCGCTGCAAGCCGCGAAGGCGCTGGGCGGGCGCGGCCTCATCTACGGCGACAAGGACCTCGGCAAAGGGAAACCTCTGGCGCTCCTCGACAGCCCCGCGAACCGAGAGCTGCTCAGCGCCATGGGCTTTGAGGTCGCCGAGCAGTCGGCCTGGACACAGAAGGAGCGCGCCGCCCAGCGCGCCCGGGCCCTCAAGGACACCGTCCGGCGGCGTCGCCGCGCCGTGCTCGAGGCGACGAGCCGCCTCACCGCCGGGCTCACGGCGTCGAAGGGCCTCACCCGCCGCGTCGAGGCCGCGCTCAGCGCGGATGAGGCCACCCTCGACCGCCTGGGGGAGGCCCCGACCCCGCGGCAGGTGACCGCCTTGGCCTACCAGCTCGTCGAGTCCGTGCTGCTCCCCCAGATCCTCACCGGGCACGCCCAGGCCGACGAGCTCGCCGAGGTGCTGGTGCGCGCCGCCGAGCGCTGCTCAGGCGCCGGAGACGATGCGGCCGATGCGCTGGCCGACCTTGACGTTGTCGCCGACGCTTAGCTCCCACTCCACCCGGCCCGGCTCGGTGACCAAGATCACCGTCGAGCCGAGGTTGAAGCGGCCCAGCTCATCCCCACGCTTCACGGGCAAGGTGGGGTTGAAGCCCTGGAACGACGCGGCCTCGCCGGTGTTGGTCACGATCTTTGAGAAGGCCGTCGTCATGCGGCCCACGCCGTAGGCCCCGACGAGCACCACGGCCACCTGCCCCGCCGCCTCGTGCTGCACAAACACCGCGAGGCGCTCGTTCACCGCGAAGAGGTTCGGCACCCGGCGTGTGGCCTCGGGGAAGACCGGCCACAAGGCGCCGGGCAGATACCGCTGGCCGACGATCTGGGCGTCGAGGGGGTGGTGAACGCGGTGGTAGTCCTTCGGGCTCAGGTAGAGCACGGCGAACTGCCCGCCCTGGTAGCGACCGTCCCCGCCGACGAGCTCGATGGCGTCTAGGCCGAGGTTCGCCTCCGGCGGGAGCTGGCCGTCCTCGGTCAAGGTGCCGAAGGCGTAGACCCGGGCGTCCGCCGGGGACACCAGGGCCTCGGGGGCCGGGTCAATCGGCCGCGCGCCGGGCTTGAGCGGCCGCACGAAGAAGTCCTGGAGGGTCGCGTAGTCCTCCGGGGTGCCGACCATCTCGTCGAGGTTCACGCCATATCGCCCGGCGTACCACCGGATGATGTGTTTGGAGAGCCCCGCCCGAGACACGGCCCCTTGGAGCTGGGAGCCGAGGCCCTTGGGCACGACGGAGAGCAGGGTGACGATAAGCGCGTCGTTCATGGGGGCGGCGCTTAGCGCGGCGGGCGCAAGGCGTCGAGGATTCGGCCGCTCGCCAGGCCGTCACCGTAAGGGTTCACCGCCCGGGCCATGGCGTCATAGGCCGCGCGGTCGGTGAGCAAGGTCGTCACGCCGCCGACGATGGCCTGGATGTCGGTGCCCACGAGCTTCACCGTGCCCGCGTCGACGGCCTCGGGGCGCTCCGTCGTCTCCCGCATCACCAAGACCGGCTTGCCGAGGCTCGGCGCCTCCTCCTGGATGCCGCCGGAGTCCGTGAGCACCACGTCGCTGCGGTCCATGAGCCGCACGAAGGGCGCGTAGTCCAAAGGCGGGATGAGCAGCACGTTCTCCCGGTCGCCCAGGAGGCCATACACCGGGCCCTGCACGTTGGGGTTGAGGTGTACGGGGTAAACAAACGCCACGTCGGGGAACCGATCGGCGAGGGTGCGGATGGCCTCGCAGATGTTCAAGAAGCCCTGGCCGAAGCTCTCCCGGCGGTGGCCGGTGATGAGCACGACCCGGCGCTCCGGCGCGTCGAAGAGCGGCATGGTCGGCCCCAGGGCCTCGGCCCAGTCCGAGGGCGGCCGCGCCTTCACCTGGTCCCGCACCGACAACAAGGCGTCGATGACGGTGTTGCCCGTCACCCACATCCGCTCCACGGGCAGGCGCTCCCGCTTGAGGTTCTCCATCGAGCCTTGGGTGGGCGGGAAGAGGTAGGTGCAGAGCTGGTCGGCGAGCACCCGGTTGGCCTCCTCAGGGAAGGGTGAGCTGAGGTCCCCGGTGCGTAAGCCCGCCTCGACGTGGCCCACGGGGATGTGGGCGTAGAAGGCCGCCAAGGTCGCGGCCAGCGTCGTCGTGGTGTCGCCGTGGACGAGCACCACGTCGGGCCGCTCGGTGTCGAGCACGTCCTTCATGCCGGTCAAGATGCGCGCCGTGAGCTCGGTGAGGTTCTGGCCGGGGCGCATGACGTTGAGGTCGTGGTCCGGGGTGATGCCGAACAAGGAGAGCGCCTGGTCGAGCATCCCCCGGTGCTGCCCGGTCACACACACCCGCCCCTCAAAGTCGGGGTCCGCGGCGAGGGCCTTGACGACGGGGGCCATCTTGATGGCCTCGGGGCGGGTTCCAAAGACGCTGAGCACACGGCGAGGCATAGGAGCTCCATCTGCGCGTTTGGGTCCACCTTCACACGACATGAACGTCGTGGTCAACCCAGAGCATCGCCGCCTCCCGCCAAAGCTTCGGACGAGGCGTGTTCAGATTTTTGTACGCCGTCCCAGCGCTCGGACACCAGACCGTGACAAAGCCCACGCCGAGGCCCCCTCAGCGGGCCGAGAGGATCGCGCTGGAGCCGCCCCCGCAGGGGAGTGATCTGCCTCTGGACGCAAACGCTCTGTGTTGGTGTCTCATCAACCTCAAGAAGTTCAGGGGTTCGACCACAAAACAACGAAGTTGGCACGGACTTTGCAGAACAAAAAACTGAGCCAAGCCCTGACCCAAGACCCGAGGAGGAGAGCGCATGAACAGCCCCGCCGAGAGCAAGCGCCCCCGTCGTCAGCTCATCGACGAGTCCCCGAGTGGCGTCCTCCTCAACAAGTACCTGGAGCGCATGGGCAGCATCCCGCTCCTCAAGCGGGAAGACGAGATTGAGGTCGCGCGCCGGGTGCGTGAGGGCGGCCCCGAGGCCGAGATCGCCAAGGTCATCCTCACCAACGCCAACCTGCGCCTCGTCGTCTCCATCGCCCGGCAGTACTCCTACCGCGGCCTCCCCCTCGCCGATCTCGTGCAAGAGGGCAACATCGGCCTCATGCGCGCCGTCGAGAAGTTTGAGCCGGACCGCGGCTTCAAGTTCTCGACCTACGCCTCTTGGTGGATTCGCCAGTCCATCATCCGCGCCATCGAGTCCCAGTGCCGCACCATCCGGATCCCGATCTACAAGCTTGAGGTCATCAACAAGGTCCGGCACACCCAGAAGATGATGTTCCAAGAGATCGGCCGCGAGCCGACCCTTGAGGAGGTCGCCGAGCGCCTCAACCTCGACCCGCGCAAGGTCAACGCGCTCATGAAGCTCACCCGCGAGCCCATGAGCCTCGACGCCCCGGTCTCCGATGACTCCGAGTCTTCCTTGGGCGACTTCATCGAGAACGAGACCACGGGCCTGCCCTCAGCCCCGCTGGAGGACGCCTCGCTCAAGGAAGAGATCAACGACGTGCTCTGCAGCCTGAGCCCTCGCGAAGAGAAGGTGCTCCGGATGCGCTACGGCATCGGCGAGCCCGCGCACTACAGCCTCGAGGCCATCGGCGCGCAGTTCAACCTCACCCGCGAGCGTATCCGCCAGATCGAGATCAAGGCTCTGGCCAAGCTTCGCCGGGCCGAGGGCTGCCGCTCCCTTGAGGGCTTCCTCACCGCCTGAGCCGTGGGTCTCCGGGGCGGCCTAAAAGCAGACGTCCCGATTGGGCCGCACCGCGCCCATCAGGTCGGTATCGCTGTTGGCCAGGGTGAGCGCCGTCGCGCCGCTGAGCGAGGCGATCTCCGTCAGCGCCTCGTAGTCGATGAGCTCCGAGCGGTCACAGCGCTCGTGGTAGCAGTACTCGTCCTCGGTCCAGAAGAAGACGTAGGGCACGCCGCGCGAGCAGAAGCTGTAGTTGTCGGACTGGTCGGATCCGTCACCAACGGAGACGTCGAGGGTCGGGTGGTCGCCTTCGTGGGCGACGACGGCCTCGCGGCCCGCGGTGCCCCGGAAGGTGCCCAAGGCGTAGAGCGTGGCGGAGGAGGCGTAGCTGCCGACCATGTCCATGTTCACGTTGTAGACGATCTGGTCGAGGTCGAGCTCCGTCGGCGCGCGCCGCATGAAGCGCTCCGCGCCCTCAAATCCTGACTCTTCGGCGCCGAAGGCCGCGAACACGATCGTCCGGTCGGGCGGCTCCCCCTCGTTCATCAGGTGGTGGGCGATGGCCAAGAGCGCGGTCACCCCAGAGGCGTTGTCGTTGGCGCCGAGCCAGCCGTCGCCGAAGTGATCGATGTGCGCGGAGATCACCACGGACTCGTCCATCACGCTCGATCGGGCGCCGGGGATCATGCCGAGCACGTTGCCGGTCGGGTTGCCGGCGTCGTCGGTGAAGCTCTGATGAAACCCCTCCCCGGTGCCTAGCTCGACGAGGCCGAGGCAGGCGAAACGATCGGCGACGAAGGCGCGGGCCAGGTCGTCGCCTTCAGAGCCCGGCGCCCGGCCGTCGAGCTCCGGAGACGCCAGATAGGCCAGATCCGCGGTCATGGCCGCCTGGTCATAGGCGTCTGACCGCTCACAGCCCAGGGGCTCGACCCCGGGCAAGGACGAGTCGTCGGTGCCGGAGGAGCCGCCGGAGCAGCCGCTCAAGGCGGCGAGGGCCCAGAGCCAGGGCGTAGAGAAGGGGTGAAGGGGGTCCATGCGGCGACCATACCACAGTGAATCCCTACGTTTTTGGCCGCCTTACGCGCCAGAGGGGGATCAGGCCGCGCGCTGCGCCGAGAGGCCGAGCCCCGCCCGCACCTGGGCGAGCTCGGCCTCAAACGCCTCGCGGCGCGCCCCCGACGAGGCCTCCGCCGCGGCCTGGAGCGTCACCGCGAGCTCGTAGGTGTTCGGCTGGCCGCGCAGCACGGGCAAGGCGCGGTCGTAGAGCTCCGCCGCGGCCTCGGGGCCGCCACGCCACTGCGCCGAGCGGGCGCGCAGGCGAAGGGCCGGGCCGCGCAGGTAGGGGTAGATGAGCCCGAGGGCCTGGGCCTTCGCCGAGCAGAGCGTCACGACGGCGCGCAGACGCCAGCTCGGCACGCCCTTGGCGCCGCGGCTCAGGGCGTAGAGCGCGGCCTCTCCGGCGTCCACGAGGCCGATCTGCAAGAAGGGCACGAGGATGTGGTAACGCCACACACACGAGAAGGCGCGCAGCGCGGCCTTGGCGGCGCCCTCGGCGTCCTCCTCCAGCACCATGATGTTGGCCTGGTGGTTAAGCGCCGCGCACTGGTTGGCGAGGTCGGCCAAGGACTCGCTGATGCGGTGGGCCTCCTCCAGCTCCTCCAGGGCCTCCTTCGCGCCGGTCATGCCCAAGAGGTAGCGGCACATCGGCGACCAGGAGTGGCGCCAGGCCTGGTGGCGCATGGCGTTGAGGCTCTTGGCCAGCTCACCCATCTCGTCAAAGACGGGCAAGGCCCGGGCGAACTCGCCCTTGAGGAAGTGGCTCGTCGCGTGGAGCATGAGCCCGGTCTGGGTCTCCCAGAGCTCACCGACCCGCAAGAAGACCTTCCGGGCCTCGGTGTGGAGCTGGATGGCCTCGTCGAGCTGGTTGGCGAAGGTGTGGCGTGTGCCGAGGCGGCTCAGCGCGATGGCCTCGGCGACGGCGTCGTTGCCCCGCCGGGCCAAGGCGAGGCCGTGGGCGCAGGCCCGCTGGGCGCCGCCGAGCAGCCCGGCCCCGGAGAGCACGGTGCCGTAGTAGGTGTAGGCCTGGGAGAGCTCCGGCGCCGAGGCCACCTGCCGCCCGAGGTTCAGGGCGGCGAAGGTCGCCCAGACCAGCTTGGCGATGTCCAAGAAGTAGTAGATGCGGATCAACGACACCAAGGTCGTGAGCTGCTTGCGGCCCGGCCCGCGGCTGGCGCTGGCGCTGCCCTCGGGGTCACGCCCCAAGAAGAAGGACAGCACCCCGGCGAGGGTGAGGGGCACGAGGCTGAACAGGCTCCGCGGCGCCCGGCGCCCGTAGAGCCCCAAGGAGGCCTCCAGGGCGTCGATGGCGAGGTGGCTGTCGCCGCGCTCTTGGTAAGCCCGGCCGAGGCCCTCCTGGATCTCGGCGCGCTCTTGGTCGCTGCGGGCGACGGCCTCCCCGGCGCGCAGGAGCTCGACGGCCTCCTCGTACTTGCCCGCGCTCACCAGCACCTCGGCGAGCTCAACGATGACGCTGTGGTGGGTGGCGGCGCGGTCGTCGGCGGAGAGCTCGACCTGCTCCAGAAGCCCGAGCGCGCGCCGGTAATGGGCGATGGCGTCGTCGTTCGCGTACTGGTCGCGGGCGTCTCGGGCGGCCATGAGCGTGTAGCGCAGGCCACGCTCGGGGTCGTCCCCCTCGACGCTGTGGTAAGCCAAGAGCGCTGAGGCGCCGCGGGCACCTTGGCCGAGGGCCTCCTCAAGGTAGAGCACGAAGCGGCGGTGCATGGCCTGCCGCACGCCCGGGAGCAGGGTGTTGTAGCAGACGTCGCGGATCAGCACATGCTGGAAGGCCGCGAAGAGCGGCGCTCGGGACTCGATAGACACCAACGACGCGGTGTTGAGCCGCCGCAGGGCCTCGTCCACGACGTCGCCGTCGAGGGACTCCCGCCAGATGACCCGCACGGCGTCCACGGCGAAGACGCGGCCGATGACCGAGCCGCCCTTGAGCAAGGCGCGCTCCGCCTCGCCGAGCCGGTCGAGGCGGGAGAGCAGCACCTCTTGGACGGAGTGGGGCAAGGCGATGTCTTCGACCCGCTCGGGGATGCCCGCCAAGGAGTCGCCGTAGGCCTCCCGCAGGCCATGCACGATGGACTGGATAAAGAAGGGGTTGCCTTGGGCCCGGCTGAGGATGCGGGTCTCAAGCTCCAGGCGGGGCTCGGGCAGAGCGAGGAGCATCCGGGTGAGCGCCCGGGCCTCGTCGTCGGCGAGCTGGCCGAGCTCACAGCGGCGCACCCCCGACGCTCCGGACAGGCGCTCGTCGGCCTCGCCGGGGCGGGCGGTGATCAACATCGCCACGGGCAAAGAGTCCAGCCGGGCGGCGACGTGCTCAGCGAGCTCGAGCGACGACCGATCCGCCCAATGAACGTCCTCCAGCCACAACAAGAGCGGGCCGCGGGCGGCGCGCCCGGCGATGAGCTGCACCACGAGGGCGCTGAGGCGCTGGCGGCGACCGCGGGCGTCCAAGGCGCGGGCGCGGGGGGACTCGCTCTCCCAGCCCATCATCTCGACGAGCAGCGAGCCCGCGCCGGGGTCGTCCGGGGCCACCTGGCGCACCTCGGCCTCTAAGCGGGCGACCCGCTCGGCCAGGGGCAAGGTCGGCGGCAGCTCCAGGAGCCGGAGCAGCAGCTCACGCCAGGGGTAGAACGGGGTGCGCTGCTCGTAGGTGTAGCAGGCGCCCTCGACGACGTGTACGCCGCGGCCGCGGGCCTCGACGGCGAGGGCCTCGGTGAGGCTCGACTTGCCGACCCCGGCCTCCCCGACGAGCAGCGTCGCCGCGCCGCCGCCCGCCAAGGCCGCGCTCAGGGCCCGCCGGAGCAGGCTGCGCGCCGCCTGACGCCCGACGAGCTCCGGCACCACCCGCGCCCGCTCGCCGCTGAGCGCGGAGAGCACGGGCAGGGTGAGCACGGGGTGGTCGATGCCCTTGAGGTTGAGGGCCTTGGGCTCCCCCAAGGCGAAATCCCGGGAGATCGTGCGCGCCGTGGCGGCGTCGACGAGCACGCCGCGATCGCTGTGCGTCATCAGCCGCGCCGCGACGTGGGCCACCTCCCCCAAGGTGGTGTAGCCCCGGCGCCCGCCGCCGCCGATGATGCCGCAGTAGGCTGGCCCCGTCGACACGCCGACCCGCACCTCACCGACGCCGCCGAGGCTCTCGGCGCCCTGCAGCATCGCCCAAGCGAAGCGGGTCGCCATGAGCTCCTGGTGCTCGACAGCGCTCGGCGCCCCGAACACCACAAAGAGCACGTTGCCCTTGTCGGTGAAGTCGGTCTGGGCCAAGAAGCCGCCGAAGCGTAGGCTCTCGCGCTGGGCGAGCTCGTAGAAGGCGCGCAGCTCCGGCAGGCGCTCGATGAGCGGGCCGGGCGCGCCCTCCAGCTCAAACTTGAGGAAGACGCAGGTGACCCCACGCAGCTCGGCGATGAGCTCGTCGCGCTCGTGGGTGAGGCGGCGGGCCAAGAAGGGGTGCAGGAGCCGCGGCGCGAGGCCAGCGTGGGTGGGGGTGTCCCGCCGGGCGGCCGGGGCGCCCGCGGCCGGGATCGGGCTCAGCAGCGAGACGTCGTCTAAGGTGCGGGCGATGAGCGACGGGGGCAGGTGCCGGGCGACGCTCGTGTCGACGACGACCTCACCGCCTGAGGCGCGCTTCTCGGCGCGCACGGCCGCGGCCAAGGGATCCCCGACGAGCAGCGGGTGCAGCCAGAGGTCGGCGACGCCGAGAATGAGCCGGTGGACCTCCCCCATCGCGACGCCGAACTTGCAGCGCAGCTCCAGGGCCTCGGTCGGGGTCTGCACGGCCCGGGTGGTCTCGGCGAAGGCCGCGAGGCGCTGGGCCGTGGCCGCGAGGCGCTGGGCCAAGGCGGCGTCGGGCTCGTCGAGGCCCTGGGGGAAGCAGGCGAGGATGGCGTCGCCCGCGAACTGGTAGACCACCCCGCCCGCGGCGTGAATCACCCGAACCGAGCCCTCGGACCAAGCGCGCAGCGCCCGTTGCAGGGTGTCGAGGCCCTGGGGGCCCTGGTGGGTGAGGTCGGCGACGAAGCGGGTGGAGTGCTGGAGGTCGGCGAGGATGAGCCCGGCGCGCATGCCTTGGGCGTCACGTTCACGCCCGAAGGCGAGATCGGTCAGCGCCAGGCTCGGCACATACGCGGAGAGCAGCGCGGCGCCTTCTCTCTCGTCCGAGGCCGAAGAGAGCAGGAGATCCGGGTCACTCAGCGAAGACGTGGACACCAGGAGTTCCG
Source organism: Myxococcota bacterium (assembly GCA_023150845.1). GTDB lineage: Bacteria > Myxococcota_A > UBA796 > UBA796 > CAJQPC01 > JADKFE01. The sequence goes on along the minus strand of JAKLKD010000042.1, from coordinate 23,086 downwards.
CGGCGGGTTCGCTCCGCAGCTCATTGCGGAGCCTGACGCAACGCGCCAAGAGATCAGGATATCATCATCAGCGTCACGGAGTGAAGGGATCCTTCCACCCGTGTATGGCCACGGTATGAGCAGGAGCAGCGCATGTTGAACGCCAACCAGCCCTTCGCGAGCGGCTTCTTGTGGCTCGCCTCGTTCAGCTTCTTGCTGATCTATGGGCTCCCGCTCACCCTCGTGCCGCTGCGCTGGGCGCGCTGGTTTCAGTGGGCCTTGCCCGTGGACCTCAACGCGCCGGAGAACATCCACCTGCACCAGCTCGCCGAGTACTTCGGGCGCTGCACCGGCACCTTGGCCATCACCATCACGCTCTTCGCGATGCGCGCGGCGGGAGATCCAGCGGCGCACCCCTACGTCTTGGAGATCATCTTCGTCGCCTGCCTCGGCATGACGCTCGTCCACCTCTACGGGGCCGTGCGGCGTATCCAGCCCTGGACGGAGAACGCCGAGATCCTCCTCTACGGGGCCATGACGGGGCTCGCCGCCGGGGCCTGGAGCACCCTGCCCTGACTCGGGCGCTCCGGGCGCGGCACCTGCGGTACACTGATGAGATGAATCGGCTCCCCTCCCCTCATGATTTGGCACGCCTTTGGGGAGCGCGCGCCATGAGGCGAGCCGCGTGAACCCACTCTCAACACGCCGCCTGCTCGCGGCCTTGGAGGCGCTCAGCGCCCCGCCGAGCGCGCGCCTCGCCCGGGTGCTGGAGGCCCTGGGCCTCGGCCTCACCGACGCCTTCTTGTTGTCTTGGCCCGGGGACGCCCCTGGCCGGGTGCTCGCCTCGACGCGCAACGCGCCCCGGGCGCCGCGGCTCTCCCCGGCCACCCTAGACCGCGCCCACGCCGGGGAGATCGTCGCGCTGAGCCCGGCGATCCTCACCGACGCCATGCCCAGCCCCCCGCCGGGGGTCGGCCTGCTCACCGCCGTGCGCGGCGCGTCCGACCGCATGTTCTTGTTCTTCTGCCCCGAGGACGGCGCCGTCGCCGCGCGCCAGGAGCGCCTGAGCGAGCTGTGGTCCTTGTGGTCGCAGCTCGCCTCGGGGATGCCCGACACCGGCGGGTTCGAGCTGAGCCCCCACGACGACGACACGAGCGCGGGGCCCCTCTCTGAAGAGCTCCTGCTCAGCCGCGCCAACCTCACGGCCTTGATCGAGAGCAGCGAGGACATGTTCTGGTCGGTGGACAACGACCTGCGCCTCGTCGCCTTTAACCAGGCCTTCGCCCAGAACTACAGCGCCGCCTATGACGTGAGCTGCTCCATCGGGCAGTCCGCCCTGGAGCTTCTGCCCGTGAGCCAGCGCCGCCACTGGCTCCAGCTCTACCGCTACGCGCTGTCCGGCCAGCGCTTCTCCGCCGAGGACAGCCTGCCCACGCGGGGCGACGGGGTGTCCACGGTGTTTGAGATGTCGCTCAACCCCATCGTCACCGACGGGCAGGTGACCGGCGTGGCCGTACACAGCCGCGACGTCACCGAGCGCCACGCCGCCGCCGAGGCCATGCGCGCCGCCCGGGACGCCGCCGAGTCCGCCAACCGGGCGAAGAGCGACTTCTTGGCGAACATGAGCCACGAGATCCGCACGCCGCTCAACGCCATCATCGGCATGAGCGACCTCGCGCTCACCACGGAGCTGAGCGCCATCCAGCGCGAGTACCTCACCACCATCCAGTCGAACTCCGAGAGCCTGCTCAACCTCATCAACGACATCCTCGACTTCTCCAAGATCGAGGCGGGGCAGATGGGCCTGGAGATCACGGCGTTCCGCCTGCGGGATCTCATCGAGGAGGCCGCTTTGGGCCTCGGCGAGCGCGCCGCGGTGAAAGGCCTCGACCTCTCCTGCTTCGTGAGCCCCAAGGTGCCCAGCCGGGTGCTGAGCGACCCCCGCCACCTGCGGCAGATCCTCACGAACCTCGTCTCCAACGCGATCAAGTACACCCAAGAAGGCGAGGTGGTGCTCACCGTCACCCTCGACGACGACTCGCCCCCCGACCGCGCCAAGCTCACCATCACCGTGCGCGACACCGGCGTCGGCATCTCCCACGCCGACCGGGGCATGGTGTTCCAGAAGTTTTACCAGGCCCGCAGCGAGCACAGCTTCCGCGCCCGGGGCACGGGGCTGGGGCTCAGCATCACGAAGAGCCTCGTGGAGCTCCTCGGCGGCACCGTCGAGCTCGAGAGCGCGCTGGGTGTCGGCTCCGAGTTTAAGGTCCACCTCACCTTGCCTATCGAGGAGCGGGAGGGCCCCCACGCCGGGGTGTGGCGCCGGGTGCTCACGGGGCGGCGGGTGCTCATCATCTCGCCGAGCGCCCAGGAGCGGGCCTTGCTCGACGAGACCCTCTCCGCCTTCGGCGCGATCCCCATGCCTTGTGAGAGCGGCGTCGAGGCCCTGAGCGCCCTCGAGGCCCTGACCGAGGCCCCCGACGGCCTCATCATCGACTGGCGTGTGCTGCAGCTCCCCGAGCTCCTGCGCCGGGTGAGCCTCCTGCCCAACGCCGCGCGCTGCCGGGCCATCGCGCTCGTGCCCATGGGCCGCCCGCCCGCGGATCTCCAGAAGCTCCCGGGCCTCAGCGCCCGCCTCGCCCGCCCCGTGCGCCGCCAGCACATCTTTGAGGCCCTGGCGAGCCTGCGCGGTGAGGCCGTCGAGCAGGGCCTCGACATCGACCTCGGCGCCGCCCAGGCCCCTCCGCCCGCGCCCAAGAAGATGCGGATCCTCGTCGTCGAGGACAACCCCGACAACCAGGCCGTCGTCACCGCGGCCTTGGAGCAGCGCGGCCACAGCGTACGCATCGCCAACGACGGCATCGAGGCCTTAGAGATGGCCCCGGACGGCGGCTACGACCTCATCTTGATGGACGTGCACATGCCCCGGCTGGACGGGGTCGAGGCCACGCGCCGCCTGCGGGCCTTGGAGGAGGAGCTCGGCCTCACCCGCACGCCCATCGCGATGTTGACCGCCCACGCCACCCAAGACTTCCGCGAGCGCTGCTTGGAGGCCGGTGCGGATGAGTTCTTGACCAAGCCCATCCCGCCGAGCCGCCTCATCCGCGCCGTGGAGCGCTTCGTCGAGCAGGGCCCCGTGGTGCTCGTCGTGGACGACGACGCCTCCAACCGGGAGCTCCTCGGGCACTACCTCCGCGCCGAGCCCAGCCTGCGGGTGCTCTTCGCCCGCCATGGCCGCGAGGCCCTGGACATCGCCCAGTCCACCCCCGTACACCTCGTGCTCCTCGACATGGAGATGCCCGTCCTCGACGGCCACGACACCGCCATCGCGCTCCGCGGCCTCCCCGGCGGCGAGCGTGTGCCGATCCTCGCCGTCACCGGCCACGCCGGAGACGACGCCCGACGCCGCAGCGTCGAGGCCGGCTGCACCGAGCACCTCGTCAAGCCCCTGCGCCGCCAAGAGCTCCTCGACGCCGTGCGCCGTCTCTTGAGCCTCCCCGGCGGCCCCCTCTCCGCCCCGCCCACGGAGTCCAGGCCCGCCGTCGCCGCCGCCCCCGCTGAAGGTGTCTGGGTCCAGGTCGAGAGCCGCTACCAAGACGAGCTCCCCGCCTTCTTGCGCCAGTGCCGGGGATCTTTGCCCGTCATGCGCGCCGCGCTCTCCGAGCGCCGCTTCCCCGACCTCGCCACCTTGGCCCAGTCCCTCCACGACCGCGCCGAACGTTACGGAATGCAGGACCTCGCCCGGCAGGTCCGCGACGTGCAGCGCGCCGCCATCCGAAACGACGACGAGCGCGCCCGCAGAGCCATCCGCGCCATGCTGGAGCTCATCGAGGAGCTGCGTATCGAGTGGGTCTGAGCCCGCTCCAGGACGCTAAACCATCGGTCTAGACCGCCGGTCTACTCACCGGAGGGGGCCTACTCGCCGTCGTCGGGCTCGGGCTGCCGGGCCTTGGGCAAGGCGCCCCGCTCGCCGTACTGCAGGTCTTTGTAGAGGTTGAAGCTCTCGCCGCCGCCGCGCAGGAGCACGTCGCAGAAGAAGCGCACCTTCGTGAGCAGCTTGCCCAGGGCCTTCTTGTGGATGTCCCGGCGGAGCACCACCAGGGCGCGGCGCTGCACGCGGTAGCGGTCCCACTTCTCCTTCTTCTTGGCCTCAAGCGCCTTCTGCTGGGCCTTGGGCACGTCCACACGGTCGAGGGGCTCAAAGAGGGTCGTGGGGTCGTAGCCCCAGGCGCGCACGTCGTCGGGGTGCAGGCTGCCGCAGATCTCCCGGAGGATCTCCACCCGGCCGGGCTCGGCGGCGGCGTTCTGGGCCCACTTCTCCATCGACGAGGTCACCGGGCGGCTGTGTTTGTTCACGCCGAGCGGATCACCCAGGCCCCCCTCCACCTTGGGCTTCTGGCGGCCGTAGTTCACCGTCTCGGGCTCGTGCGGCACGCCGATGTGGGCGTAGATGCGCTGGAGCTGGGGCTCGGGGTCGGAGACGATGTCCTCGTAGCGCACGTGGACATGCTCCACGGCGTTCTCCCGCAAGAAGCGGGCGATCGCCGGGACATAACGCGGGAGGATCGGGTTGAAGTCCTTCGCCGCGGCGTAGTCGCCGTCAAAGAAGCTCTCGGCGTAGCTGTCCCAGACCGAGCAGGGGTGCCGGGTGAGCACGATGTACTTGGCCTTGGGGAAGACCTTCACCAAGAACGGCAGGATGAGGCTGTAGGCCGGGGTCTTGTCCAAGAAGTAGGGCTTTTCTTGGGTCTTGAGCATCCGGCCATACATGACGTCGCAAAAAGCGCGCACGGCGTCGAGGTAGTCCTCTTCGCCGCCGGGCAGGTCCCGGATGAACTCTGCGATGGACTGCGCCGACTGGAGCTGGTCGTAGGGCGCCTTGTCGACGTTGTCGTAGACGCCCATATGCGCGAGCGGCGTCATGAGGTGCGGCTCGGGGCGGCTGTAGATCTGGGAGTGGGTCGAGACCATGCGCATGAGCAGGGTTGAGCCCGACCGAGGGGGACCGATGAGGAAGATCAACTTGTCTTGCACGCGCGCTCCTGAGCACCATCCAGGCGCGGCCATCATAACGAGGCGACGTGAGGAGCGCCCCGGTCGGCAGAACAACCGAGCGATCCGCTCAGGAAGCGGCTATCTTGGCCTTCTTCTGCTGCGCTGATGGAGTCTCCCTATGCGAACCGCGTTTTTGGGCGCGAGCCTGTCCCTGGCCTTGATGGTCGCCTGCACGGAATACGAGGTCAACCCGAACAAGGACGCCTCCGGCGCCGATGACACGGGCCCCTTGGGCGAGAGCGAGACGGACGACAGCGCCGAGCCTCTGGACGCCTGCGGTGAGCTGGAGCAGCCCGACCCCGCCTCCGTCGAGCTGAACGCCGAGTGTGACGTCGAGCTCCAGACGGGCAAGTTCAACCCGGTGAAGGAGTGGAAGTGGGGCAACGGCCCCTTCTGCGGCCCCGCCGCCGTGGCCCAGATCGTCGACTCCAACAGCTCCGGCGCCATCGATGACGAGGACCTCCCCGCGGTCATCGTCTACCAGAACAACAAGGTCATCGCGCTCAAAGGCGACGGCAGCGGCCCGTTCTGGGCCAGCTCCGGCACGGGCTACGGCCAGGACGGCGGCTTCGCCGTGGGCGACATCGACAACGACGGCTGGCCCGACGTAGTCACCGCCGCGGCCTCCCAGGTCTGCGCGCTCAGCGGCCAAGACGGCAGCCAGAAGTGGTGCACCACGGGCCTCGCCTCCAACCTCGACCCCTACGGCTACAACTACCCCTCCATCGCGGACATGGACGGCGACGGCAACATCGAGGTCTTGGCCGGCAACGTCATCATGCGCGGCGTCGATGGCAAGGTGCGCGGCAAAGGCACCCTCGGCAAAGGCGCGGCCCCCTACGGCGGCACCGGCTCCAGCACCTACGGCACCATGTCCGTGCCTGTGGACATGAACAACGACGGCGTGATGGAGCTCGTCGTGGGCAACGCCGCCTACACCCCGGACGGCGCGACGATCTGGTCCTCGTCTACCCCCGACGGCCTCGTCGCCGTGGCGGACTTCGACGGTGACGGCGAGGGCGAGATCGTGAAGACCTCGGGTGTCTACGTCTACGGCCTAGAGACCGACGGCTCGACGGCCTGGGGCCCCCGCACCTTCAGCGGTAACCTCGGCGCCCCGGCCGCCGACGACATGGACGGCGACGGCCTCCCCGAGTTCGTCTTCGCCGCCCAGAACGCCCTCATCGCGATGAAGTGGGGCGGCGTCGAGATGTGGCGCGCGACCATCAACGACGTGTCCGGCGCCGCGGGCCCCGTGCTCTTCGACTTTGAGCTCGACGGTTACCCCGAGGTGCTCTACGCCGACGAGACCCGCATCCAGTTCTTCTCCGGCCTCGACGGCTCGGTGAAGTTCACCAGCGGCGATCACGCCTCGTACACCATCTTGGAGACCCCGGTCGTCGCCGACGTGGACAACGACGATCAGGTGGAGATCGTGCTGGGCCACTGCAACGGCAACGCGACGATCGGCGCCGTGACGGTCTACGGCGACGCCGATGAGACCTGGCCCCCGGGCCGGAAGATCTGGAACCAGCACGGCTACAGCATCACGAACGTCGAGGCCCTGGGCGGCATCCCCTCCGGCGCTGGCAACAACTTCTCGACCTACAACAGCTTCCGCTCCGGCGACGTCGGCTTGCCCCCCAGCGAGTTCATCGATCTGCGCGCCGAGGTGATCGACGTCTGTGAGGAGGAGTGCAAGTCGGGCGTCGTGAAGGTCGCGGCGCGCGCGCTGAACGCGGGCAACGTCGAGGCCCCTGCGGGCATCTTCATGACGCTGCGCGCGGGCGCTGGCGGTGAGGTGCTCGCCATTGGCTGGACGACGGCGGCGATCCCCGCGGGCACGAGCGGTGAGGTCATCACCTTTGAGGCCGACGCCTCGAAGCTCAAGGGCAAGACCCCCGTGGTCACCGCGGACGAGGACGACGTCGGCGCGGGCACGGTCTATGAGTGTGAGGAGTCGAACAACGTCGAGTCCTGGACCGCGACGGTCTGCGACTGAGACACGCTCCCCTGCGCCGCCCTCGTGGCGGCGCGGGCGGCGCCCCCGGGCTCAGCGTCGTTTGGGCCCGTTCTTGAGCGCCCAGCTCGTCTTGGCGACCATCCCCCGGAGCACGTCGAGCTCGGCGCGGGTGGGCTGGGCGCGCTCCAAGAGGATCGACAGGGTCGTGAAGACCTGATCGGGGTTACGCCCGTCGAGGTAGATGGTCTCGGCCAGGGCCTCCATCGTCGCCTCGATGAGCTTTCGCTGGAGGTCAATCGGCGCGCGGTCGCTCGGGGCCTTGGGCCGCGGCGCCTGGGGACGCTCGGTCTCCTGCGTGAGCCCCCGGCGGCGGCCCTCCTCAAAGATCGCCGAGCAGACGATGAGCACGGCCTGGCTGAGGTTGAGGCTAGGCTCCGCCGCCGTCGGGATCTTGAGCACGGCCTGGCAGCGGCCGAGGCTCTCGTTGTCTAAGCCGGAGTCCTCACGGCCAAACAGGATCGCCACGGGGCCCGGGCCGTCGTGGACCCGCCGGGCGAGCTCCTCCGGCGACCACACCGGCCAGCCCCAGCGCCGGGGCCGGGCCGAGGTGCCGACGGCGAGGGTGCAGCCCTCCACGGCCTCGGCGACATCCCCGACAAAACGGGCGCGCTCCAAGATCGGCACGCCCCCCGTGGCCATCCACCGAGCGCGCTCGACATCAAAGGCGGGCGGGTCGACGAGCACCAGCTCATCGACGCCGGTGTTCGCCATGGCGCGCGCCGCCGCCCCCACGTTGCCGGGGAACAGCGGATGAACCAGGACAATTCGCGCCGCCGAGGTCGGGGGCGCGACGTCCGCGTCGCTCGACAAGGCTTATCCCAGGCCGAACAGGCTCTTGAGCCAAGCCCAGAAGCCCTTCTTCTCGGGGGGCTTGACGGGCGTGACGGCGGTGGTGGGGGCCGGCGTCGTCTTGGCGGCGGTCGTGGTGGGGGCGACCGGCGTAACCTTGGGCGCCGTGGCCGTGGCCGTGGGCTCCGCCGCGGCGGCGGTGTCCTCGGCGGTGACGGCCTGGGGCTCCGACGGCCCGTCCGAGACGTCCGACGCGGGATCTTCGCCGCCCGCCGGGGCGACGCTGTTCGCCAACGACGAGCCCATCATCAGGGGGCTCGGCGCGACGCCGGGCTTCGCCGCGGGCTTCTTGGGCTTCGCCGCCGCGGTCTTGACCTTCGAGGACTTCCCGCCGGGGGTGATGTTGCCGCCCATCTGCAGGGTCTGCTGAACGGTCTGACCCGTGGCCTTGTCCTTCGCGGTGAGGTTGAGGATACCTTCCGAGTCGATGTGGAAGGTGACCTCGATCTGCACCTGGCCCTTGGGCGCCGGGCGGATCCCCGAGAAGATGAAGGTGCCGAGCTGCTCGTTCTCGTCACACATCTTGCTGTCGCCCTGGTAGAGCCGCAGCATGATGGAGCGCTGGTTGTCCTTCGAGGTCGTCAGCGTGCGGGTCTTGTAGTCCGGCAGGGGCTGGTTCTTGTTGAACAGGACGTGCATCGTCCCGTCGACCTTGTTGATGCCGATGGGCATCGGGAGCACGTCGAGGAGCGTCGGGCCGTAGTCGGCCTCCGCGCTGGAGCTCGACAAGGAGTGCGCCATCATCGCCGCGCCGATGGCCACGGCCTCGTCGGGGTTCACGCCCTTCGACGGCGCCTTGCCGATGAACTCCTGGACCTTCTGCTGGACCAAGGGCATCCGGGACTGGCCGCCGACGAGGAGCATCTCGTCGACGTCCTTCACCGTGCAGCCGGCCTCTTTGATGATGCGTGTGCAGGTGGCGATCGTACGATCGACCAGGTCCATACACCACTCGTTGAGCGTGTCCCGAGTGATGGTGATGTTGATGTTGAAGCTGCCCTCCTCCGTCGTCGTGATCGCGGGGATCTCGATGGTGTAGGAGGAGACTTCAGAGAGGCTGATCTTCGCCGTCTCGGCCGCGTCGCGGATGCGCTGGATGGCCACGCGGTTGATGGACAGGTCGATGTTGTGCTTCTTGTAGAAGTCCTCGAGGATCTTCTGCATGATGCGGTCGTCGAAGTCCATGCCGCCGAGGAAGGTGTCGCCTCCGGTGGCCACGACCTCAAAGATGCGGTCTTTGATGTCGATGACGGAGATGTCGAAGGTGCCGCCGCCGAGGTCGTAGACCGCGACCCGGGACTCGAGGTTACGACCGAGGCCGTAAGCCAAGGCCGCCGCCGTGGGCTCGTTGAGCACGCGGAGCACCTTGAGACCCGCGAAGACGCCCGCGGTGCGGACCGCCTGGCGCTGCCGGTCGTTGAAGTAGGCCGGGACGGTGATGACCGCCTGATCGACCTGCTCCCCGAGGGACTCTTCCGCCACTTCCTTGATCTTGCGCAGGATGGCCGCCGAGATCTGCTCCAAGGTGAAGATCTGATCCTTCACCTTGATGAGCACCTCGGACTGCTCGCCTTCGCGGAGCTCATAGGTGAAGACCTGACGAATCTTGTCGATGGTCTTCGAGTGGTAGTTACGGCCCATGAGGCGCTTGGCCCCATACACCGTGTTGTTCGGGTTGAGCTGCGCCTGGCGCTTCGCCTCATGACCCACGAGGCGATTCCCCTGCTCGTCGATGGCGAACACCGAAGGGATGGTGGTCTCACCGCCCTTATAGGTGATCAGCCGCGGCCGGCCATTCTCGAAGATGGCCGCGCAGGAGTTGGTTGTGCCGAGGTCGATTCCGATGGCTTTGCCCATGGACCGCTGCCTGCCTGGATGAAGAGAGTCTGCCAGGGCTGACTACCACGGACAGCCTGGACACGTCAATGAACCCGTTCTCCAGAGAACCTGGAGGGGGCGATGTCGTTCTCGGGGCCAGAGTGTAGCTCTGATCCTTCGTTAAGTGGTCATGCCCCCCGCAGAGAGGGCCTGAGCGGCTTGATCGTACACGAGCATGATCTTTCCGTCTTGGCGCGTGCAGCTCTGCGCGAGGGCGCCGAGGGCCTCGTCGAAGGGCAGCCGCGAGGTGATCATAGGCTCAGCCCTTAGGAGATCCCGCTCCAAGAGGCGGATCACCTGAGGAAAACAGCCGCCGCCGACGTGTCCACGAGAGCCGGAGATGCTGGAGGCGCCAGTGACGAGCGCGTCGAGCATCACCGGCGCGCGCTCTCCGGTGCGCCCGAGGTAGATCATCTGGCCCCCTGGCGCAAACGACCGCTCGATCTCGGGCATGGTGTGCTTCGCGGCGCCCGCCGCCTCAATCTGCAGATCGGCGCCCCAGCCTTTGGTGACGCGGCGCACCTCTTCAGCCGGGGAGGAGCCCTCCTCGCTGAGCTTGCGCGGATCGTGGGCCTCATCGGCGCCCATGGCCAAGGCCACCTCACAGCGCGCGGGAGAGACGTCGAAGGCGAGGATCGTCGCCGCCCCGGCCGCCCGGGCCAAGGCGATGGCGCCGAGGCCGATGGGCCCGCAGCCGTGAACGACGACGTGGTCCCCCGGGCGCATCCCCCGGCCCGAGACGAAGACGCCGTTGTAGGAGCAGGCGATGGGCTCGATGAGCGCGCCGAGCTCCAGGGCGCGCTGGGCGTCGCCGACGCGCTGAGCGAGGCCGTTGAGGCTCCAGCAGAAGCGCTCCTCGGTGACGATGTACTCGGCGTAGGCGCCCGGCGCCGAGAAGCCGACCATCTCCAGGTGCGGGCACTGGTTGGGCCGCCCGACGCGGCAGGCCTCACACACGCCGCAGTTGAGCATTCCTTCGGCGGCGACGAGATCGCCGACGTGCAGGTTGCGGACCTCAGCGCCTTTGGCGACGACGACCCCGGTGTACTCGTGGCCGGGGACGACGGGCAGGCGCACGGGGCCGGAGAAGATGATGTAGCCCTCGGCGTCGGTCTCGTAGCAGTGGGTGTCTGAGCCGCAGACGCCGCAGGCGCGGACCTGAATGACGACGTCCCGCGGGCCCGGCGCCGGGTCGCTGAGGCGGGCGGCGGCGAAGCGGGGGTGGCGCCAGACCGCGCTGCCCATCGCCTTCTTCGCCTCACGCTCAGCCGCGGTCAGGCGAAAGCCCGGGCGGGGATCCCAGTCGGCCTCCAAGACGATGGCTCTCATCCGTGCCTCCTTCTTGGGCCGTCACGGGCCCAGCTTCACCCTATCCCGATCGTCAGGCCGACGCCGTCCGGTCCGCACGTTTGGGGCCGTCGAGCCGACGCATCCTCACCTCTAGAATGGCGCGGTCGTTCGCTTTGTGAACGACGAGCTCCCAGGGGCCCTCCAGCACCTTCTCCCCCACCGTCGGCACGCGGCCGAGGCGCACGAGGATGAAGCCCGCGAGGGTGTCGAAGTCGCCTTCAGGCAGCTCAAAGCCCAAGGAGGAGTCGAGCAGCTCGGCCTCGGCGCGGGCGGAGATCACCCAGGTGTCGGGGCCGACCTTCCTCGCGGCGCGGGTGCGCTCGTCGTACTCGTCGTCGATCTCGCCGACGAGCTCCTCCAGGATGTCCTCCATGGTGAGCAGGCCGACGGCGCCGCCGTACTCGTCCACGGGCACGACCACACGCTGGCGGGTGCGGCGCATCTCTTGAAAGAGCTCCTCGATCTTTTTGCTCTCGGGCACAAAGATCGCCGGGCGGGCGACCTCACGGATCGGGGTGGAGAGGTCGCTCAAGAACAAGAGGTCGTTGTGGTGCAACATGCCCGTGACCTGATCGACGCGGCCCTGGAAGATCGGCATCCGGGAGTAGCCGTGCTCGACCATGAGCGCGATGGCCTCGGCGGCCGTGGCGCTCTCAGGCATCGACACGACCTCGATGAGCGGCTTCATCACGTCCTCGACCGTGGCCGAGGAGAACTCAAACACCCGCAGCATCAGCTCGCGGTCCCCCTCGTCCAGCGCCGTGGTGCGCTCGTTGTCGAGGAGGTTCTGGATGACCTCACGGCTGATCGCCTGGCCCTCGCCGCTCACGCCGAGGCCGCGGCGCAGGCCGTCGGTGATGAGCTCCAGGAGCTTGAGCGCCGGGTAAAAGAGCACGGAGAAGACGTAGAGCGGGAACACCACCTTCGGCGCGAGGGTGTCGGCGTAGCTCTCGAAGATGCTCTTGGGGATGAGCTCGCCGAAGAGCAGCACCACGGGCACCAAGGTGGCCACGGCGATGACGCCGCCGAGGTCGTCGCCCCAGGCGTGGACCATCGCCGCGGTGACGACCGTAGACGACGACACCGCGCTGATGTTTGTGCCGATGAGGCAGGTGCCGAGCAGGTGGCTCGGCTTAGACAACATCTTGAGCACCAAGGCGGAGCCGCGGTCGCCGTCTTCAGCCCGGGCCTTGAGCCGGAGGCGGTCGGCGCTCACCACCGCGAGCTCACTCCCAGAGAAGAAGCCCTCGGTGATGACAAACACGGCCAAGAGCGTGAGGGCGAGGGTGAGGTTCATGCCTCCCCCTCGTCGCGGCGGGCCTTCGCCGCGTCGCCGCTCTCGTCGCTCTCAGGCTGCTCCAGGGGCCGCACGCTGACCTTGGTGATGCGGCGGTGATCGACGCCGATCACCTCAAAGACGTGGCCCTCATGCACCACCCGCTCCCCCTTCTCGGGGATGTGCCCGACACGGTCCAAGATGAAGCCACCGACGGTGTGGTACTCGCCCTCGGGGAGCGTGATGCCGAGGCGCTCCTGGAAGTCGTCCACGTCCATGGCGCCGATGACCGTCCACACGCCGTGGCCCACGGGCACAGCCTCCTGGGAGTCGTCGTCCTGCTCGTCGAGCAGCTCACCGACGAGCTCGCCGAGGAGGTCGTCTAAGGTGACGAGGCCGACGACGCTGCCGTGCTCATCGACGACGATGGCCATGTGGCTGCGGCGCTTCTGGAACTCCTTGAGCATGTCCGCGGCGCGTTTGCTCGCCGGGACGTAGAAGGCCTCCTGCAACAGCGCCCGCAGCTCCCCTGAGCCCGGGTTGCCCTGGCCCTTAAAGCGCAGGAGGTCTTTGGTCAGGAGCACGCCGAGGATGTTGTCGATGCGGCCCTGGTAGATGGGCACCCGGCTCACCCGGCTGCGCTGCAGCTCGTCGATGAGGCGCTCCAAGGGCGTGTTGATCGGGAACGCGATGATGTCGGGCCGCGGCGTCATCAGCCGGGACACCGTCGTGTCGGAGAAGTCGAAGAGGCGGTCGATGAGCGCGCGCTCGTTGGCGCCGATGGCCCCGGCCTTGCTGCCCTGGTCGATGAGCTGGCGCACCTCGTCCTCTTGCAGCACCTCGGAGCGGGGGCTCGTGTCGACGCCGAAGATGCGCAGGGCGAAGTCGGCGATGAGCATCAAGAGCCAGCGCGCCGGGGTGATCATCAACGACCAGAACGTGAGCGGGCGGGCCAAGAACAAGGCGGCCCGGCGCGGGTTCGCCATGGCCAAGGTCTTCGGCGTCACCTCACCGAAGAGGATCAGCAGCGGCGTCGCGACGACGAGGTTCAGCCAGGGCCGGGTGGGGCTCAAGGTGAGGATGAGGCTCGCGAACACCGCGGAGAGCGAGATGTTGACCAGCTCGTTGCCGATGAGGATCGACGGCAAGGTGCGCCGCTTGTCGCTCCGCAGGGCCTCGACCAAGGCGCCGGGCAGCCCCTCCCGCTTGAGGTGCTCCCGATCTGTGGCCTGGAGCGAGAAGATCGCCGTCTCTGACGCCGAGAACATCGCCGAGAAGCAGAGCAAGGTCGCGGCGAGGGCGAGCGCTGGCGCGAGGTCGATCTCAGCGGCGGCGCCGCCGATCAGCGGGAGGAGCCCCGATAAGGGGACTGGGTCGGTCATTGAGGTCCAGGGAAGTGCTGCCAGCTCCGAGGCCAGGCGTGACCGCGGAGGGTCACCTCTGGGCCTTGGGTCACGCGGCCGATCTTGCTGAGGCGCAGACCGAGGTCGGCGCCGAGCGCGAGGAGGTCGTCGTGACGCGCGGGTAGCGCGGTGAACACGAGCTGGTAGTCGTCGCCGAAGCCGACCTGGTGAGGGATCGGGTCGGCGCCGGAGGCGCGCAGCTCGTCTGACGCGGGGAGGGCCTCAGGCCAGACCTCAGCGCCGACCCCCGCCGCGGCGCAGAGCCGGGGGAGGTCCGTGGCGAGTCCGTCGGAGAGGTCCATCGCCGCCCGCGAGAGCCCCCGGGCGGCCAAGGCCGGGCCGAGGGCCAGAGGAGGCGTGGGGCGGCGTAAGGCGCGGAGGCCCTCGGGGGCCGAGGTGGCGAAGCCCAAGCTGGCGTCGCCTAAGGTGCCGCTCACCCAGAGGTCGTCGCCGACCTCGGCGTTCTGGCGCAGGAGCGGCGCGGCCTGGAGCTGGCCGAGCATGGTGAGGCTCACGACGACGCCCCCGGCGCTCCGGGTGGTGTCGCCGCCGATGAGCGCGGCGCCGCAGGCGGCGAGGCCCTCCCGGAGCCCCTCGGCGAAGCCCTCTACCCAGGCGCGATCCACGGGGTTCGGCAGAGACATCGACAGGAGCGCGAGGGTCGGCACGGCGCCGCAGGCCGCGACGTCCGAGGCGTTCACCAAGGCGAGCTTGGCGCCGACATCCGCCGGGGCGGAGCGCGCGTCCCAATGCACCCCTTCGACCATGGTGTCGACGGTGAGCACCCGACCATCGGCCAAGACCGCCGCGTCGTCGCCGATCCCGACCCGAACCTCAGGCGGCAGGGCGGCCGCAGGGGGAGCCAAGAGGCGGATGACCCAGGATTCCTCGTCGTCCGCAGGCATAAGGCGGGGGGGTTGGCTCCGAGAGCGCGTCGGGGAGAGACGCCTTAGCGTAGATCAACTCCGCGGGAAAGTCCGGAGCGAAGTTTGCGTCGGGGTGTCATCGGGCGGGGCAGGATCCTCCTCCCCCAAGATCCAACGGGCCACGGCGCGCACCCGAGGCAGCCTCTGCCGGGCTCGGTGCACCACAAGCCACAGCCCTCGATCCGCGACCGGGCCGAGCGCCCGCGCCCCGACGTCTTCTGGGCGCACCTCCTTGAGCCCGCCCACCCGCGCCGCCAAGGCCCGGGGCAGGATGGCCACGCCGAGGCCCGCCGCGACCGCCAAGGCCAAGGACTCCACGTCCTCGACGAGGAGCCGCGCCGGGCGATCGGGGAAGGCGCGCTGGGCGTGCTGTTGTTCGGGGATGGCCGCCAGCGACCCGGTGAGGCCGAGCCAAGGCAGGCCCGGCGCGGCCTCGACGGGATCGGCGACGAACAGGGCGTGATCAAACACGCCGACGCGGCGCACGACGAGATCGCCGGTCTCGGGGCGGGCGAGGCGCAGGGCGAGGTCGGCCTCCCCGGCGGCGAGGCTCAGGACCTGGTTGCCCGTGAGCACCCGGAGGCGGAGCTGGGGGTGGCGCGTGAGCAGCGCCGGGAGCCGGGGGCTCAAGACCCAGCGGGAGACCTCGGCCACCGTCGCGATCGTGACCTCCCCGACGAGCTCGTCCTCGTCCTCCAAGGCGGAGCGCGCGGCCAAGGCGCCCTCGACCATCGGCGCCATCGACGACAAGAGCCGGGCCCCGCGCTCGGTGAGCCGCGTCGGGCGCTCCCGGGTGACCAGCGGCGAGCGCGCCTCGGCCTCCAGCCGGTCGAGGTGGCGGCTCACCGTGGACTGGCTCACGCCGAGGGCCTTGGCCGCCGCGCTGACGCTCCCTAGCCGGGCGACGGCCTCAAAGGTGCACAAGAGCGACCAGTCCACGGGGCACCTCCGGCACGACGCTGCAAAAACGGATGATGACGCCGCGATCTTAGCCTCTTTCATGCAGCGTTGGGGCGACGTAGAGAGGAGCCTCCCACCAGAGGCGACGATGCAGCTCCACCACCTTCGCAACGCCACGGCGATCCTCCAGCTCGGCCCCCACCGCCTGCTCATCGACCCCATGCTCTCGGCGCCGGGGGTGATGCCGGGCTTCAAGCTCTTCGGCGGCGGGCGGCGGCGGAACCCCCTCGTGGCCCTGCCCGCCGGGGCTGAGGCGGCCTTGCAGGACGTCAGCGGCGTGATCATCACCCACGAGCACCCCGATCACCTCGACGGCCCCGGGGTGGCCTGGCTCAAGGCCCGGGGCCTGCCGGTGTGGGCGGCGCCGACGGACGCCGCGGCGCTGCGCGGCCGAGGTCTAGAGGCCGAGCCCTGGACCGACGGCGCGCTGGGCCTCGACGTGGAGCTCATCCCCGGCCAGCACGGCCAAGGCGCCTTGGCTTGGTGGATGGGGCCCGTGGCCGGGGTGTACCTCGCGCACCCCGACGAGCCGAGCGTCTACCTCACGAGCGACACCGTGCTCAGCCCCGGCGTGCGCGAGGCCATCACCCGGATGCGCCCGGACGTCATCGTGGCCCCGGCGGGCGCGGCGAACATGGGGCTCGGCGGCGACATCCTCTTCTCGATGGACGAGCTCGTGGCCTTGGCGAAGCTCGCGCCGGGCCTCGTGATCTTCAATCACCTTGAGGCCCTGGACCACTGCCCGACGACCCGGGACGCGCTGCGGGCGCGCCTCGCCGCCGAGGGCCTCGCCGAGCGCTGCCGGGTGCCCGAGGACGGCGAGGTCGTTCATCACCAGAGCCGCGCCCCCGACCGTCCCGGATCTCGAGGGGTGCCCAAGCTCACGCCGGGCCTCCAGAAGTGGGTCACCGGGCGCCTCGGGCGCTGAGGACCGAGCACCCGCGCCTCAGCGGGAGGCCTCGACGGACTGGGCCGCGGCGACGAGGGGCCCGGCCACGACCAGGGCGTCATGGTGGGTGTCGAAGACGATCCAGTCCGCCTCACGGGCGCTGAGCCAGAGCTCAAAGGGCCGCAGCTCCCGCAGGAGCGCGACGAGGTCGCCGATGGCGCCCTCAAACGTAGGCCAAGGCGGGGGCTCGTCGTCGGTGACCACGAGCACCGCCCTCGTCTCGGCGGGGAGCAGCCGCACGAGCAGTGTGAGGCCGTCCTGCCCCCCGTAGGGCAGAGTGACCGTCGGCGGCCTGAGCGCCGTCCACCACCAGGTCACCCTAGGGCGCGTAACAAAGGTCGCCCGGGCGCGGCGGATCACCCCGGCGGCGTCGGCCTCGGCCAGCTCCACGACCCCGAGACCGGGCGCGAGGGCGCGGAGCTCCTCCAGCAGCTCGGGGTCTACGGCCATCGGTCTCGCCCTCCTGTCATCACCCTTACATCGTCGCCGGGGCTGGATCTGTCGAGGTGAGCCTCGCTACGCTGAGTCTATGAACCTCTCCCCGCCGCCCATCCACATCTACGATCACGTCGGCCTGAGCGCCACGGAGCGCCTCGTCATCGAGGGCATGATCGCGCGGCACACGCTCCTGGAGCGCGCCGCCCGCTGGGCGTTCGGGGAGGGACTCCTGGTGGAGGAGCCCCGGGCCATGGACGAGTTCAGCCTCGACGTGCCGGTGCGCCTCAGCGAGGACCGCTGGCTCGTCTACGACTCGACCTGACTGGGCAAGGTGACGGCGGTCGCCGTCTGGGATCACCTGCCGAGCCTCGATGAGCTCCTCGACGCCCGGCTCGCCCGCGGCTGGCGGCCCGTCCCTTCGCCGGTCGCCGACAACGCCGTGCTCGGCTACGGCGCGCGCTGCGCCGTCGGGATGGCCGCCGACCCTCCTTGACATCAACCCGGCGCTGGCGTGTGATGCGCCTATGCGCGCCTCGCTCCTCTCGGCCCTGACGCTCGGCTCGGCCCTCACCCTCGGGGGCTGCGTCGAGGTCAGCTCCGTCGAGGGTGAGGGGGACCCGGCCCTCACCGACCCCGGCGCGGCGGGAGACCCCAGCGCCGGGAACCCCGCCGGGCCGAGCGGTGAGCTCGCGGCCTTAGGCGACGCCAAGCCCGAGGGCACAGCCCTGCCCTTCAGCGTCGAGGAGATGAGCGCCCAGATGCCCGCCGTCGAGGCGCTCGCACAGCAAGGCGAGATCTTCCTGCGCCGCCTCGGCCACGCCTCGGGCGCCACCTTCACCACCGGCGCGACGCTCCGCCTGCCCGCGAAGATGGAGCTCGGCGGGTGTTACGCCGCGGCGGTGGTCATCACCGGGACCGTCTCCGCCCAGATCGAGCTCTTCGCCCCGGGCGCCGAGACGCCGCTGCGCCCGCCGATCACCGCGAGCGCCCCCGGCGTCACCCTGGGCGGCGGGCACAAGGGCTGCGTGCCCGCCCCGGACGACGCCAAGGGGTACGGCGCCCTCGTCATCACCGCGCTCAGCGGCGACGGCACGGTGATCACCCAGCTCTACCAACGCTGAGAGGCCCGATGCCCAGCCTGCCGACCCCCGACCACCTCCGCCGCGTCTGGGCCGCCCTCGACACTTTGCCCGACCCGACCGCCCAGCGCCCCTGGCCCATCCTCGTGAGCGGCTGCATGATGTCCTGGGGCTGCGGCATCGACGGCACCAGCTACGGCATGGAGCGCGCGCTCGACCTGCTGCGGGGGCTGGACAACCTGCGCTGGGTGCCCGTCTGCCCCGAACACATGGCGTTTGGCACGCCCCGGCGGATGCCCGACCTCCACGACGGCGACGGCCACGCGGCGCTCGACGGCCACGCCCGCTTCTTGTTTGACGACGGCCAAGACGGCACCGCGGGCATCATCGCCGCCGCGGCTGAGGCGCTCACCCTCGCCCAGCGTGAGGGGGTCGTGCTCGCCGTGCTCACCGACATGAGCGCGGCCTGCGGCACCCAGGTGATCTCCTTGGGCGCCCGGAGCGACAGCCCCCGGCGGTTCCAGCGCGGCATGGGCGTCATGGCGGCCACCCTCGATCGCGCCGGGATCCCCGTGATGAGCCAGCGTGACCACCGCACCATGCAGCGCCTCTTGAGCCGCCTGCGCCCCGAGCACTCCGTGGACCCCGCCGCGCTCGACCACCACGAGCACCCCTGGACGGTGGCGACCTTTGGGGGGTGAGGGTGGGGTCAGCGGCGGGGCGGATACTTGCTCAGCTTCCGCTGCAGCGAGCGCCGGTGCAGGCCCAACAACTTCGCGGCCTGGGTGACGTTGCCGCCGCAGTCGGCGAGCACACGCTCGATGTGCTCGTGTTCGGCCCGGGCCAAGGACGGCACCACCTCCGGCGGCGGCGGGTCGTCCTGGGCGCCGAGCTCACGCCGGCGCAGGGCGGCGACGATCTGGTCGGCGTCGGCGGGCTTGGTGAGGTAATGCGTGGCGCCCAGGCGCACGGCCTCAAGCGCCGTGGCGATGCTGCCGTAGCCCGTGAGCACGACGATGTTGATGGTCGGGTCGAGGTCGCGCAGCTCTCGGAGGAGCTGCAGGCCGCCGCCGTCGGGCAGGCGGAGGTCCAAGAGCGCGTGCTCCGGGGTCTCCTCCCGGGCCAAGGAGAGCGCCTCCTTCGCCGAGCCCGCGCCACGCACCTCGTAGCCGCGGTCACGCAGGGCCCGCTGCAGGCGCTCCCGGAGGCGCTCGTCGTCGTCCACCACCAACAAGGTCGGTCGAAGCTCAGACATCGTTCTTCTCCGCGTTGCCGTCAGGGGCTGAGTTTGCTCTAACCGCTCGTCACCGCGGGCCAGCGCAGGACCACCCGCGTGCCCCGGCCCGGCGTGGACTGGAAGCTCATCTCCCCGCCGGTCTGCTCGACGAAGGCCCGGGCCAAGAACACGCCGAGGCCGAGGCCCTGGCCCGGCGCCCGGGTGGTGAAGAAGGGCTCGCCGACCCGGGCGGCCAAGGCGGCGCTCAGGCCCACGCCCCGATCGACGACCTCCACCTCCACCGCCGCGTCGTCCCGGCGCAGGAGCACGCTCACGCGCTGGTCCTCGGGGGAGGCCTCCAAGGCGTTCCGAACGAGGGTGACCACGGCCCGGCCGAAGGTGCGCGGCGGCAAGATGGCCCAGAACTCCCGGCCCGGCGCCACGTCTACCCGCGCCCAGAGCGCCTCGCCGAGCGCCCGGCGCAGCTCCGCCGCGAGCCACTCGCCGTCGACACGCTCCGGGGCCTCACCGACGCCGGTCCCGGCGCGCCCGGCGATCTCCTGGAGGATCTCCCGGCAGCGCGCGGTCTCTTCGCCGATGAGCTTGGCGTCTTCAGCGTCGCTCTCCCGGCCCGCCCGCCGCGCGCCGTTCTCGAGCTCCTTCGCGGCGATGGCGATGGTGGTGAGCGGGCTGCCGAGCTCATGGGCGGCCCCGGCGGCCAGAGTGGTCAAGGACGCGAGGCGATCCGCCCGGGCGGCGGCGGCGACCAGGGCCTCGCGCTGGTCCCGGGCCACGGCGGCGAGCCGGGCCACAAAGAAGGCGATGGCGACGGAGGTGATGGCGAAGGCGACCCACATGCCGCGCAGGTGCGCCGTGGGGTCGTGGTGCTGCATCAGCGCGTGCACGGGGTAATGCAGCGGGAACAGCGCCGCGTAGCCGAAGGTGGAGAGCAAGGCCACGCCCCAGGTCCAGCGCGGGCCCAAGAGCGCCGCGGAGAGCGCGGTGTGCACGAGGTAGAGCGCCGTGAAGGGGTTGTGTGGCCCCCCGGCGAGGCCGAGCAGCACCGTGAGCAGCACGATGTCGAGCACCACGGCGACCTGAACCCGCCGCGACACGGAGACGAGCCGCGCCAAGAGCAGGTTGGAGCTCGCGGTGACGACGGCGACGCCGAAGATCTCCGCGTAGGGGAGCCGCAAGTCCGCCAAGATCACGAGGCCGAGCACAAAGAGCTGCGCCGCCGCCGCCAGCCAGCGCAGCCGGGAGAGCGTCGTCCAGGCCGAGGTGGCGTCGGAGAGGGGCGTGGTCACGGGCAGAGCTCCGGGTCCACGGTGAGGTCCAGCTCGTCAAAGGCGCCGGTGGGGCTGTGGTCGTCGTAAGACAGCTCAACCCGCAGGCGCCAGAGGCCGGGCTCGACGCCGATGCGCGCCTCCTCGGCCCAGATCATCGCCGTCTCTTGGCCGTTGAGCAGCACGTCGAGGTGCCCACGGCCCTCCCGGCGGGTCTCGTCCGCGGTCGGCGCCACGAGGCGGAAGCCGTCTACGGCCACGCTGAGCAACATCGGGTCGCCGCAGATGGACTCGCCAGCCTCGGGGCTCAGGATGGTGATCTCGCCGGGCCCGCAGCCACAGGCGGCCAAGAGCGGCAGCCAAGGCCACACACGGCTCACTCGACGACCCCTGTGATGGCCACCGTGGCGCTCACCGCGGGCTCCAAGGCGTCGCCGTCGCTGTAGAACAGCTCCGCCGTCAGGGTGTGCGGGCCGGTGTCGGTCAGCGTGTACGGGAGCTGGGTGAGGCCGCTCTCGATGACCGGCTCGCCGTCGAGGCTGAGCCGCACAAAACCTTCGGGGGTGCCCTCGTTGTGGCGCTCCACCTCGGCCAAGGTGAAGCCCTCGACGACGAGGGACACCGTGTGCTCACCGAGCGCCACAAGCTCGCCGTCCGCCGGGGCGAGGAAGGCTACGGAGGGCCCCGAGGTGCTGTCGGCGGCGTGGTCTTTGTGGGCGCAGCCCAGCGCGGCGAGCATGATCAGCATCAGGTTCCTCCACCCCCGAGCTTATCCACACAGGCCCGGGATCGGGGTGCGGCCCAATGTCGCGCCCAAGCCGCGGCGATTACTGACCGATGGTCAGTAGCGGGTGTAGAGGTCCCAGAGCTGGAAGTCGAAGTCCTCATAGGGCGAGCGGAAGAAGGGCGCGGCGGTGCCGTCCTCCTCGGAGAGCCGCCAGACGATGGGGTAGGTCGCGTCCGTAGACGACACGAAGAAGCCGCCGTTGACGTCGTCGGTCTCTAAGAAGTGCGGCGTCCACTCCTCGTCGAAGCTGATCTTCTCGACCCAGTCGTTCTGGCTCACGTTGAAGCGCATCACACGCCAGCCCGAGGTGCCGGAGCCGCCGGAGTACCAGCCGTCCGCGCGTTTGATGCCGGACCAGACGACGTACTCGATGTTGTCGGGGTCCAGGGGGCGCTTGACCTCGACGGCGCCGTCGCGGCTGATGAGGGCGAACTCGCCGTAGAGGCCAAAGACGCCGATCTCCCCGGTGACGCCGTCTACGGCGACGTCGAAGCTGAAGAAGTCGGCCTCGGGGTCTGAGGTCATCAAGGGGGTGAGCGCCGAGCCGTCGGGCTCCAGGGCCGAGACGGTGTCGCCAGTGCAGACGAGGTAGTAGCCGTCGGGGTGCGCCGCGACGCCGCCGAGGCCGAACTCGTAGACCTCGGGGTCGCTGAGGTCCCACAGGAGCGTGGTGTTGCCCTCGGCGCTCACGGAGTAGAGCGCGATGGTCACCTCGGCGGCGCCGTCGTGGGAGCCCAAGGTGCCGATGAGCCAGCCCGAGTCGAGCCCCGGCGCCATGAAGTACGGGATGAGCGTGGGGTCGTCGAGCGGCACCTCCCACTCCGTGTCGCCGAAGTCATCGACGCCGACGATTCGCGCCGGGGAGCTGCCGTCGCCCTGCTGGAGCACGACGATGCCTCGGAAGGACTCATCGACGTAGCCGTCGCAGTCGTTGTCTTTGCCGTCGGCGGCGTTGCCCTCGGCCTCGTTCTCGGTCCAGCCGGGGTTGACGTAGACGTCGCCGTCGTCGCAGTCGCCCGCCTCGACGGTGAAGCCGTCGCCGTCGTCGTCGGTGCCGGAGGCGGTGTCGTCGGGCCACGGGACGTAGGTGTCGCCGGTCTCCCCGTTGTAGATGGGGCCGTCGTCGGGCTTATCACCGCAGGCCACGAGGAGGAGGGAGGCGACGAGAGCGTGCTGGCGCATGGGGTGTCTCCGGGGACCAGCTTACCCTGGCCCGCTCAGGACTGCAGGAGCCACCACGCCAAGGCGCCGAGGCCCAAGACGGCCAGCACGACGACGAGCCAGGCCCAGGCGCCGCCCCGGGGGGACTCCAGGTCAAGGCTGCGCACGGGGCTCGAGTTCTTGATGATCGCGCCGAGCTCCTCGGTGGAGCGACCCTGCTCGGTCCACTTGCCGGGGCCCTTCTCGGCCATACGGCTGGGATCCCCCTGGACGCCAAGGCCGCTGAGCTGGGAGATGTCGACGACGGCGCCGGGCCGGTTCATGAGCGCCTCGTGGGCGGCCGTGGGCAGCTCCGTCGGCGGCGTGTCGGGCAGGTGCGGGTGGACGACGAGGCCTGCGCGGGGCGGAGGCGGCGCGGGCGTCGGCGTCAAGACCGGCGGGGTGACCGCGGCGGGCGGCGGGGCCTTCGCG
>JAKLKD010000391.1 GCA_023150845.1 Myxococcota bacterium | reverse complement strand
GCTCGTGTGGACCTTGCTTTCGGGAGGCTGAGGTAACCGACTCGGCGGTCACCAAAGATGTCACGAGAGCGTCTTTCGTCGGCCGCAGCGCTGCGCTCGGCATCGCTCGCTTCCGACCCTCCACATTTAGCTTAGGGGCCTAGCACCGTCAAGCACTTCGTGAAGAGAACTGCGTGGTCCCCCGTCGAAGTGGATCCCCCGACGAGGGCGTCATCGGCCTAAGTTTGGCTTCCTGCGGTCATTCTTGGGCCTGGAGCGACGTCGTGCGCTGAAGATCGCCGGGCGCTCACGCCTCGCTCGGGGCGAAGATCCACTCCTCGCGCAGCAGGCGCGTGAGGCTCGACCAGGCCTCGTCCTCGGGCACGGCCAGGCGAGTGACGACCTCGTTGACGAGGGCTTGGGCTGGGGTCGGGCCCTGGAGGATCTGGGCGAGGATCGCGTCTATGCCACGAAGCTCGACGTAGGGGCCCGCCCGCAGCCGGGCCTCCACCCGCTCGGGGAAGCGCCCCGTGGTCAGCCGACGCTCGGCCACACGCACCGCCGCCTGGGGGTTCCAGTCCAGGAGCAGCTCCGGCTGGGCCTCTAAGCTCAGGGCCGGGCGCTCGGCGCGATCGCCGTGGCTGACGAGCAGCTCGAGGCCGGGGTGGTCGAGGAGCTGCTCCAAGGCCGTCCAGCGGGCGCGGGCGGGGAGCGCGTCGAGGGCCGCCGCCGCGGGCCCGGCGCCTAAGGTCGCCGTGGGGGACCAGGCCCGGGGCTCCAGCCAACGCAGCATCCGCAGGCCGTGGGACTCGATGGAGCTGAGCAGCTCCTCGACGCGGTAGGAGCGCGCCCAGGGGTGGAGGTAGCGGTCGGCGAGCTCGGCGGGGGGCACCCGCAGGCCGTCATCCCAAGGGGGGCGGGTCAAGGAGCCGCCGTCGAGCGCCGTGAGCAGGTCGCGGGTGAGGGCCTCCCGCGCCTCGAAGGGGGCCTCAGCGCCCGCGATGAGCTGCACCGCGCGGGCGAGGCGGGCGACGGGCAGGCGGCCGAAGTGGGCGTAGACCATCAAGGAGAGCACGCCGTCCGGGGCGAGCAGGCGGCGGAGGTGGCTGAGGCCCCGATCGGGGTCGGAGAGGTGGTGCAGCACGCCGGAGCACCAGATCACGTCGAAGCCGCCCGGCGCGAGGGCCAAGAGCGCCTCGACGCTGGCCTCGTCGAGCAGGTCGCCCTGGAGCAGGGTGAGGTTCTCGAGGTTCGCCCCGCGCTGCCCGGCGATCTCTAAGGAGGCCTCGCTGAGATCGAGGCCGACCACGGCGGCGCCGGGGTGCATCGCCGCGATGGGCACGAGCGCCGCGCCGGTGCCGCAGCCGAGATCGAGCAGGCGGAGGGTGCGCGGATAGGGCTCCCGATCGACCTGGGCGAGCAGCCAGTCGGGGAAGCTGTCCGCCCGGAGCTGCCAGCCGTCGGAGTTGGGGTACGGGAGGCGCCGGTAGAGCGCCTGAACTCGCCGAGTGATCTCGTCCATCTCTGCATTAGAGCACGTCGAGGCGCTATGCTGGAGCAGACCTCACGCTCCGGAGCCGAGAGATGCACCTCCCCCGCCTGCTCATCTTCTGCGCGCCCTTGCCGCTGGTCGCCTGCGTCGGCGCGGGGAGCGCCCCTCCGGCCCCCACGACGCCCCCAGCCACCACGGTCGCCGCCGCGCCCCAAGCGGCGGAGCCCGCCCTCCCCGCCGCGGTGGCGAAGGGTGAGGTGCGCCAGACCTGGGAGGCCCTGCTCGCCAGCGGCTGCGATCTCAAGGCGGCGCGCATCTACACCTCCGTCGAGGCTCGGGCGGTGCGTAACGTGCCCTTCGCGCTCAAGGGGTACCGCTTCAAGGACATGAACCTCCGGCTCCTGTTTGAGGCCGACGGCGGCTGGTACACCCCCCAGGTCGATGAGCCGCCGCCGCTGAGCCCGGTCGAGTCGGACTGCGTCGAGCGCCTAAAGACCTTAGAGGCGGAGCTGCACAAGGCCCTGCCCTTCCCGGAGGAGATGGCGGCGCGCATGATCCGGGACCACGAGCTCTTCGTCGTGCTGCGGATGTGGTCGCGGAGCCACGAGGCCTCCCCCTACGGCGACCCCCGCTTCTCCCAAGACGAGGAGGGCACCTGGCGGATGTGGAGCACCTACGCCGACTGCACGCCCTCTGAAGACGGCGAGTGCGGCGGCTACTCCATCGCCTGCCCGAGCGAGACGCCCTGCGAGAGCCTCGCCGCGGGCTGAGCGGCCTACTTCTCGTCGTCGTCCGTCGCCACCAAGGCGCTGGAGGACCAGAAGCTCGCGTTGCCGACCCAGAGCTGGCCGGTGAGGTACTGCGTGCCCCGGGGATCTTTGCTGGACTTGCCGCGGAGCGTGCTGTTCCAGACCTTGCCTTCGGGGCTCTTGGCCTCGTCGGGGTGCTCCAGGTTCATCACGATACGCACGACCCCTTTGCTCGAGCCCTTGTGGATGAGGGTGATCGTGCCGTCGGCCTCGACGGACTCGACGATGGCGACGTGGCTGAGGGGATCGTCGAGCTTGCCGTTGCCGTTGCGGTCGTAGGTGTTGTCGAAGAAGACGACATCACCGACCAGGGGGCGGCGGCGGCGATGGTAGAGGTCCTCCTCTTTGGCGAGCTCATAGAGCGCCGCGGTGTTGAGCAGGCCGAGGTCGTAGCCCGCCTTGGCGTAGCTCACGTTCACGAAGCCGGAGCAGTCGTAGCGGTAGCTCTTGCCGTTGCAGGTGAGGGAGGTCTTGCCGATGTAGTGGGCCGCGGCCTTGGCCACACGCTCACCGTCGGTCTCGCGGGCGCGGGCGACCCGGCGCTCCCCCTTTCGCTCGTCGCGGCGGGCCTGGCGGGCGTCTTGGCGCTCGTCGCGGCGGGCCTCCCGGCGATCCTCACGGGCGTCGCGGCGGTCGGCGACTCGCTCCTCGCGGCTCGGGCGGCGTGTGGTCTTCGCGGCGGGCTTCGGCACGGGCTTGGGCGCGGCGGCGGTCGCTTTGGGCGCAGCGGGCTTGGGCACCGCGGCGGCCGCTTTGGGCGCGGCGGTCGCAGCCTTCGGCGCGGCGGCCG
>JAKLKD010000041.1 GCA_023150845.1 Myxococcota bacterium | reverse complement strand
GCTCCTCCGCCCCCACCGCCCCAGGCCCAGCGCCGCGCCGCGCCGCCGCCCCCGCTGCCTCGCCCCGCGCCCCAGGACGAGGAAGACGACGACGCCCGCCCGACGCTCATGCCCGAGGATCTCCAGGAGCTGGGCGCCCCCTCGCCGCAGACGCCCCGCCGCTCCTTTCAGCTCAACGCCGCCGCGACCGCCGCGACCGCCGCGGTGAACACCCTGCCCATCGACGAGATCACCGACGAGGTGAAGGTCGGCGGGCCGTCCGGGCTCGGGCACCTCACGGGCCTCGACCGCGCCTACGACCCCGAGGACGCGATCCCCACCTTCCACGCCCGGGGCATCAGCGCCGCTGAAGACACCTGGACGACGGAGGACGAAGAGAACGCCGAGTTCGGCCTGCCCAACGCTGAAGCCGTGCCGACCGCCCGGGTCGAGAGCGTGAAGGGCCGCCGCCAGTCGTTCACCGTGCCCGCCAACAAGAGCGCCGAGCCCGCCCCGCCGCCCTCGAAGCCGCTCCAGGCGCGCCCGACGCCCTCCCAGCCCCTCGCGCTCCCGCAGCGGTCCGTCGTGCCGCCGGTGCGTGAGGACTCGATGCCGACGATCACCGACCCCTCGGGCCCCCAGCGCCGCCTGAACACCTCGGGCTCCGGCCTGGAGCAGCGGCGCTCGATGAACACCACGGGCGGCTCAGCCATCGAGCAGATCGTTCGTGAGGCCCAGGCCAACGCCGCGAAGGAGCTCCCTCAGCCCCCGACGGAGAGCGCCCTGCCCGGGATCCTCCGCACCCTTGGCATGTTGATGATCCCGGTCTTCTTCTTGGTCGTCGCCGTCGGGGTCATCGGCGGCCTCGGGGCGAGCCAGCTCAGCCAGGACGCGGCCGCGACGGAGAAGGCCTTCAACGACGTGAAGACGGTCATCTCCGAGCAGCAGGCCGCCGTGGCGACGCTCAGCTCCTACGGCGTAGACGTCTCCGGCCTGACGAAGCCCCTGCAGAACCTCAGCGACGCCGTCGCGACGGGGGAAGGCGCCAAGATCGTCGAGGCCAGCGGCGTGTTCAACGACGCGCTCTTGACCCTGCTTGAGGCGGAGAAGAACAAGTACAGCGACCCCAAGGAGCGCCGCTCGATGTCGGACGAGCAGATCGCCGAGGTGGGCAAGCTCATCGCGTCGCTCAACGGCGCCAAGAAGCCCCTCGACGACTACCAGGCCGCGCGGGAGTCTTGGATGAGCTCCGCGAGCGGCGTGTTCGGCGCCGTGGCCATCGGCATCGGCCTCGCCGAGCCGCCGACCCCCTGAGCGACGGGCCGCGACCTTTTGACCGCGGCGGCGTCTCTGGATCGAGGGCGGACCTCCACACCCCAGGAGCGCTGATGTCCTTCATGAGCAGGCTTCGATCGCTCCTGCGCCCGCCCCGCCCCGCCGTCGTCCCCGAACCCGCCCCACGGAGCCCTCCGATGCGCGCGCAGCCCCCGACGATCCCCGGCCCAGACGCCCGCCGCGCGCTGGTCCTCTACAAATACGACTCTTGCCCCTTCTGTTACCGGGTCGCCCGGGCGATCCGTGAGCTGGGCCTCGACGTGCCCACCCGCGACACCCTCGTCGAGCCCGGCGCCCGCGAGGAGCTCATCGCGGCGACGGGGCGCACCCAGGTGCCCTGCCTGTTCATCGACGGTGTGCCGCTCTTGGAGTCCGCGGACATCATCGACTGGCTGCGTGAGTACGCCAACCAGGGCGCGCGGGCCTGACATTACCGCCCTCGGCGCGGTAAAATGCCGGGATGATCATCGCCCTCGCTGTGCCGCTCTTCTTCTTCCTCGTGGCGCTGGAGCTCCTGTGGGCCCGGCGTCAGGGGCGCCTCGTCCACGGCTACGCGGACTCCTTGACCGACCTCTCCTGCGGGGTCGGCAGCCGGGTGGTCGACGCCTTGGTCGGCGCCGGGCTCCTCGGCGTGTACGAGCTGATCTTCCGGCGCTGGTCCTTCGTGGACCTCAGCGAGAAGCCGGTGCTGGGCTGGGCCCTCGCCTTCATCGGCGTGGACTTCTTCTACTACTGGTACCACCGCTTCTCGCACCGGGTGAACTTCGCCTGGGCCACCCACGTCGTGCACCACCAGTCCGAGGAGTACAACCTCATCGTCGCCCTGCGGCAGTCCTGGTTCACGAACCTCTACGGCTTCTTGTTCTACCTGCCCCTGGCGCTGGTCGGCGTCACGACGACGCAGTTCGCGATCTCGATGGCGGTGAGCCTCGTCTACCAGTTCTGGATTCACACCCGGCTCATCCAACGAATGGGCTGGCTGGAGCTGGTGCTCAACACGCCCTCGCACCACCGGGTTCACCACGGCCGGGACGAGCGTTACCTCGACTGCAACTACGCGGCGGCGCTGATCATCTGGGACCGAATGTTCGGCACCTTCACCCCTGAAGACGCCGAGCCCAACTACGGGACCGTGCAGCGCTTCCGCTCCTACGACCCGCTCTGGGCGAACATCGAGCCCTTCGTCACGCTCTGGCGCCGGTCCCGGGCCATGCCGAGCCTCAAGGACGCGCTCTGGCTGTGGTTCGCCCCGCCGGAGTGGCACCCCACGAGCGAGGCCGCGCCGAGCCCCGGCGAGCCGCCCCCGGCCTTCGAGACCACCCAACCCGCCCTGCGCGCCTACGCCTTGGCCGTGTTCGTGAGCGCCGTGGGGCTCACGATGTGGATGCTCGTGTCCTCGGCGACCTTGCCGACGGCCATCCTCATGTCGCTGGCCGTCGGCTCGATCTGGAGCCTCGCGTCCGTGGCCTCGGTCCTGGAGGAGCGGCCCGAGGTCTGGCGTGTGGAGGGCGCTCGGCTCGGGGCGCTCTCGATCTTGGGCCTCGTGGGGCTCGGCCTCGGCGGGGCCTGGACCACGCTTGGGGTCGTGATGTTGGCCATCAGCCTGCCGCTCGCGCCCTTCCACCTCTCCTTGCGCACGACGGCGCCAAACCGCCAGGTGGCGGCGTGACCGCTGAGCCTACGGATCCCCAGGTCGAGCGCACCGAGCACGGCGAGCCGACCTCTCCCCGCGCCATGTTTGAGGCCCTCGATGAGGTCGGCACCAACCTCGGCCCCGACCCGGCGCTCTTGGACACCTCGACGAGCTT
This sequence comes from Myxococcota bacterium, assembly GCA_023150845.1. Classification (GTDB taxonomy): domain Bacteria; phylum Myxococcota_A; class UBA796; order UBA796; family CAJQPC01; genus JADKFE01. The sequence goes on along the minus strand of JAKLKD010000041.1, from coordinate 30,428 downwards.
AGAGACCTCAGGCCGGGAGCGCACCCGCCCGGAGGTCCTGCGCCCGAGCCCGAGCCACGCCGGGGCGCTGCTCACCCGGCTCATGGCGCCGATGAGCCCGCCCAAGGCCGACCGTTACGCCGCCGTCGAGGGCAGCCCGGCCTCCTGGGTGATAGACCGGCTCGCCGAGGAGCCCCTCGACCCGGTGACCCTGCCCGAGCCGCCCATCGAGGCGCGCCCGCCCTCTCCTCCCCCAGAGCCCGAGCCCGGCGAGGTCACCGCGCCGTGGCCCGCGCCGCCTCGCCCGGTGAACCTCATGCCCGCGCCCACCCCCTCCGCCGCGCCCACGCCCCCCCGCGTCGAGCCGCGCCCTCCGGCCAGCCAAGACGGCTGGGACGGGCGCTGGCTCGTCGTCGCCGCCTTGGTGGTCGTGGTGCTCTCGGCGCTCTTTATGGCGAAGTTTTAGCCCCGCGGCTCAGCCCGGCGTCGTGAGCTTGGCGAAGGCCAGGTTCGTGACCCCGCCGTCCATGAACGCGGGGATCCAGATGAGCTGGCCCTCGGCGTCTACGGCGAGGTCCGCAGGGCCCTTGTGCGCCGGGACCGTGGCCTTGAGCGCGCCGTCCGCGCCGAGCACAAAGACCGACTCCGCGCCCCAGCTCGACACGACGAGCTCCCCGGTCGGCAGCCAGGCGAGGCCGTCGAGGCCGCCCTTGGGCGTGCTGGCCCAGGGCTTGATCTCCCCCGTAGCCGAGACCGCGACGACGCGGCCCTCACCGCCCTCGTCATCGAAGCGCCCGACGAGCAGCGCCTCCCCCTGGGTGATCACGCCGTTCGGCAGGCCGAGGCCCGGGCCGCTGGCGACCTTTGTGGCGACCCCGGCGGCGTCGATGCGCCAGATCGCGGCGCTGCCCGTGGGCTCGGCCCCGGCGTCGGTGAACTTGAGGCCCGAGTCGCTCACCCAGAGCCCGCCCGCGCCGTCAGCGGCGAGGTCGTTCACGAAGGTGGCCCCGGCGAGGGCGATGTCGTCGCCCTGCTTGCCGTCAGCGGCGTTGAAGCGGCGGACCTTGTCGATGTCCGCGACGTAGATCCAGTCGCCGATCCGGGCCATGCCCTTGGGGCCGTCGAGCTTGATCTCCTCCCGGGCGCCGTCGATGCCCGTGGGCTTGAGGCAGGCGGCCACACCTTGGGCGCGGGCGCAGGCGAGGTCCGCGCTGAGGATGCGGCCGTCGTCGTTCTGGTCGGTCGGGGAGCCGCCGATCACCGAGACCCACATGCGGTCACCGTCGATGAGCACGGACTCGGGCTTGTCCAGGGGGCGCATGGGGTCGGCGGCGGCGGCGGGCGGGGCCTCGGGGGGCTTGGCCTCGGGGGCCGCGGGCGGCGGCTCGGCGGGAGGGGCGCCGTCGCAGGCGGTGAAGAGAGTCAGGCCGATCAAAGAGGCGGACAGCAGGCGGACGGGCATGGGGGGCTCTCGGTGGGCGCCACGGCGGAGTTGCGGTGGGCGCAGATCCTCCTCTTGCGCCTTGGACCCAAAGATTGCAAACGCCGGGGCTCAAGATCAAATTGAACGATCGTTCAATTCTTGCTTGCGCCGCTTCTCGCGCCGCTGTACAGTGTTGAACAATCGTTCAACAGGATCCTCATGGTCGCCCCCCGAGACGCCGAGCGCACCCGAGACCTGCTCCTCGACGCGGGCCTCGCCTGCTTCGCCGAGCGTGGCTACGACGGCACCTCCGTCCGCGCCATCGCCGCCCGCGCCGGGCTCTCCTTGGGCCTGCTCTACCACTACTTCCCGAGCAAAGAGGCCCTGCTGCACGAGCTCATGATGCGCAGCGGCGGGCTCATCCAGGCGGTGTTTATGGAGGTCGCCGCCGAGGCCGACCCCCAGCGCCGCCTGGAGGCCCTGGTGCGGGTGTCGATCCGCTCGATGCGGGATCACCTGCCCTTCTACCGGCTCTCGGCGAAGATGCGCGCCCAGCCCGAGGTCATGGGCGCCCTCGCCGAGCACATCCCGGCCTTTGAGGCCGCCTTGGTCGCCCAGTTCACGGCCCTGCTCGACGAGGTCGGCATGGAGGCCCCCGAGGCCCACGCCCGGCTGCTCATCGGCACCTTAGACGGCGTGTGTTTCCAGTACGCCACGGCGCCGGAGACCTACCCCTTAGACGACGTCGGCGAGCGTGCGCTCGCCCTGCTCACCACCCCACCCGCTCCCCGAGGCAAACGATGAGCGCCAGCGCCGCGACCCAACCCCCCGCCAACCCCGCCGTCCCGTGGCGCCGCATCCAGCTCGTTGAGCTGGAGGACCTGCCCTGGTTCCCCGCGCCCTGGCGTGACGCCGGGACGAGCTACCTCAACCTCATGGTCACCGTCTCGGGCCAGGCCTCGCTGCTCGTGCCTACGCTCGCCGAGGCCGTCGAGCGCTCGGGCGCCACCCGCATCGTCGATCTCTGCGCCGGGGGCGGCGGGCCCTTGCCCGTGCTCATGCGGGGCCTCACCGAGCGCGGCCTGCACGTCCAGGCCGTCGTGACCGACCTCTACCCCAACGTGCCCGCGCTCAACCGCGTCGCTGAGGCCAGCGAAGGCCTCATCCGTGTGGAGACACGCCCCGTCGACGCCGCGAACGTGCCCGCGGACCTCACCGGCCTGCGGGTCATCTTCAACGCCTTCCACCACCTGCCGCCGCCCGTCGCGGGCTCCGTGCTCGCCAGCGCCGTGAAGGACGGCCAGCCCATCGTGATCATGGAGGTCGTCGAGCGCTCCGCGGCGCAGCTCATCGGCATGATCTTCGCGCCCATCATGTTTGTGCTCACCTTGCCCTTCTTGCGGCCCTTCCGCTGGTCGTGGCTGTTCTGGACCTTCGTGATCCCGGTGCTGCCCCTCTTCGTGTTCTGGGACGGCGTGGTCTCGACCCTGCGCATCTACAGCGTCGGTGAGCTGCGCGAGCTGGTCAACCGCCTGGACGCCCCGGGCTGGACCTGGGACATCGGCCAGATCACCATGGGAAAGTCCCCGGCGAAGGCGACCTACCTCGTGGGCATCCCGCCGCGCTGAGCCTCGCCCGGGTGTAGGCTTAGGGCTCCCCGAGCATGGAGCGCGGATGCCCTTCCTGAGCGTGATGCAGACCTACTTCCGCGGCGAGCGCATCGAGAGCCTCTACTTCTTGGTGCCCTATGGCCTCGCCTGCCTGGCCTTCGCCGCGGTCGCCGTGCGCGCTGAGCGCAACGCCTTCGGCTGGGGCCTCGCCGTGCCCTTCGTGCTGCTGGGCCTCGTCGGCGCCGGGGTCGGCGGCGGGGTCGGCCTGCGCACGGACCGCCAGGTCGCCGAGCTGACCCAGACGCTCAACGAGAGCCCCGAGGCCCTGCTCGCCGTCGAGCGCCCCCGCATGGCCCAGGTGAACCGCAACTGGCCGATCTACCTCGCTGGGTACCTCACCTTCCTCTTGCTCGGCGCGGGCCTTCGGTTCGGCCTGCAAGCCGACTGGGCGCATGGCCTGGGAATCGGCCTCGTGTTCTTCGGCGCCTCGGGCCTCATCATCGACGGCTTCGCCGAGCGGCGGGCCAAGGTGTACACCGAGGCGTTGGAGAGCTTGGCCAAGGAGCGGGGGGTGCCCTAAACCTTAATTGGTTGACCAATCAACCTCAGCACCTCGTCGAAGACGGCCTCCACGCCGAGCGCCGCGAGCCCCGCCCCGGCGTTGAGCACGGTCACCCGGGGACCGAGGGGGCGCCAGCGGGCGGGGTCGGTGGGGCCGAACAGCGCGAGCGCCGTCGCCCCGGCGGCGGCGGCGAGGTGGGTGGTCCCGGCGTCGTTGCCGACGACGAGGCGCGCTCCGGCGCAGAGGGCGGCGAGCTCGGCGAGGCTTGGGCCCTCCAGCACCGACAGGCCCGCGAAGCGCTCCGGGCCGGGGCCACGCTCCAGCTCATCGGGGCCCAAGGCGACGGCGACCCGGAGACCACGGGCCTGCAGCGCGGCGCCCAAGGCCCGAAAACCCTCGGCGGGCCAGCACTTCTTGAGGCCGCCGCTGCCGGGCAAGAGGAGCAGGTCGGGCCCAGAGGCGGGGGTGAGGCGCAAGAAGGGCGTCGGCAGGGCCTCGGGCGGCGGCAGGGCCACGAGGCCCGAGGCGAGGTGGCTGAGCTGGTGGACCCCCGGCGCGGGCTCACCCCCACGGGCGTACACCTGGAGCCCCCGACGCCGGAGCGCCTGGGCCAGACCGTCGCCGTCGAGGAGCACGATGGCCTCCTCCACACCCTCCAAGAGCGCGGCGGCGGGGCCGGTGAGCGCGCCGTCGCCGAAGAGGCACGCGGCTTCAGCGGCGTCGAGGCGCAGGCTCGGGGCCTCCAGCTCAACCCAGGTGAGGGTCACCCGGGGCGCGAGCAGGCGCAGGGGGCCAAGCGCCGCCAAGGCCCGAATCAGGGGAAGGCGGAGGAGCTGATCCCCCAGAGCCCCGCCGCTCACGACGAGGCGCGGGGCGGCGGACGGCGTGAGGCTCACGGCGTGACCCGCACCCCGTCGATCCACACCTCCGCCGGGCTCGCGGCGCGGGTGATGTCCTCCAGGGGGTCGCCGTCGAGCAGCATGAAGCTCGCCGCCCCGCCCACGCTGAGCCCGCCCAGGCCCTCAAAGCCCCAGGTGGCCGCCGGGGCCGAGGTCGCCGCGGTGAGGATCTCCTGAGGGCTGAGCCCCGCCGAGGCCAAGAGCGCCAGCTCCGAGCCGTCGATGGCCGCGGTGCGGGAGTTGCCCATGTCTGTGCCGTAGAGCACCGTCGCCCCGGCCTCGTGCAGCCGCTTGAGGTTGTCTACGGCGCGCTCGCCGCCGCCAAAGGCCCGCAGGGTGCTGATCACCCCCCGGCCCGCCCAGGCCGCGACGGCGGCGTCGGAGAGCGTCGCCGTCGGGGTGTGGGCGAGGATGTCTACCCCGGCCTCCGCGGCGCGCAGGGCCTCCTCGTCGCCCATGGCGTGGCTCACCGCGAGCAGGCCGAGGCTGTGGGCCTCCTCGACGGCGGCGCGTAGGGTGCTGTCGTCGAGGGCGTTCGAGTCGGTCACGGGCACCTTGATCACCCGGGCCCCGGCGGCGTGCAGGGCGCGCACGGCCTCCCGGGCGGCGTCGGCGTCCTCACACTCGATCCCGTAGCCGCCGCTGCCCCAGCTCTGCGTGGGGTAACCCGAGACGGCGGTGACCATCGGCCCGGCCCACACCACCCGCAAGGCGCCCTGATCCCGGCCGATCCAGCCCTCCGGCGCGGCGAGGTCTACGGCGCCGACGAGGCCCGTGGCGGGCAGGCTCTCCCCGACCGTCCAGAACGCGAGGTGAACGTGGCTGTCGATAAAGCCTGGGGCGAAGGTGCGCCCGGAGACGTCCACGGAGCTGTCCGCCGGGGCGTCCACGGTGAGCGAGGTGATCCGCCCGTCGGCCAAGACCACGTCGACGCGTTCACCCCCCGGCGCGAGGCCGCCACGCAGGGCCAAAGAGCCGGTTGATCCGACCGGAGCGCCGACGTCGGGGGTCTCGACGGGGCGGGCGCAGGCGGCGATGTTGAGGGCCAGGACGAGCATCGGGAGGGTCTTCATGGGCTCATCATACCGTGATCCTCCCCCGCGCTTGCGCATGACCGGGAGCGGGCTACGGTGAGCGGGACCCCGCACTCCAAGGAGCGCCGCGTGTTCCTCCTCGCCGCGATGGCCCCCCTGCTCAGCGCGCCCGCCCACGCCGTCGAGCTCACCTACGAGCAGTACAAGCTGCCCAACGGCCTCAACGTCATCCTCATGCCCGATCCCACCCTGCCCCAGGTCGTCGTGAACCTGTGGTACGGCGTCGGCGCCAAGGACGAGGTCGAGGGCCGCACGGGCTTCGCCCACCTCTTTGAGCACCTGATGTTTATGGGCACCACGCGGCTGCCGGGCTCAGGGTTCGACGATCTCATGGAGGCCAGCGGCGGCTACAACAACGCCTGGACGAGCGAAGACGCCACGGACTACTACGACGTGGGCCCGGCGAACCTCGTCGACACGCTGTTGTGGATGGAGGCTGACCGCATGGAGGGCCTCTCCCGGGCGATGACCCAAGAGAAGCTCGACCTGCAGCGCGACGTGGTGCGGAACGAGCGCCGCCAGTCCTACGAGGACGCTCCCTACGGCGAGATCTGGCTGGTGCTGCCCGAGGCGATGTACCCCGCCGGTCACCCCTACGCGCACACCGTCATCGGCTCCCACGAGGACCTCCAGGCCGCCACCGTGGACGACGTCGTCGGCTTCTTCAACACCTGGTATGTGCCGGGCAACGCGAGCCTCGTCGTCGCCGGGGACTTTGACCCCGCCGCGGTGAAGGTCACCATCGAGCGCCTCTTCGGGGGCCTCGCCGCCCGCCCGGTGCCCGAGCGCCAGCCCGTGCCCGCGCCGTCCGCCCCGGTGACCTCTCTGATTGAGCTCACCGACCAGGTGCGCCAGCCCAAGAGCGTCATGGCCTGGCACAGCCCGGCGATGTACGCCAGCGGCGACGCCGAGATGGACCTGCTCGCCGACATCCTCGCCGACGGCCGGTCCTCCCGGCTCTACCGCAGCCTCGTGCACGAGTCTGGCCTCGCCGTCGAGGTCAGCGCCGGGCAGATGAGCCAGCGCCTCAGCTCCTTGTTCATCATCGAGGTCACCCCCGCCGAGGGCCACACCCTCGCTGAGGTGGAGGAGGCCATCGCCAAGGAGATCGCCCGCCTCGCCGCCGAGGGCCCCACCGACGCCGAGCTGGAGCGGGTCAAGAACCAGCTTGAGATGTCGTTCTTGGAGCGCCAAGAGAGCCTGCAGGGCCGGGCCAGCTCGCTGAACAGCTACTACTTCAACGCCGGGACGCCGGGCTACATGCAGGCCGACCTCGACCGCTACCGCCAGGCCACCAAGGACGGCGTCAAGCAGGCCGCCGCGCGCCTGAGCGTCGACACCCGCTGCCTCGTCCGCGTCACCCCCGCGCCCGTCGCCGAGGAGACCACCCCATGACCCAGCTCTTCCTCGCGCTGGCCCTCGGCCTGTCTTGCGCCCGCGCCCCCCAGGAGACCGCCACCGTGCCCCAGGTCCAAGATCCCCTCGCCCAGCGCCCCGAGCCGGGCCCCACCCCGGCGTTCACCGCCCCGGTGCCCCAGGTCGTCACGCTGTCCAACGGGATCGAGGTCTGGGTGTTTGAGCGCGCCGGGCTGCCGCTCGTGAGCCTCCAGGCGGTGATCTCGGGCGGCGCCGCTGAAGACCCGGCCATGGGCTGGGGGCAGACCGCGCTGTCCGACCGACTCCTCACCCACGGCGCCGGGAGCCGGGGCGCGGACGCCTTCGCCGCGGAGCTGGAGCAGAAGGCGATCTCGCTGAGCGTCGGCACCAAGGCCACGGCGAGCGTCGTGACCTTAGACACCCACGCCGAGCGCCTTGACCTCGCCCTCGATCTCCTCGCCGACGCGCTCCTGCGCCCACGTTTTGACGCGGACGAGGTCGAGCGGGTCCGCAAGATCACCTTGGGCGACCTCGACTCCGCCCTGGACACCCCCCAGAGCCTCGCGGTCTGGGCCGGTCAGCGGGTCTACTGGGGCGAGACGCACCCCCTGGGCCACCCGATCATCGGCCGCCGGGACGACCTCGCCGCCTTGACCCCCGCCCAGCTCAAGGCGAGCTGGGCCGCGCGTTACACCCCGAGCCGCCTGCGCTTCGTCGTCACCGGCGCGGTGACCGCCGACGGCGTCAAGGCCGCCCTGGAGGCGCGTTTTGGCGCCTGGAAGGCCGCTGGCGCCGCCGCTGCCGCCGTGCCCGCCGCGGCCAAGCCCGCCGCCTCGGGCCCGCGCCTCGTGCTCGTGGACAACCCCGGCGCCGCCCAGTCCATCCTCCGCGTCGTGCTGCCCGGCTGGCGCAGCGCTGAGGCCGGCCTCCCCGCCGCGCGCCTCGGCGTCATCGTGCTCGGCGGCACCTTCACCAGCCGCCTCAACCGCCTGCTGCGGGAGGAGCGCGGCTACACCTACGGCGCGAAGGCCTGGCTTGAGCCCGGCGCGGATCAGGGCGTGGCCTTGGCCCAGACCGCCGTGTTCCAGCCCGTGACCGGCGACGCGCTCAAGGCGCTCTTGGAGCAGCTCACGCTCTTGCAGTCCGGGGTCACCGACGAGGAGGTCGAGAAGGCCCGGGGCGCGCGGCGCACCTCGCTCGTGAGCGCCATGGAGAGCCGCGGCGCCGTCAGCGCGACCTATGGCGGCCTCATCGAGCAGGGCCTCAGCCCCAGCGCCATCAACGACGAGCTCAACGCGCTCAACGGCCTCACCGCCGCCGCGGTGAACGCGGAGGTCGCCAAGCTCGGCCTCAACGACGCCGTGGTCGTGGTCGTCGGCGACGTGAGCCAGATCCGCGCCCAGGTCGAGGCCGCCGTGCCCGGCGCCTGGACGGTCGTGGAGGCCGTGGCCCCCCGCCCGGCCGCCCCCGCGCCGAAGAAGGGCAAACGCTGAGGGTCGGCGACGGCGCGAAGGATCAGAACAAGATCACCATCGCGCCATCGGGCAGGGCCTCGTAGATCTGGGCCACGTCGGAGAGGTGGAGCACGACGCAGCCCCAGCTCATCTGCCGGGAGTCTGTGTCGGACCACTCGTACGCCCAGCCGTGCAGCCCGATGCCGCCGCCCAAAGACGTGCGCTCGTTCGTGGCCTGGCCCGCCCAGTACCGCTGGGTGATCTCCCGCTGCTGGGCCACGGTGATGAGCCCGGCGTCGACACCTCGGGCGGCGTCCCAAGGGTTCGGGTAGTTCAGGCGCATCCAGTGGCCGCCGTAATACTCGGCGACGGGGCCGTCGAAGGGGCCCTTGCTGCGCTGCACGACGCGGTAGACCCCTTTGGGCGTGCGGTTGTCGCCGCGGCGCTCCTTCGCGCCCGTGGACTGGCCGAAGCCGACCTCGGCGCGGAGCAGCTCGACGCCGTCGTGGTAGACGCGGAGCTCTTGCTCGTCGTGGTGGATGAGCGCGAGGAGAGGCTCGACGCTCGGGTCGGGCAGCCGGGGCCGGGAGGCGAAGTACAGCGCGGGGTCCTCGTCGCTGCCGACGAGGACCACGGTGAGCCGCCTACCTTTGCCCAAGGGCGCGCCCTTCTGGAGGTCTTGGCCGACGGTGAGGCCGTGGGTGAGGCCCTCCAGCCGCGTCGTCACGACCTTACGGACGTGGTTCTCGAAGAGGTGATGGGTCAGCTCCACCACGCCGGGCTCGGCCAAGGTCACCCGGCCGCTCGCCGGGGCCAGGGCGACGGCCTCGGTCTTGGCCTCAAAACACCCCACGCCGCAGGGCCGCCAGGGCGCGGGCGCCGGGGAGACGAAGCCGTCAGCGAGGGCCCAAGGCGCGCTGAGCAGGGCCACGAAGGGGTCGGGCGCCGCAGCGACAGACGGCGTGGGGGCGATCGAGCGCTCTTCGGCTTGAACTTCAGCGAGCCCACCGCAGCCGGTGAGCGCGAGAAAGAGCAGCGTGACCCTCATTCACCCTCCTGCTTGGGTGACCACGGCCAGGAGGCTGGGGTTCCCTACCAGCGTCAGGGCAGATCGAGCGCGGCCTTTATCCCTAGCTCTACGGCGGCCATCACCTCCGGCGGGAGCGCGCCGAGTCTACGCGTGAGCTTCGTTCGGTCGAGGGTCGTGAGCTGATGGCACACCGCGACACCATCCCCACGTAGACCTCCAGCGCCATCTGGAATCGGCACGGCCGTAGGGCCACGCCGGGCCTGCGCCGCTGAGGTCGTGAGCGGTACCACCATGACCGACTGCCAGGCTGTGACTCGATTGAAGCTGTCGTGGGACACCACGAGGACCGGGCGGCCACCTTGAATCTCAGCGCCCGAGCGAGGGTTGAGCTCCGCGAGGAACAGGTCGCCACGCCTCATCGCCCCTCCGCGCCGGTGAGGGTCGCGACGGCGGCCGCCTCAAGCTCCGGGTCAAGGTCAAGCGCTGTGCCCGCCTCGGCCTCGGCGAACCGCTGAATCTCATCGGCCAAGCGCTGGCGTCGTTGGGTCTGTATCCACCGGGAGAGCGCGTCCCTCACGACCTCCGTCGCTGGCCGGCGCTCTGCGGCGGCCTCTTCACGCAGCGCCTCGTGCATCTCATCAGGGAGCGGAAGATGGAAGGTGCGCACGATGACTCCTAATGTGGCCGAAGTACTGGCCAACATTCATGGCCGTTAACCACACCATCGTATAGGCGTCAAGCCTGTGGTTCCCGCCGACGCGGCGGAGGCGCTATGATCGTTGGATGAGCGGCGAGTGGTCCACGGACGCGGAGCTGGCGCGGCTTCGACGGAGGGCTGAAGAGGCCGAGGCCCAGGCGCGGGCGCTGCAGGCGCTCAACGGCTTCGCCGCGACCTTGCTGCGGTACCACTCGGACATCGACGACATCCTCTGGGAGCTCGCCAACGACGCCGTGGGGCGGATGGGTCTGGAGGACTGCGTCATCTACCTGCTCGATGAGGAGCGGGGCCTGCTCGTGCAGCGCGCGGCGTACGGCCCGAAGAACCCCAAGGGCCGGGAGATCCTCGCGCCCATCACCCTCACCATCGGGCGCGGGATCGTCGGCGCCGTCGCCGCCACAGGCCAGGTCGAGCGCATCGGCGACACCCGCCTGGACCCTCGCTACGTCTGCGATGACCAGCTCCGGCTCAGCGAGCTCGCCGTGCCGATCCTCGACGAGGGCCGCGTCATCGGCGTCATCGACAGCGAGCACAGCGCCGCCCACTTCTTCACGGCCTGGCACGAGGAGCTGTTCTTGACCCTCGCCCGGATGACCGCGTCGCGGCTGTCCAAGGCCCGCCTCGATGAGCAGCTCCAGCGGCTCTCGGATGAGCTGGAGCGAAAGGTGGCCCAGCGCACGGCGGAGCTGGCCGAGGCCCACCGCCGCTCCGAGGCTCTGCTCCTCAACGTGCTCCCCGCGCCGATCGCCGCGCGGCTCAAGGCCGGGGAGACCCGCATCGCCGAGCGGGTCGAGCGCGCCGCCGTGCTCTTCGCCGACATCGTCGGCTTCTCCGAGTACGCCGCCCACGCCGAGCCCGAGCAGGTCGTCGAGCTCCTGGAGACCTTCTTCACCACCTTCGACACCCTCACCGCCGAGGCCGGGGCCGAGAAGATCAAGACCGTCGGCGACGCTTACATGGTCGTCTGCGGGCTGCCCACGCCCCACGCCGACCCCGCCGGGGCCCTCGCCGAGCTCGCGCTCAAGATGCGCGACGCCTTGCCCGCCCTCGCCGCCCGCGCCCGGGCGCCCCTCGCCGCGCGTTTTGGGCTGCACGTCGGCCCGGTCGTCGCCGGGGTCATCGGCCGCAGCCGCCTCGTCTACGATCTCTGGGGCGACACGGTGAACGTCGCCGCGCGCCTGGAGTCGTCGGGGCTCCCCGGGCGTGTGCAGATCACCCGGGCCCTCGCGACGGAGCTGAGCGGCCGCTTCGTCTGTGTGCCGCGGGGCGCCCAGACCCTCAAGGGCCTCGGCGAGGTCGAGCTGGCCTGGCTGGTCTCCAAACGCTGAGCGCCCGGCCGCTCAGCCCTCACACGCCGCCGCGTAGACGTCCCAGCGCGCGCGGCCCACGTCCTTGTCCTCGCAGTCGTACATCACGACGAGGTCAAGCGCGCCGTCGCCGGTGAGGTCCGCGAGCTCCCAGGTGGGCAGGTCGCGGCTCGCGCAGTCCGCCGTCCCCGAGCGGCCGACGAAGGGCGGGTCGGTGACGCTGTAGCCCGTGGGGAGCGGCCAGGCCGTCGCCGCCGCGGCGAAGCCCTCGGGGCCCCCGCGGTGCACCGCCCAGCGGGTGACGCCGACCTCGGGCTCTTGGCAGTCCTCGGAGACGATGAGGTCGAGCCAGCCGTCGTGGTCGAGGTCGTCGGCGTCGAAGGCGGGGAGGTCACCCTGGTCGCAGGCGGCGCGGGCGGAGGCGGTGCGGAAGACCGGCTGACCCACGGCGTACTCGGGCAGCGCCCAGTCGACCCCCGTCGTCGAGAAGCCCCCGGCGCCGCTCCCGGCGTAGACCCGCCAGGCCGTCGTGCCGATGGCGGGGTCGGCGCAGTCCTCGGTGATGATGAGGTCGAGCACGCCGTCGCCGTCCGCGTGGGCGAGGGCGTAGCCCGGGCCGCGGTCGCTGCGGCACTGCGCCTCGCCGCTGAGGCCGGTGAAGGTCGCGCCCTCGCCGAGTTCCGGCAGCGCCCAGGGGGTCGCCGTCGCCGCGACGCCGCCGGGCTCCCCGAGGTAGACGTCCCAGCGGGAGTAGCCGACGGCGTCGTCGGCGCAGTCGCGGGTGACGACGAGGTCCGGGCGGCCGTCACCGCTCAGGTCGAAGAGGGCGTGGCCCGGGACGCCGTCGCCGCAGTCCGCGCCGGCCTCGATCCGGCCCCAAGGTGGGTCGTCCCCGACCGGCGCCGAGGGCAAGCGGAAGGGCGTCGGGGTGGCGCTGAAGCCCGCGGCCTCGGCGCCGTGCACCTGCCATTGGCTCGCCCCGGTCGCCGCGTCGACGCAGTCTACGGTGAGCACCAGCTCGGCGCGGCTGTCGCCGTGCAGCTCCGCCAAGGCGTAGCCCGGGAGGCCCGAGCCCTCGCAGTCCTCGGCCTCCTCGTCGCTGGGGAAGGGGAGCCCGGCGGAGCTCGATGACACCGTGGGCAAGGTGTAGGCCGTGGGGGTGGCGTCGAAGCCCGAGGCGGCGCCGAGGTGGACCGACCAGGTGTCGCGCCCGACGCTCGCGTCCCGGCAGTCCCGGGTGATCACGAGCTCTGGGCGGCCGCTCCCGAGCAGGTCGGCGAGGGCGTAGGCCGGGTCGAGGCTCGCGCAGTTCGCGTCGCCGCTCAGGCCGGTGAAGGCCGCGCCCGAGGCGCCGACGTCGGGCAAGGTGAAGGGCGCGGCGGTCGGTGAGAACCCCGAGCAGCGCGCGGCGACCGGGGCGGTGTCGTCGCCGCTGTCGTCGCCGCTGTCGTCCGCGCCGCTGTCGTCGCCGCTGTCGTCGCCGCTGTCGTCGGTCGGCGCGCCGGTCTCGACGGGCTCGTCCTTCGTGTGTCCACCCCCGCCGTCACAGGCGAGCCCCCAGAACAAGACGAGCGAGAGCAGCATCACACACCTCGGCCGGGGCGCGGCGGCCCCCGCTCGGAGTGTAGCCGAGGTGAAGGGCGTCCACCTGCGGCGAGCCCGGGGTCGGCGCGCCATGATGATCTCGCGCACAAGGGCCGCGTCGACGGCCAAAAACGCGACTTAGCATAACTTGTGCAGATAATTCCGCCCTTTTTAGCCCCTCCGCCTACGCCCGCTCCAGCGCTGGATAGGCGAGGGTCGTGAGCAATACACCCCACGATCACCTCTTCAAGCTTGTCTTCAGCGAGCCCGCCGAGCTCGCGCCGGTCCTGCGCGCGCTGCTGCCGGCCCCGGTCGCCGAGCGCCTGGACCTCGACCAGCTCATCCCCTCCCCGACGGAGCAGCTCGACGGCGATCTCCGCCTGCGCGCCCCTGACCTGCTCTACCGCGCGCCTTGGCTGGGCGGCGGCTGGGCGCACCTCGCCCTGGTCATCGAGCACCAGTCGAGCCCCGACCCCTTGATGCCTCTGCGGGCCCTGCGCACGACCCTGAGGGTCTGGGAGCAGGCCGAGGGGCCCCGGCTGCCCGTCGTGATCACCGTGGTGATCACCCACGGCGCCCGGCCCTGGTCGGCGCCGACGCGGCTCTCCGAGCTCTACGACGCGCCTCCTGAGGCCATCGAGCGCCTGCGGCCCTACCTCCCCGAGCTGGGTCTGCTCTTGGAGGACCTCGCCGTGATCCCCGACGAGCGAGTCCCGGGGGATGGCGGCGGCAAGCTCGCCTTGCTCCTCCTGCGCCACGCCCACGACAACAAGGTCTGGGAGACCCTCGACGCGAACGTGCCGCTGTTCGCTGAGGCGGTCAGCGTCTTAGGCGACAGCCGCGCTGTGGGTCTGCTAAGTTATGCGATGCACGTCAGCGACGCGCCTTGGGACGTCGCGCTCAAGCAGAAGCTCCTGCCCCTCCTTCAAACCCCAGAGCGAGAGAAGATCATGGGCTACGCAGATCGTCGTTTTGAGGAAGGACTCGCCGTCGGTGAGCAGCGAGGCATCACGATCGGGGAGCAGCGAGGCATCACGATCGGGGAGCAGCGGGGCATCACGATCGGTGAGCAGCGTGGTGAGCAGCGGGGCATCACGATCGGTGAGCAGCGCGCGGAGCGGCGACTGCGGCAGGACCTCGTGACCCGCCTGCTCCGCAAACGTTTCGGATCCGCCCTCACCCCTGAACACGAGGCCGTCCTCGCGGAGGCCTCCGTCGACGAGCTCGAAGTGTTCATCGAGAACGTCCTCGTCATGAGCCACCCCGACGAGCTCCTCCACAACCGCGGCGGCCGCTGAGCGTGGGCTACGCAGATCGTCGTTTTGAGGAAGGACTCGCCGCCGGTGAGCAGCGGGGCATCACCATCGGTGAGCAGCGGGGCATCACGATCGGTGAGCAGCGCGCGGAGCGGCGACTGCGGAATGACCTCGTGACCCGCATCCTCCGCAAACGTTTCGGATCCGCCCTCACCCCTGCGCACGAAGCCGTCCTCGCGGAGGCCTCCGTCGACGCGCTGGACGGGCTCATCGAGAGTGTCCTCGTCATGCGCCACCCCGACGAGCTCCTCCACAACCACGACGGGCGCTGATCCGCCTCACACCGCCCTCACCCTCGGAGGAGGTCTCGAGCAGGCCCAAGGCGCGCTCCGCCCCGTCCGGGTTAGTGTGGGCTCGTGCGCGCACCCCGTCGCCCCATCACCCGCGGCCTGCTCTCCTTCGCCCTCAGCGCGCTGCTGGTCGTGATCGTCGACTATGTGGCCCCCGACGGCGACGCGGAGGCCACCCGGATCCCCGGCGGCGGCGAGCTCCTCGGCTGGCTGCACCTCAAGCAGCGCTGGAACATGTTCAACGACCCAGGCCCCCGGGGCGCCTTCGTCGAGAGCCTCGGCCTCACCGCCGACGGCCGGACGCTCACGCTCATCCCCTCGATGGAGCCCCCGGACGGCCCCTTCTTGCGGCTGGGCTATGACCGCATGCTCAAGGTCCACAACGCCTTGGGCAATGAGAAGCCGGGCTCTCCCCTCGCCCAACGTTACGCCCGCTGGCTCTGCGGCCAGAGCGCTGAGCCCCTGGTCCGCGCCCAGGTCGTGAAGGTGAAGCTCAAGCGCCCGACGATGGCCCAGTGGCGCGGGAACCCCGACGCCGTCACCGAGAAGACCCGGGTGACCCTGGCGGAGGCCCCGTGCGCGCCCTGATCGCCGCCTGGGACCAGCTCTGGTTCGCACCCCTCGACCCGCGGGTGCCCGCCGCCTTACGGATCGGCTACGGCCTGCTCGGGCTGTGGAGCTACGCCGGGCTCTGGCCCACCCTCGCCTGGTCCCTCGCCGACGGCGGCCTCGGTCAAGGCGTCGGCGGCCTCGACGCCAGCGCCGTGAACCTCCTCGCCAACCCGCTCTGGTCCTTCACCTCCCTCGTTGAGGTGCAGGTCGCGTTTCTGCTGTGGATGGCCTGCTTCGTCGCCTTGGCCCTCGGCGTCGGCGGGCGCCTGCCGATGCTCGGCGCCTGGCTCGGCGTGTTGACCTTGGGCGAGCGAAACCCCCTGCTCATCGACGGCTCCGACGGCGTGCTCCGGGTTCTGGGCCTGTGGATGCTGTTCTTGCCGCTCAACGCCGCCTGGTCCTTGGGCCGCGCCGATCCCCAGGCCGAGGAGCACAGCCGCTGGCCCCTGCGGATGATGCAGCTCCAGGTCTGCGTCATCTACGTCAAGACCGGGCTCATCAAGGCCCTCTACCCCACCTGGCAAGACGGCAGCGCCGTGTTCTACGCCATGGCGAGCCCGAAGTACTGGCGTTTCCCGATGGAGGAGCTCCTCGCGAGCCCCGTCTTCCAGGGCTTCACCGTGCTCGCCACCTACGCCACCCTCGTCTTTGAGCTTGGCTTCCCCCTGGTGTTTGTGCCGCGGCTGCGGCGGCTCTGGCTGCTCCTCGGCCTGGGCCTGCACCTCGGCGTGTTCGCCTTCTTGAGCTTGGGCGCCTTCTCGGAGGTCATCCTGTGGAGCTACCTCGCCTTCGTCGTCTTCCCGCCGTCGCGGCGGCCCTCACCCTGAGCGCCTGCGCGGCGGAGGGCCCGGCCCCGCGCTACTCCCACGTCGCCGCGCTCACCGCCGACGGCGCAGCGCTCTGTGTGGCCGGGGGCGCAGGCGGCGACGGCCGACGCCCGGACGCCTGGTGCTTCGACCTCGATCGCCGCCGCTGGGAGGAGGTCACGCCGCCGCCCGCGCCCATCTTCCGCGCCTGCCACGTGCAGACCGCTGAGGCCGCGTGGATCGTCGGCGGCGCCGACGCCGAGGGGGAGCCCGTCGACACGCTCTGGCGCTGGGACCTCACCGACCTCACCTGGGAGCAGCTCAGCCCCGACGGCCCTCCGCCGCCGCGCCGGGTGAAGGCCGGCTGCGCCCTGAGCGGCGACCGGATGCTCTTGGGCGGCGGCCGCATCGGCGAAGGCGACGACCAGCGCATCTACGGCGACCTCTTCGCGCTGGACCTCAACACCCTCACCTGGGCGGAGCTGCCCCAGCTCCCCGAGCCCGTGCAGCGCCAGGCTATGGCGACCCTAGGCGACGGTGAGCTCGTGATCCTCGGCGGGATCGACGCCGAGGGCGACCGCCTGGCGACCCTCATGGTGGGCGACCCCGACCGCGGCGACTACACCGGCTACTTCTCGAGCGGCGAGGCCCCCGAGCGCCGGGCGAGCCACACCCTCGCCCCGGCGGCGGACGGCGCCGTCGTCGCCTGGGGCGGCCACCCCACGGACACCACGCTCTGGCGCTTTGACGGCGCCGGCTTCACCCACAGCGACCCCGCCGCCGAGGCGCCCTCAGCCCGGGACGCCCACGCCACCGCGCCGAGCCCCGACGGCGAGGCCCTCTACCTCATGGGCGGCGACCCCTTCGTAGACCTCGACGCCCCCTTCCTCAACGACCTCTGGCGCGCCGACCTCACGACCTTGACCTGGGAGCACCTGGACCCCTGAGCCCGGTGTACACTCCCCGTATGATCTCCGCCCTCCTCCTCCTGAGCCTCACCGACGCCCGCGCCGACGACCCCAAGTGGACGCTCACCGTCGATCCCTTGACCCTCGCCATCGGCTTCGCTCACCTCCAGGTGGAGCGCGCCTTGGGGGACCGCGTCTCGGTCTACGTCACCCCCAGCTTGCGCCTCTATGACGGGATCCTCGTCGACGTGAACGGGCCCTATCGTGGCCTCGGCGGCGAGGTCGGCGGCCGCCTCTTCTTACGCGGCGAGGCGCCCGAGGGCCTGTGGCTCATGGCCCGGGGCACCGTCGCCCGGGTGAACACCACGGACACCTCGGAGCCCGTCGTGGCCTTGGGCGCCTACACGAGCGGCCTCGTCGGCGCGACCTGGATCCTCGGCCCCGGCCTCACGCTCTCGGGCGGCGCCGGGGTCTCCTGGTTCCGCTACGGCGTGGCCGACTACGGCGTCTACGGCGTGGCCCCGGCGGCGCACACCGCGATCGGCTGGGCGTTTTAATCTTGGTTGGATGACCAACCAAGCTTTGTTCAGTCTCCCGTCGCCGCGTCTTCAGTCACGCGGAACTCGACGCGGCGGTTCACGGCTTTGCCCTCGGGGCCGTCGTTGGCGACCAGCGGCACGGTCTCGCCGAAGCCCTTGGAGGAGAGCCGCTCGGCGGGCACGCCCCGGCCCGTGAGGTAACGGGCGACGGACTCGGCGCGGCGAGCGGAGAGCTCCAGGTTGTACTCGTCCTTGCCGTCGCTGTCGGTGTGGCCGTGGATCTCCAGGCGCACCGTGGGGTACCGCAAGAGCACGGCGGCGGCCTCGTCGAGCAGGCCGTAGCTGTCGGTCGTGATCTTGTCGGAGTTCACCTCAAAGTTGATGCCCCGGATGACCCCGGTGAAGCGCTCGATCTCTTTGGGCACGTCGTCCGGGCAGCCGTCGTCGTCGTTGAAGCCGTTCCAGGTCTCGGGCTCCAAGACGCAGGAGTCATCGCCGTCGACGATGCTGTCCCGGTCGTTGTCGTCTTCAGGGCAGCCGTCGAGATCCTCAAACTCGTCGCGGTCCTCAGCGAAGTTGGGGCAGAGGTCGTTGAGGTCCACCACGCCGTCGGCGTCGTTGTCGTCTTCAGGGCAGCCGTCGCGGTCCTCGAAGCCGTCGCGGTCCTCGGGGTCTTTGGGGCAGAAGTCGTCCTCGTCGACGAGGCCATCGTTGTCGTTGTCGTCTTCAGGGCAGCCGTCCTTGTCCTTGAAGCCGTCCATGTCTTCAGGGTCCATGGGGCAGCGGTCCTTGCGGTCGGCGACGCCGTCCTCGTCGTTGTCGTCGTCAGGGCAGGCGTCGTCGTCCTCAAACTCGTCGTAGTCCTCGGGCTCCTCGGGGCAGGGGTCGAGGCGGTCGGCGACGCCGTCCCGGTCGGTGTCGAGGTTTCGTTCGGCCTGGCGGAAGAGGAAGCCCGCGGTGAGCTCGACGTTGGAGAAGCTGTCTTGTACGTCGCCGTGGGGCTCGGTGCCCCCGGTCCACACCCAGCGGGCGTCGGCGCGGAGCGCCATGGCGCCGCCTAAGGGGATGAGCAGGCCCGGCCCGACGTTGAGGGCGAGGTCTACGTCGGGGTTCTTGTAGTTGCCGAGGTCCTCGCCATCCAGCGGCTCCGCCGACCAGGAGTCGGGGTCACGGCCCACCCGCTTCCAGATGACGCCGGGCCCGGCGGCGATGTACGGCTCCACCGCGTAGCCCCGGCTCAAGAAGATCAAGGTGTTCACCCGCGGCGTGAGCGCGTCGTAGCGGTACGCGAAGCGGCTCCGTGTGCGTCCTTGGTGGATGCCCAGCTCGGCCTCGATGATCACCCGTGGGCCGATGTTGTAGCCCAAGCGCGGCACGGCGCTCCAGGTGGAGTCGAGGTTCTCGTCCGCGTCGAAGGCGATCCAGCCAACCCCGGCCGAGGCCGTCACGCCAAAATAGTCCTCTTGGGCGGCGGCGACGTTCAGCGCGAGACCAGCGAGCAGAAGGGGCGACATGAGCATGAGGCGGCGTCCGTGTGCGACCCAGAGACGGGCAGACACGGACTTTAGCGCGACACCAGCCGCGACCGCAAGCGCCGTCGGCGAACGGACCCCCGCTACTCCGCGGGGGCGGCCTTGCCCTTCTTCTTCTTCTCGTTGCGCAGCTCTTTGGCGCTCAGCTCAATCTGGGTGCCGACGCCTTGGGTGACCTCAAACTCGCGCCCGGCGATGTTGTAGTCGCCCACGGGCAACATGCCGATGAACACGCCGTCCTCACGCAGGCTCTTCTGGGCGAGCTCGACGGCGAGGCGCTGGTCCGGCGCGAAGGGCATCTGGGCCGGGGTCATCTCGACGGAGCGCGGCGGGGTGACCACGAGCTGCACGCGGCCGTAAGTCTGGTTGATCTCCATGATCCAGGAGTCGAGCTCCTCGGTGCGCTGGAGGCTCTGGGCGCGCAGGAGCCGGGAGAGGCAGGCGCCCATGTCCCCGACGGAGCGCGCGGACTGGGCCGCGGCCATGTGGGCCTCAAAGGGCACCTCGACGCCGTTTAAGGCGAGGAGCTCCTCGTAGGACTTCTCGACGCCCTTCCAGAGCTGACGCTCGGAGAAGTTGTTGATCTCGTCCATCAGGCGGTCAAACTCGGCGTCGGTGCGCTCGTCGGCTTGGGCGACGGGCGACGAGAGACCACAGAGCAAGGCGACGAGGAGGAGAGAGCGCTTCATGGGGCTTTCCGCGGGATCCGGGGGTGGCGCTATTCTACAACGCCCGAGCGGCTTTGGCCCGTCCGGGGTTTTTGGATCTTGAGGCCGAGGTGATCACTCACAGCGCTCGTAGCGCTCTTTGCAGCCGACCACACGCAGCTCGACGGTGACCACACCCTCGTCGATCATGTCGATGCGACGCGCGGCGCGCTCGGAGAGGTCGATGACCCGGCCTTTGGCATAGGGGCCGCGGTCGTTGATCACGACCCGCACGGACTCCCCGGTGTCGGTGCGGGTGACCTTCACCACCGTGCCGAAGGGCAAGGTCTTGTGCGCCGCCGTGCGTTTGGAGGGGCGAAAGGGCTCCCCCGAGGCCGTGGGGTTGCCGCGCAGCTCGTCGCCGTACCACGAGGCCTTGCCGGACTGCACCGGCGCCCGGGCCGCGCAGGCCAAGAGCGTGAGGAGCAGGACCATCACGCCTGGCGCACCTGCACGTTGCAGATCGCGCAGCGGGAGGCGTCTACGCGGCTCACCGAGGCGCGCGCGGCGTAACAGCCGGTGTGGAAGCTCTTGCCGCAGGCGTACTGGCAGTCCGTGCGCACGTCCGAGGACACGCCGAGGCCGCAGATGCCGCAGGGCACCATCTGCACGGCCTCGACCACCTGCTCCTGCACCTGCTGGCGCCGGGCCGGGAGCGGCTCCACCGCGCCCCACCAGGCCAGCCAGCCCATGAGCACCCCCGCCAAGGCGGAGATGAGGCCGGGCATGGCCTCGGAGAAGAGCTGGGCCGGGTCGGCGCCCAAGAACAGCACCGGCGCGAAGGCCAGGATGACGAGCAGCAGCGTGAGCACGAGGCCCACGGCGGCGATGCGCGCCTGGCCGCCGTCGCCGGAGAAGAGGTACCGCGCCAAAGAGCAGGTCAAGAGCCCGAGGCCCAGGCCGGGGATGATGATCACCGGCAGGGTGCGCTGCCACGAGAGCGCGAGGCCCCAGCCGACGGCGAACAGGGTCACCATCGTGAGCGCCGAGACCAGGGCCAAGGTGCCGCTCGCGGCGTAGCCCCGGGTCTCGGGGTAGTCCGGGGTCTGCTCCATCACCGGGGAGCCCGCTGGGGGCTCGGGCAGGAGGTGGATCAGCTCACCGGGCACCACGCCCATGTCCGAGAGGCGCTCCTCTTCGGTCATGAGGCGGCCGCGGGCGCGCAGCCAGTACAGGCGGCGTTTGCCGTCGGGCCAGAAGGCGTCGAGGCCGGCGTCCCGGGCGACGCGCTGGGTGAGGTCGCGGGCGGGCAGGTAGGTCGGCAGCACGAGGTCCAGGGTGAACGACCTCATGTCGATCACCTGCACCCGCACCTGTACGGTCTGGACGTCGCTGCTTCGCTCCACGGCCTCGCTCCAGGGACTTCAGCGTCAGCGCTGAGCCTCGACGGTGCGCTCCAGCTCCTCGCTGATCTTCGTGAGGGGCTGCAGCAGGCGCTCAAACTTGTCGAACCACTTGAGCCACACCTCGTCGGACTGCTCGGCGCCGGGCAGCTCCGCGTGTACGCGGCGGACGTACTGCGCGAAGCTGGAGATGCGCTCGGTGGTGCGCGGCAGCCCGTTGTAGTAGTCGTGGGCGTAGCTGATGAGGGTGCCCGCGGTGCGGTAGAGCACGCGGTCTGTCGTGCCCTCCTCGATGAGCAAAAACTCCGAGGAGATGAGCGCTGAAGAGAAGCTCAGCACGCCCATGTCGAGCTCTTGCACGAGCGCGGTGCGGAAGAGGTTCTGCATCACCTTGCGGGAGAGGCGGATGAACTCGACCACACGCGGCTTGAGGTAAGACTCCGCCGCCCGGGACTGGCGACCGGCGCGGGGCACGGGCAGGAGCACCTGCACCATGCGGCCGAGGCGCACGTTGATGCGGCACAAGGCGACGGCGTCGGCGTGGTCCTCCTCGACGGGGTGCAGGCGCGGCGCGCAGAACTCGCGCACCCGGGCCTCACGCTCCTCGTTGGTGTCGAACACCGTGCGCAGCTCCGCGTCGTCGAGGGTCTCGACGTGGAACAGCCAGAACATGTACTCGCCGTCCTGCTTCGGCACCTCCAGGGGCACCGCGGCGGCCTCGGCCAAGAGCACGCCCTGGCCGATGCGGGTGATCCCGAAGCCCGCCTGGATGATGGCGACGTAACGTTCACCCCGCTGCTCCAGCTCGACCTGGAGGCCCTGCACGATGCCGTGGCCGTGGAGGTAGAGGTGGTGCCGGTGCATGTTGCGTCGATGGTAGAGCTGCTCGTCGAGCAGATCCTTCGACGTCAGGCACAGGCCCTCGAAGGGGTTGAGACGGCGAAGCTGGTTGTCGTTCGGGTTGCTGGCCATCGCGGTTGCTCAGGGGTTTGGAGTCATGAAGGGGGCGTCCGACGCTCAGCTCTTGGGGGCCTTCGGGGCCTTGGCGGCCTTCGTGGGCTTGGTGGGCTTCGCGGCCGCGGCGGCGGCGCCTGGGGCCGACGCCGGCTTCCCGTCGTCGTCAAAACGTACGGTGAAGGTGACGTGGGCGGGCTTCTCAGCGGTGACGATCTGGGTGAGGCGGCGGAGCACCTGGGGGGCGCGCTCGGAGAAGCGCCGGGCGAAACGATCCCGAGGCTCCAGCACGAGGGCGAAGAAGTTTGTGCCCTCCCGCTTCACGTCGTAGAGGTAATGCGCCGGGGGCTCGCCCCGGATGTAACGCTCGGCGGGGGTGCGGCCCCCGGCCAAGGTGGCGCCGCCGAGCACGAAGCCCTGGGGCTTCTCCCGGGGGCTCACGGTGACCGGCGCGGCGGTGAGCACCCGGATGATCTCCTCCATGCCCGCCTTCGTGCCGCGGGTGCGGTAGAGGCGGATCGCCCGGCGGACCAGCTCACGCTGCTGGTGCAGGGGCAAGGACTCATCGAGGGTGAAGCCCACCCAGGAGGCGATCCAGGACAAGAACTTGGGGTCGCAGGTGAGCGGGTCGATGAGCGAGGGGATCTGCTCGATCCGATCGACCACCGACGTCATGAGGTGCTGGTAGATGAACAAGAAGCGGCGCAGGGCGTCGGTGTCTGTGCCGCGCACCTCCCGGGCCGTGCTCTCGTTCCGCGCGCCGTAACGCCGCATCTCGGCGCTGTCGGCGTGGATCATCTCCCGCTGCTCCGTCGGCATCGCGCCTTGGTAGCAGCCGGGCAAGAACCGCAGGTAGCCGCGCACCGGGACGTGGAGCACCACCTCGTCCCGGGGGTCGAGGGAGACCGGCGGGCGGCCGTCGGTCGTGATGAGCTCCGCGCGCACCTCGACCATGTCGTCGGGCACGAAGAAGCTCGCCGGGCTGCCGTCGGGCAAGGTCCGGATGGCGCGCACGAGGATCGGGTCGCCCCCGGCGGCGGGGTTCACCTGCACGGCGCGGATGTGCCCGACCTTCTCCCCGCGCCGGGCCTCGACGAGGTGCAGGCTCACGCGGTTGGAGATGTTGCGGGAGAGGTAGGTGCGCGCGGCGCGCACGGGGTACTGCACCTCGACGACGGTGCGGAGGTGGGCGAAGTCGTCGGGGACGGCCATGTAGGCCGCGCCCGCGGGGATCGGGAGCTGAGGTGTGCTCACTCGTCAGCCTCCTCGGTGCGGATGCGCACGCGACGGATCTCGAAGAGGTCGTGCCGGTCGAGCACCAGCTCCTTGAGGCCCTCACCCTCCTCCCAGCCCGGGGGGCCCTTCGCCCGCTCGCCGCGCATGTCGAAGATCTGCACGTCCACGACGTGGCGGACCTCGGGGATGTCGGAGACGAGGCGCCCGAAGTCCTGGGCGTAGAGCGTGCCCTGGAAGGGCCAGCCCGCGCCGTCGAGGCCGCCGATGTAGGGATCCAAGAAGCGCATCACCCAGCGCTGGGCGGCCTCCCGCACGACGAGCTGATTGGCGTTGGGCCGCAGCCGCGCCGTCACCGCGATGTCGATGGGCAAGAAGGTCGCCAGGCGCACCTTGGGCTCGACGTTGATGAGGCAGCGGCGGCCCAGGTAGGACTGGACGTGGTCACGGAGGCCCGCGGAGAGGAAGGGGTCGGGCACCCGCTCGCCCTCGCGGCGCTGGGGCAAGATCACCACCTCGACGGTGCCGTCCTTGCCCATGTTGCCGGGGCAGGCCGCCCGGGCGACCTCGCCCGAGGCCTCCTTGGCGATGATCTCGAAGTCTTGGCGGGTGACCGCGCGGTCGCGGGAGGTGAGCAGGCTCGGGGCGCGGCGGATGATCTCTTCGATCGTCTCGGCGTCCCGGCCGCCGACGGCGGGCAGGAGGTTCGTGACACGCACGAGGTCCGAGGCGGCCTCGCTCACGGTGATCTCGTTGACGCCGACGTTGCCCCGCAGGCCCGGCACCGTGTGGTACCGCTCGACGAGCACGTTGTTGGTGCCGACGGGCAACATCTTGCCGCGGATGCCGTTGCCGAAGGTCAAGGTGCCATCGACGGGGTCCACGACGAAGGCGGTGTCGTCCTTGCCGGAGGTCAAGAAGTTGCCCTCCCGCAAGAGCGTCCAGCGCTCCTTCACGCCCGCGGCGTTCTCGACGACGAGGGTGATGTCGTTGAAGAGCTCGGGCCGGGGGAAGACCGCCTTGTCGTTCTCGCGGGGGTGCAAGAAGATCGGCGGGCGAAGCAGCTCAACGGCCTGGTTGGGCACGCCGAGGCCGGAGAAGCGCTCGTTCGTCACGGCGTGGAGGTTCACGGCCTCGACGGTGTTGAGCATGAGGTGGGTGACCGGCGGGAGCGTCGGGAGCTTGTCGGTCTTTGAGCCCGTCGGCATGCCGAAGCGGCCACGCAGCCAGAAGCCGTCCGGCGGGATCTCGGGCACCTCGGGGAAGGCGAACTCCAGCTCACCGGTGCGGGTGAGGTCGTAGACCTTCACCCCCGCCGTCGCCGGGTCGCCGCTGGAGAGCAGGCGGCGCCAGCCCGTGCGCTGGCCGGGCTTGGCCTCCAGGAGCTCCCAGTCCACCCGCACACCCTCGGGCAAAAAGGCCTCACCGCGGCAGCGGAAGTGGAAGGCGTGGCGCCGACCCCGGGGCAGCGGGCGGTCGAGCTGGATGTAGAGCGCGAGGTTGTCGTCGTCGAGGTCGATGAACGGGAAGTAGGGGTAGCTCTCGTAGAGGCGACCGGCGGCGCGGGTGAGGCAGCGCGTGAGGCGGCGGTTGTGCTCGCGGTGGTCGAGCTGCGCCATGCGCGGGCTGGGCATCGGCTGGTCGTAGGTGCCGTCGCCGAGCGTCTTGTCTACGCCGAGGCGGATGCCGTAGATGCGCGGGATGATCGGGTGGGGCTGCTTCTTGTCGTCTTGGCCCATCAAGTTCGCCTTGATGAGCTCAAAACGCAGCCAGGTGGTCTCGATCTTGGAGAGCTCGTGGCGGGCGAGGCCGCGGAGCTGCTCCTTGGGGTCCAGCACGATGCGCACCCGGCGGCGACCGGCCTTCTTGGCGCCCTCGGGGTCGATGGTGCCGAAGGTGAAGCCCGTGTAGATCTTGTCGGGGCTGTGCACCACACGCCAGGAGTCTTCGGCGCGGTAGGTGAGCTGCAGGAGGTAGTCGTTCACCGGCTCGGGCACCGGGGTGCCGTTCATCTCGAAGCCGATCTCGATCTCCAGAAGGATCGGCGCCTGACGCCGGTTCTCGAAGAGGTCCGAGCCCACCCACCACTTGCGGCCCAAGGTCGGCGGCAAGATCGACGCCATCTGGAACGGCGACCAGGGCGACTCGTCGTTGAGCATCCGCTCGACGCGGCGGGGGTCGTCGCCCATGAACATGTCGAGCTCAACGGGCTTCTGCCAGGAGAGGTCGAGCTCAAGCTCAGGCACGAAGCCGCGGACATGGACCGTCTCGACACGCTCGGCGCGCAGGTTGTAGCCGTCGGTGGCCATGTCCGTGAGCGGCCCGGTGAGCAGCACCTCGGTGCCGATCATCCGCACGCGCTCCCGGGGCACCTCCTCCCAGCTCTCGCCGCGGCGGTAGTACCAGCGGTAACGCGGGAGGTACTGGGTGCGGCCCGCGGGCAGGCTGCGGTCCACCATCGCGAAGCGCAGCGTCCAGCCGCCGCGGATCGGCGGGAGGTCCTGGAGCAAAAACTCCAGGTTACGCCCGGCGTTCCGGACGTCCCAGTTGTTGACCGAGCGCTTCTCGCCGCCGCGGTCATCCTGCCAGGAGATCTCGAGGTCCTCCTTCATGCGGCTGGCGAGCCAGCGCTCGTAGTCGAGCTGGCCACGCACCCACCACTGCTGGCTGCGCACGCTCTCGGGGAGGAGGAAGCTCAGCTCACCGACGCCGAAGCGGTCCAAGGGCACGATGCCGGGCAAGGCCGAGACGATGTTCTGCTCGGGCATGCCGAGCACCTCTTCGGCCTCCACGTCGGTCTGCACCGTCTTCCAGCCCTCAGCCGTGGGGTACTCCCAGCGGAAGAACGAGACGATGGAGAGGCTGTCCGTCGAGGGGCCGCCGCGGCGCATCCGGAAGCGGCCGAGCTTACGGCCGCTCTCGGGGTCGATGTTCATCAGGCGGAAGTCGTCGTGGCCGACGTAGAGGAACTGGTGCGGGGTGTAGGCGTCGGAGCCCGCGACCTCGGGGTCGAGCTCAAAGAGCGACACGCCGCGGCCGCCCGCGAAAGACAAGGCGTTCTTGTTGTTCGCGAGCAGGGTGTAGGGGATCTCACGCACCGCGGGGCGCTGGCCGCCGCGCACGGCGATGACCCGGCTCACCGTCGAGGAGTGGACCGTGATGCCCTGGGCGAGGAGGTAGTCAAGGGCGGGGCGGTCCTCCCGCTGCCGGGTCGAGACCTTCGCGAACGCGGGGACCTCGACGACCGAGCCCTCGGCGCGCAGGTCGAAGGTCACCGGGGCCACAGACGGCCGGGCCGGGCGGCGCTCCTCGCCGATGAAGTTCAAGAAGTGGATGTAGGTCTTGTCCGGCACACGGTTGAGCCGGTAGATCGTCATCTCCGTCATCCAGGCGAAGAGCTGGACGAGGGTCATGCCCGGATCGGCGTCGCCGAGGTTGGTCCACTCCGGGCAATACTGGGGGATCAAGGCCCGCGCCTCGCTGACGATGTTCTCGTAGCGCCGATCGTCGAGGTTGGGTGGCTTGATGGGCATGAGGGGCTACCTGCTTCCGTTGGAGATGTTCGTAGAGACGGACTGGCGGCTGTTCGTCGCGTTGATGACGTAGTCCACCTGCACCCGCAGCGAGCCGTTGCTCTCGGGGAAGGACTTGACGTCGAGCACCTCGATCCGCGGCTCCCAGCGCATCAGCGCCTCGGAGACGTGGTGGGCGACGAGGGTGGACGTGCCCGCGGTGTTCGGCGCGAAGAGCAGCTCATGGATGCGGCAGCCGAAGCTCGGCATCATCTGCCGCTCACCAGGGCGTGTGCTCAGGATGATGGCGATGCACTCGCGGATGTTCTGCTCATCGCTGCTGAGCGCCACCTGCCCGTTCGCCGAGTCAAACCCAAAAGGAAATGACCAGCCCTGCCCGAGCGTTCCTTTCCGAGGAGTCATAGGACCTGCTGCTCCTGCTGCGCCGCGCGAAGACAACGTTCGCACGGGAGCACTTTAGCCAAAATGAAGCGAGCGGGAAGGCCCTGTTGCGCCTGCCCGCTCGAATCCTGCCCTCTGGCCCGCTCTGAGCGCCCCTCACCGTCCGGCCAGGGCGCTTTTGCCGAGGGGCACGCGGCGCGTCGTTGATCCTAGACGGCGCGCCGCCGAGCCCTCAGCCGCCGATGTTCGTGGCGCAGAAGGAGAACTCCGTCGTGTAGCCGCTGCGCGCGCTGACGATGTGGCGGCTGGCCAAGATGTAGACCTCGCCGTTAACGCCGGGCTGCAGGCCCTCGATGGTCACGACCTTCCCGGCGCGCACGTCCTCGTTGCCCTGGATCGTCGCCGAGCCACGGCAGAAGCCGCGCGCGATGCGGTTGATCTCGGCGATGGCCATGGCCTTCGCCTGGGCCTGAGAGGCGACGGGCACGTCAGTGATGTACGCCGTGGAGTCGCCGAACTGCCCGGCGATCGTCGCGCCGAGCTCGCCGCCGCCGATCTGGGTGATGTCACCCGTCCCGGCCTCGCCGATGATCGTCTCCTTCTTCATCACGTCCCAACCGCGCACGATCACCTTCTGCACCATGTCTTGGGTGTTGAAGGAGACCTTGAGCGAGCGGAGGTTGTCGCCCATCTTCAGGGTGAAGACCGAGCCGGAGAAGGTGGCCTTCTTGAAGGCCAGCTTGCCCTCCTCCATCCGCAGGAGGTAGTTGTTGCGCGCCGCGAGGCGCTTGAGGAACGCGATGTTCGACTCATTGCGCTGAAGGATGTAGGGGTGCGTCTCTTCGGTCGCCTCGATGGACCCGATGGGCAGGCCCTTCTCACCAGCGACCTTGGACACGACGTCCGAGTCCTTCATGTCCTCGAAGTAGCGGGTCTCACGACCGCGCCCGAGGATGTGCATCTTGTCCATCGCGCGGATGTTGATGCTGGAGATGCCCTCGACCTGGTAACCAGGCTCGGTGGAGATGGTCTGGCCGACGAAGATCGGCTTGGTCTTCTTGCCGACCTTCACCGTCACGTCTTGACCGGCCTTGAAGCCGCTCCACTTGGGCTGCCCCGAGGTGCCGCCCATACGCAAAGAGAACATGTCGAGCATATCGACATGGTCCTCCACGACCAGCATCTCGACACCGTCGCCTTCGACCTGGGTGATCTGCGTACCACCCAGGTCGATCTCAAACCCGGCCGCGCCGGACCTGGACGAACCGCTCATGTTGCACCGTCCTTCGACGTCAGAGGTCTAGAAGCCGAAGCTGAGGGAGGCGCCAGCGCTGAACCCGCCAGCGCTCGCGCTGATGTTGAGGGTCATGCCCGCCGGGACATCCATCGGATCGGTGATCGACGGGTTCGCCGCGAGGAGCGCCGCCGTCGAGATGCCGTTGGCCGCGGCGATGGAGCTCGCCGTGCCGCCCGAAGACGTCACGAGCTTGACCTTCGTGCCCGCGATGTGTGAGCCGCCGGACCCCGCCTCGAAGTCCTTGACCTCGTACTCCTTGAGCTTCACCGTGCAGCGCGCGCGCACGGGGTTGCCGCCCTCGGAGAACATGAGGAAGGTCGTGTTCACGGACTCGACGACGCAGGTGACGTTGAAGCCACCCCAGGTGAACTTCACCTTGGGCGGGCGCTTCTTCTTCGTGTCGTTCTGGTCCGGGATCAGCGGGTTGGTCAAGTACAGGAGCTTGTTGACCCACTTCGCGCGCACGTCCGAGTTGCCCTCGTTCGTGGTGTCGAAGTAGAGGTCCATCGTGACGACCAAGGGGCCGCCCTTCTGGAACTCTAGGGGCGCCTTGCCCTGGCCCTGGTCGTCGTGCTCCTTCCAGGAGACCGACTTGTCCGCCTTGAACTCTTTGGGGTTGTACTGCACCGTGAAGGTGCCGCCGCCCTCGAGATCCTGAAAAATAGCCTTACCACCAGACATCTGAGCCTCCTTCGGAATCTTCCGGACGCCGCTCACGGCGCAGTTCGAGCTCGCGGTTGACCGTCTCGAGGACCTCGCGGGCGAGCGCCTCGATGTCCACATTCTGCTTGGCCGCCGCCTCAGCGGCCGACTTGTCCCCGGCGCCATCCGTGGCCCGCGCGCTGGGCGCGTCGGCCGCCGCCAGACGAACCTGGCGCTGGGCGTCGTTAAGACCGCGCTGGTTCTCGGCGAGATGGATGAGGGACTGCAGCTTCTTGACCAGCTTCATCATCTTGTCGTCGCCAACGCCCTGCATCGCGTTGGCGGACGAGGCCGCCCGGTTGAGGCCGGTGAAGCCACGCACGACCTTGGCGCTGGAGCGGGAGCGGCCACGCCCCCGCAGCAGCGGCGCCCCAGCGGCGGCGCCACCCTCGGCGCTGGCCTGGGCGGCGGCGCGCATCGCGCCCTGCTCCACCCGATCGGCCTGGCCGCGGATCTGCTGGATGACCTCGACGATGGGGGCCGGGAGGCCCATGCTCGGGCGAACCCGACCGCCGTCTTGCAGGATGACCTTGATGATCTGCTCGGGATCCCGGGCGCCGACCAGGCCGTCGATGAGCTCGCCCACCGAGCGAACCCGGCTGGGCGTGACGCTGCGATCCGCCCAAGCGGGCAGCTCAGGCATCGCGGCGCCAGACCAGAGGCCGCCCAAGGTGTGGTAGAGGTCGGGGCGAGCGTTGCGGGCCGCGCGAGCGACGCCGGGCTGACCGCCCGCGGCGGGCGCGGTGGCTGCGGCATCCGCCTCGTCGTTGGCCCGGGGGAGGGTCATCGACGAGAGCGCCGAGGGCAGGTTGCGCGGGGTGGCGGTCGCGGCGGTCGCGGCGTTGGAGACGCGCTCGCCAGGGATACGGCCAGCCTCAGAGAAGGCGCCGCGCAGCGCCGTCGCCGCGACGGTGTCCCGAGCCGCAGGGCGCGGGGCCTCGGCGACCGGGGCGTCATCGCTGGCGTAAGCGCCGCGGAAGGCCGTGGCGTTGCCGACCTCAGCCCGCGCGCCCGCCCAGTCCGTCGGCCGGGAGGCCGACATCGGCGCGGACTCTGCGGCCTGCTCAAGGGCCGCCTCGGGGAACGAGAAGGCCGAGGGGCTCAGGGTCGAGACGAAGCGGGGCGGCGCCGCGGCGACACCCTGCGCCTCCGCCGAGCGCGCGGGCGCGGCGGCGAAGGGGCGAGCCGAGGACCCGCGGGCGGCGCTGAACCGACCGTCGGCGCCACGAGCGGCGGTG
>JAKLKD010000040.1 GCA_023150845.1 Myxococcota bacterium | reverse complement strand
CGCCGCGCTCAGCGCCCGCGCCCCGAGCACAGAGAGCGGCGTCCGGGGGCCGATCACCGCCCGCACCCCGCCCGCCTCGCCGCCGCGGTGGAGCGCCATCGCCGGGCTCATCAGCACGCCGCCGGGGGTGGGATCCGCCGCGGCGTCGCAGGAGAGCAGCACGATGACGTCGAGGCTCGGCGCGTGGGGCCCCAAGGCCCGCTGGAGCGCCGCGCCGTCGGCGAAGCCGTCATCGAGGCGCAGGCCCTGCACCCCGGCCTGGGCCCCGCCGTGGGCCAAGATCACGACGTGGGTGAAGGGCGCCTGGGCCGCGGCCTCGACGAGCAGCGCCGAGAGCGCGCTGAGCCCCGCGTCGGGCAGCTCGACGATGGCGCCGCCGTACCCCGCGCTCCACAGCGCCCGCTGCTCCTCCACGGGCACCCGGCCCCCGGCGGCGGACCAGGCGAACAAGAGCCGGGGGCGCAGGCCCGCCGCCCTCGGCGCGGGGGTGACCCCAGGCCAGCGCCAGACGAGGCTCACCCCGGGCAGGTCGGCCAGGCAGAGGCCGCTGGGCTCCACCCGCACGAGCTCCCAAGGCAAGGCGTAGAGCTCGGCGGCGGCGAAGGCGAGGATCAGCTCGACGGGCTCCCCGCGGCGGATCACCGCCTCGTCCTCGGCGAAGCCCAGCTCAACGAGGAGCTGTCGCAGGCGCTGCCCCACCCGGCCCTGGGCCTCGGCGTCTGGCCGGGGGCGCTGACAGGCGGCGAGATCCTGCAGCAAGGCCTCGTCCCAGGTGAGCCCGGCGTCGGCGACGCGCCCGTCCTCAAACGCCCGGCGGTAGACCTGCGCGCCGAGCCGAGCGGCGTAAGGATCCTCTCCGTGCACAAGGCGTGAGAGCTGAAGGCGGATGCGGAGGCTGGACGACACAGGGGCTCCTGACGAACGCGGCGCGGCGGGCCCATTCACGATAAACCATCGCCCGATGCTGCGCCGCACCCTGCTCAAGCTCGCCGCCCTCTCGGGGCTCTCCGCCGCCTTGCCCCGGCCCGCGCGAGGCTCTGCGCCCGCCTCGGCCCCGGCGCGTGTCATCATCGTCGGCGCGGGCCCAGCGGGCATCTCGGCGGCGCTGGAGCTCGCCGAGCGCGGCGTCGCCGTCACCTTGATCGAGGCCGACGCCCAGGTCGGCGGCAAGGTCAAGGGCTGGACCGAGCCCCTCGGGGACGCCTCCGTAGACGTCGAGCACGGCGTTCACGGCTGGTGGCACCAGTACGTTCATTTTAAGGAGCTCCTGCGCCGCTACGACCTTGACCACCGCCTCAACGAGCGAGATCCCAAAGGCACCTACCGCTGGCCCGGCGGCGAGATGAACGCGAACACCCGCAAGGGGTTTCGTGCCTTCGTCGGGCGCTTTCGCGAGGAGAGCAAACGCCTCGGCTACGAACGTTTTCAGCGGGACCTGCGCGCGGGGCTCAAGTACCTCCAGAGCCTTGAGCCCGCCGCCGCCCGGGCCACCTTAGGCGGCCGCTCCGTCGCCCAGTGGCACCAAGAGGGCGCGCCCCTCACCCTCTGGCGCGTCTTCGCCGACGAGACCGCCCACTCGATGTACTTCGTGCCCCCCACGAAGCTCGACGCCGCCGAGTTCGCCTTGGGCGAGCGCTTCTACTTCGCCGAGTCCCGAGACACCGTGAGCGTGCAGTGGTTACGCGGCAACCCCCAGACCGAGCTCTGGGAGCCGCTCATCACGCGCCTCAAGGCCCTGGGCGGCGAGGTCCGCCTCAACACCCGGGTGAGCGAGGTCGAGGTCGTCGATGGCCGCGCCGTCGGCGTTCACCTGGGCAAACCCTCCCCCGGCGCCCACGTCGCGGAGCTGCCCTTCGGCTGGACGGAGCTGCCCCGGGAGGGCGGCGAGGGCTCCATCTTTGTGCGCCGCGACGAGGACGACCGCCTCACCGCGCTCTCCGGGCGCTGCACCCACGCCGGGTGCCCCCTCACCCTCACCCCTGGCGAGGGCTTCACCTGCCCCTGCCACGGCGGCCGCTTCGACGAGGAGGGCCAGCCCACGGCGGGGCCGCCCGAGACCCCGCTGCGGCGCCTCTGGGCCGACTGGGGCGGCGACGGCGTCACGATTGAGGGGGAGCCCTCGGCGGAGCTCGTGTTGGCCGACTGGGTGATCCTCGCCCTGGACGCCCCGGGCCTCCGCGCCGTCGCCGGGGACATCTTGCCCGCGGTGAAGGCGCTCAAGACCGTGCCCGCGAACGTCGCCCGCTTCTGGCTCGACCGCGACGTCGCCGAGGAGCTCGGCCACGCCGTCATCTTCACCGGCCTGCCCCACATCTCCAACGGCTTCTTGCTGCACCGGCTGCAAGACCAGGCCCGCGCCTGGGCCCAGGCCCGGGGCGGCGGCGCCGTGATTGAGCTCCAGGCCTACCGCGACCTCGACCCCACGCTCTCCCGAGAGGCCACCCTCGACCTCATCGAGGCCGACCTCCGCGCCGCCTGGCTCGAGCTCAAAGACGCCAAGGTGCTCAAGCGCACCCTCACCGTCTCCAACACCTTCACCTCCTTCCACCCCGGCTGGCACGCGGGCTCCTTGCCCGTCGTCACCCCCATCCCCGGCCTGCTCCTCGCCGGGGATCACGTCACCACCGACCGCGTCTGCGCCTTCATGGAGAAGGCCGTCTTCACCGGGAGGCTGGCGGCGAACGAGGTGCTGGGGGCGCTGGGCCTGCCCAAGGCGAAGATCCTCGACCCGGCCTGAGGGGCACCGATGTTGATTGGTCAACCAACCAACGTCGAGCCTTAGGCCGGCACCTCCGCCAACCGCAGGTTCGCCAGGAGCAGGGCCTCTTGGGCGTCCGCCGTCGCCTCAAACTGCACCTTCACGTAGTCGCGGTCACACATGAGCTTGCCGCGC
The DNA here is from genome assembly GCA_023150845.1 of Myxococcota bacterium. GTDB lineage: Bacteria > Myxococcota_A > UBA796 > UBA796 > CAJQPC01 > JADKFE01. The sequence continues at coordinate 31,657 of JAKLKD010000040.1, read as the reverse complement.
TTCATCTCGGCCACGCCGAGGCCGTCGAGCAGGTCGCGGAAGGAGAAGTCGTCGGGGTAGACGTAGAGCACGCCCATCTCGTCGAGCACGAGCTGCTCGGTGAGGCCGCCGCGCACCCAGAGCTGGTGGCGGCCGTCGCGGAAGAGCAAGGTCTCGCAGCGCTTGAAGGTGTCGAGGCCCTGCTTCGGCGCCACGTCCACGGACAGAAAGCGCCGGGGCTTGCCCTCGTGCTGTTTGCCCCGGCGGCGGTCGGTGAGCTGGAGGTACATCACGCTCCAGGGTGTCGAGAGCGCCCCGGCCAAGGCGTAAAAGACCTCGGGGAGCCGCTCCGGGGGCACGGAGATCGCGAGGCGTGTGGTGCCGTCAGGGGCGACCTCACCGCGGTACGCCGTGGGGATCTCGAAGCCGTCGGGCTCCCCCTCGGCGGTCACGGAGACACACTTGGGGGCGACGGCGGGCGCGGGGACGGTCACGGGGAGGCTCCTGAGCTGGGGTTCATGAGGTGGTCGAGCTCCTTCGTGCCCCAGCGCGCGTGGCCGATCCAGCGGGGGTCGGCGTCGGAGAGGGTCAGCACGAGCTCATACGCGCCCCGGGACAAGGCGGCGACCTCCTCGGCGGAGGCCCGCAGGGCGACGCGGGTCTCGCTCGCCTCCAAGGCGCCCATCGTGCCGGGGAGGCGCTGGGTCAAGGCGGCCTGGGCGAGCAGGCGGTAGGTGTCCCCGGCCCGGCAGGCCGCGGGGGCGCGCAGGGCGGGGTCCCCCGAGGCCACGCTGAGCTGGGCGATGATGAGCTCGGCGACGTCGAAGCCCGCCTCTAAGCTCGCCGGGCCCTCCAAGAGCCGGGCGAGCAGGCGCTCGGCGTCGTCAAAGGCCCGCTGGGGGGCGGTGATCGGCGGGCCCTGCCAGGGGCGGCCCTCGCCGGGCATCACCGGGGCGACGAGCTCCAGGCTCACCGGCGGCGGCGGCGTGATGCCCAGGCCCAGCGGCGTGGCGTCGTCGGGCGGGGCCTTCGCGGCGCAGTTCAGGAGCAGCAGCAGGAGCGCGTGGGACATGGCCGTGTCCCCTAACCCCCGCGCCCCCCCTTGACACCCCACCCGCCCGCCGGGCATGTGGCCAAGGAGAGGCCAACCCCGATGCGCCTGCCGACCGCCTACACCGTGCGCGAGCTTCACATCTCGCCGAACGTCGTGCTCTCCCCGATGGAGGGCGTGACCGACCTCACGTTCCGCCGCCTCATCCGCCAGATCGGCGGGGCCGGCCTCACCGTGACCGAGTTTGTGCCCGGCGGCTCCTTGGCCCACGGCGACCGAAAGGTCATGCAGACCGTCGAGCTCGACCCCGACGAGCGCCCCGTCGCCATCCAGCTCTTTGGCCGCGACCCGGCGCTGCTCGCCGAAGGCGCCCGGGTCGTCGAGGGCCTCGGCGCGAGCATCTGCGACATCAACATGGGCTGCCCCTCGAAGAAGGTCTGCGCGCACTCCGGCGGCAGCGCCTTGTTGAAGGATCCCGCCCTCGTCGCCCGCATCGTCCGGGCCGTCGTCGGCGCGGTGTCGATCCCCGTGACGGTGAAGATGCGCTCGGGCTTTGACGCGACGAGCCGAAACGCCCCGGAGATCGCCGAGATCTGCGAAGCTGAGGGCGCGAGCGCCGTGGCGATTCATTGGCGCACCCGCGAGGACAAGTACGGCGGTGAGCGCGCCGTGGACAAGATCGCCGAGGCCAAGTCCCGGCTCAAGATCCCCGTGCTCGCCAACGGCGACATCGTCGACGTCGAGAGCGCCCTGCGCATGTTCCGGGAGACCGGCTGCGACGGCGTGCTCATCGGCCGCGGCGCCGTGCGGAACCCCTGGCTGCTCCGCCAGGTGAGCGAGGCCCTGGCGGGCGCGCCGATCACCGTCGTGAACGCCGCCGAGCAGCGCCGGGTGATGTTCGCCTACTTCGACGACCTCATCCGCCGCTTCAACCGCCCCGCCGGGGCCATCGGCCGCATGAAGATGTTCGCGGGCTACTTCTCGAAGCAGCTCCCCTACGGCGACGCCTTACGCCCGCGGCTCCTGCGCGCGGAGACGGTGGAGGCGCTCTACGAGCACGCCTCGGCCTACTTCGACCGCCTCGACCAGCACGAGGGCGGCGACGAGGCCGCCTTCTTCGACTACCTGCCGCCGGAGCGCCCGCCCCGGGCTGAGGCCAGCGCCGCGCTCGGCGCCTAACGCCGCGTGGTGAAGCGCTGGGCCCCGGCCAAGGTCTCCCCGGCGAGCGCGGCCTGACCGCAGGTGAGCTCAAAGGCCAAGGCGTCCTCCTCCGAGAGGGACCACTGGGCCAAGGCCGCGCGCCGGTCGCCGCGCAGGGCCGCCTGGGGGAGCGCGCTGAGCTGCTGGGCGAGGGCCTCGGCCTCGGCGCGAGCGGCGCCAGGGGGCACGACCCGGTTCACGAGGCCCATGGCCAGGGCCTCGGCGGCGCCGACCTCCCGCCCGGTGAGGATGAGGTCGAGGGCCCGGGACTGGCCGATGAGCCGGGGCAGGCGCACCGTGCCGCCGTCGATGAGCGGCACCCCGACGCGGCGGCAGAGCACGCCCAAGATCGCCGTCTCTTCAGCGACCCGCAGGTCACACCAGACCGCGAGCTCCAGGCCCCCGGCGACGGCGTAGCCAGAGATCGCGGCGATCACCGGCTTGGAGAGCACCATTCGGGTGGGCCCCATCGGGCCGTCGCCGTCCGGCGCCACACGGTTGGGGCGCCCGGCGGCGATCTCCTGGAGATCCGCGCCTGCGCAGAAGCTCCCGCCTTCGCCCCAGAGCACGGCCACGGCGGCGTCGGGGTCGGCGTCAAAGGCGCGAAAGGCGTCCGCCAGGGCCTCCGCCGTGGCGCGGTCCACGGCGTTTCGCCGCGCCGGGCGGCTCAAGATCACGGTGGTGACCGGGCCCGCTCGCTCCACTCTCACGCTTGGCGCCACACACACCTCCTCAGCGCCAAGCTTAGCGCGCCGCCGGGGCGTATACTCTGCGGCCCACGCCGTCCCCTCCCCCGAGGAACCACCATGCTGGCCTCCGCCGACGCTCTGCCCGACCTCACCGGCCGCACCTACCTCATCACCGGGGCCAACTCGGGCCTCGGCTACTACACCGCCTTGGGCCTCGGCAAGAAGGGCGCGCGGGTGATCATGGCCTGCCGGAACCCTTCCAAGGCCGCCGACGCCTTGGCCCAGCTCAAGGCGGCCGGGGCCACAGGCTGCGAGACGGTGACCTTGGACCTCGCGAGCCTCGACTCGGTGCAGCGCCTCGCCGAGACGATCAACGCCTCGGGCGGCCCGCTGCACGGCCTCATCAACAACGCCGGGATCATGGCCACGCCGCACCACCTGACCCAGGACGGCTTTGAGGCGCAGATCGGCACCAACCACCTCGGGCACTTCGCCCTGACCGGCCGCCTCCTGCCGACGCTCCTGCGCACCCCCGGCGCCCGGGTGGTGAACGTGTCGAGCTACGTGCACCGCTTCGGGACCATCCGCCTCGACGACCTCATGATGACCCGGGGCTACGCCCGCTGGCCGGCCTACTTCCAGTCCAAGCTGGCGAACCTGCTCTTCACCTTGGAGCTCAAGCGCCGGGCCCAGGGCCGCCTCTTGAGCCTCGCCTCCCACCCCGGCTACGCCGACACCAACCTCCAGACCGCCGGGGCCAAGATGGAGGGCTCGAAGCTCGCCGAGGGCTTCTTTGGCCTCGGCGGCGCGCTCTTCGCCCAGTCCGCCGAGCGCGGGGCCTTGCCTTCTTTGCTCGCCGCCGCCGCCGCGGAGGTCGAAGACGGCGCCTTCTACGGCCCCTCGCTGCAGCTCTGGGGCGCCGCCGGGCCGACGACCTGCGCCGCCCGCGCCCGGGACGAGGCCACGGCCCGGGCCCTCTGGGAGCGCAGCGTCTCCTTGACCGGGGTGTCGTATGCCGAGCTGGGCTGACCGCCGCGCCAAGCCAATTGTCACATCTGTCGCGTTTGTCGCGGCGTTTGTTGCGACAGGATGCGACAAGGAGACCCCGCCCCTCACCCCGGAGGAGCAGCTCGCCCGGGTGCAGGCCCGTGGGCCCTGGGCCGTCGGGGTTCATGTGCTGGAGCTCAGCTACGACGATCCCGCCGACGAGGCGCCGCGCAGCTTACGGGTGACGGTCTGGGCGCCGAGCGCCGACCTCGACGGCGACCCGGTGGAGTACCGGGGCCTCATCGAGTCCGACGGCGCCTGGGACGAGGCGAGCCTCGCCGACGGCCAGTTTCCCCTCGTGATCTACTCCCACGGCCACCAGGGCTACGCCGAGAGCTCGAGCTTCTTGATGGAGCACCTCGCCTCCCACGGCCTGCTCGTCATCGCCCCCGACCACACCGAGAACACGCTCTTTGACGGCGCCGACCGCGACACGGAGATCTACCACCAGCGCCCGCGGGACCTCAGCGCCGTGCTCGACGGCCTCAGCGCCGGGACGCTCGACGCGCCGGGCCTCAACCTCTCCGCCGCCTGGGACGGCCGCGTGCTCGCCACGGGCCACAGCTTCGGCGGCTACACCCTCGCAGCGCTCTACGGCGGCGTCTACGACGTCGCGGCGCTGGAGGCCGCCTGCGCCACGCCCACTGAGGACGGGGTGTGCTCCAGCTTTGATGCGGCCGACGCCGAGGCCTTCGCCGCGGGCCTCGCCGACCCCCGGGTGACCGGCGCGGTGATCATGGCCCCGGGCGACTTTGACCTCTTCGGGGCGCCGGGCCTCGCCGCGCTCCAAGGCCCCGTCGTGATCATGACCGGCGAGGAGGATCCCGGCCTCGACGGGGATCGGTACTGGTCGGCGGTCGAGGCGGGGGACGCCCGGCGCCTGCGCCTCGTCGGCGGCGGGCACCTCGCCTTCACCGACTTCTCGGGCCAGCTTGAGTCCGGGGAGCTGATCGAGCCCGAGGAGGGCTGGCGGATCCTCAACGGCTACACCTTGGCCTTTGTGCTTCACACCCTCGGTGAGCCCAACCTGGAGGGGATCCTCGACGGCTCGTTGTCCTTGGGCGACGCGGCCTTGATCAGTCCTTGAGCGCACCCTAGGCCAACGCGCTTGAGCCGAGGCCCCGCCGGGTCTATGCTGAGCCTCCCCGGAGCCCCCGATGCGCCTGCTCATCCCGTTGCTGTCGCTCTCCTGCGCGGAGCCGCCGCCGACCACGACCCCCCCGGTGGTCCGTGGGGACGCCCCGGCCGTCGCCGCCCCGGCGCCGACCTTGAGGCGGCTCACCTCGACCCAGCTCCACAACAGCCTGCGTGACCTCTTCGGCGACGAGCTCGCCTTGCCGACGAGCCTTGAGCCCGACGAGGAGTCCGCGGGCCTGCGCAGCGTCGGCGCCGCGGTGACCTCCATCTCCCCCCGGGGCGTAGAGCAGTACGAGGCGGCCGCGTTTTTTGTCGCCGATCAGGTCATGGCTGAGGGCGCGCTGCGGGACGCCTGGGTGCCCTGTGAGCCCGTCGCCACCGCCGACGACGCCTGCGCGGGCCTCGCCCTCTCCGGGCTCGGCGAGCGCCTCTGGCGGCGGCCCCTCACCGAGTCCGAGCTCAGCGTCTTGGTGTCCCTGTCGTCCGAGGCCGCGAGCACCCTGGGCGACTTCTACGCGGGCCTGAGCTACGGCCTCGCGGCGATGCTTCAGTCGCCGTATTTTTTGTATCGGGTGGAGCTCGGCCAGGAGGATGAGGACGGCGCCCGGCGCTTCATGGGCTACGAGCTGGCGAGCCGCCTGAGCTTCTTCTTGTGGAACACCGCCCCCGACGCCGCTCTGCTGGAGGCCGCCGCCGCCGGGGAGCTTGAGACCGAGGCCGGCCGCCTCGCCCAGATCGACCGGATGTTGGCCGATGACCGCGCCCGCCAGGGGGTGCGTGACCTCTTCACCGAGATCTACCACCTCTACGAGCTCGACGACCTCAGCAAAGACCCGAACATCTTTGAGCACATGAGCGCCCAGGTCGGCCCCAGCGCCCGGGAGGAGACCCTGCTCGGCGTGGAGTACCTCACCTTTGAGGCCCAAGCCGACATGCGGGACCTCTTCACGACCCGGCGGACCTTCCTCGACCGCACCTTGGCCGCCATCTACGGCGTGCCCGCCCCGGCCCGAGAGGGCTTCGCCGAGACGATGTTGCCCGCCGACGGCCCCCGCCGTGGGCTCCTGGGCCAGGTCTCGACCCTCGCCCTGCACGCCCACGCCGTCTCCACCTCGGTCACCCGCCGCGGCCTGTTTGTCCGGGAGGTGCTGCTCTGCCAAGAGATGCCCCAGCCCCCCGCCGACGTCGACACGTCCATCCCCGAGGCCACCGAGGACGCGCCGACGATGCGGGAGCGGGTCGAGCGCCACCTCACCGACCCGGCCTGCGCGGGCTGCCACGCCATGACCGACCCCATCGGCCTCGGCCTGGAGCAGTTTGACGGCATCGGGCGCTTCCGCACTGCAGAGAACGGCGCGACCATCGACCCCAGCGGTGAGCTCGACGGCGCGGCGTTCACCGACGCCTTGGGCCTCGGCGCCGCCTTGGCCGCCCACCCCGCCGCGACCTCTTGCCTCGTCGAGACGGTCTACACCTACGCCTGGGGCCACGCCCCCGACGACGCCGAGGACCCCACCGTGGACTGGTTCTTGGAGGGCTTCACCTTGACTGAGCACCGCCTCTTGGCCCTGCTCCGCGACATCGCCGCGAGCGAGGCCTTCCGCGCCGCCGGGGAGCTGCAATGAAACGCGCCCTCCGCCTCAGCCCTGGCGCCCGCCCGGTCTGGACCCCGAGCCGCCGCCTCGTGCTGCGCGGCCTGCTCGGCGGCCTCGCCGTGAGCGTCGCCTTGCCGCCCCTGCTCTCCTTGTCGAGCCGCCGCGCCCGGGCCGCCGACGACGGCTTCCCCCTGCGCTTCGGCCTGTTCACCTGGGGAAACGGCAACCTCCCCGACCGCTGGGTGCCTGAGGGCGAGGGGGAAGGTGACGCCTGGAGCCTCTCCGACCAGCTCCGCGGCCTCGCCGCCGTGAAGCCCGACGTCGCCGTGATCACCGGCCTCTCCTGTAAGGTGCCGAACGTCGTGCCCCACGGCTCGGGCAACGCCGGGATGCTCTCCGGGCTCCCTCTTGACCAGTCAACGGGGGAGGACACCTTCGCTGGGCCGAGCATCGACCAGATCATCGCCGCGGAGATCGGCCAAGACACCCTCTACCAATCCATACTCACCGCCGCGTCCAACGTGAGCGGGTCGAGCTACAACGGGCCGTTCAGCCGGAACCCCCCCGACACCGATCCCTACACCCTCTACGAGCGCCTCTTCGGCGCGACCTTCCGCGAGCCCGGCGAGGAGGGCCTCGTGGACCCCACCCTCGGCCTGCGCCGCTCGGCGCTGGACGCGGTGATGGGCGACATCGCCGCCCTGAATGCCCGGGTGGGCAGCGAAGACAAGCTGCGCCTGGAGCAGCACCTCGACGGCGTGCGCCAGCTTGAGACCCGCCTCGCCCGGCTGGAGGAGGATCCTCCGTCCTTAGAGAGCTGCGCCCGGCCCGCCACCCCGGCGCTGAGCTACCCCGACGTGGACGGCCGCCCCCAGGTCAGCGCCCGCAGCCGCGTGATGGCCGACCTGCTGGCGATGGCCTTGGCCTGCGACCAGACCCGCGTCTTCGGCCACACCATCAGCGATCCCGTCAGCGACCTGCTCTTTGACGGCGCGAGCGCCGGTCACCACGACCTCACCCACAACGAGTCCGGCGACCAGCCCGAGGTGCACAACATCACCGTGCAGATCATCGACGAGCTCGGCGCGCTCATCGAGGCCCTTCGCGCCGTGCCCGAGGGGGACGCCACGCTCCTCGACCACTGCGTCGTCTTGGCCTGCTCCGAGGTGAGCCTGGGCCGCACCCACAGCCTCGACGACATGCCCATCGTGCTCGCCGGGAGCTGCGGCGGCGCCCTCAAGACCGACCTGCACCTGCGCCCCACGGGCCAAGAGAGCACCAACCGCCTGCACCTCAGCGTCATGCGCGCCTTGGGCATCCCCGCGGTCAGCTTCGGTGAGGACGACGGCTACGCTGAAGACGGCCTCAGCGCCTTGGAGGTGTGATGCGCGCCGCGACGCTCCTCCCCCTCACCTTCGCCTTGGCCTGCGCCCCGGACGACACCGACGCCGACCTGCCGCTGCACCTCCAAGAGTGTACAGGAACACTTGACACTCGGGTCGGTGTCGTGACCTCGCTGAGCTTCGCCCGGGTCGAGGACGGCGTGAGCGCCGGGTTTGACCTCGACGGCCACACGAGCGAGGCCGGAGACGACGAGGGCTGCGGCATCCCCGACCTCGTCGGCCCCAACGGTGAGCCCGGCATCGACAACGCCTTCGCCCGGCTGCTCCCGGCCTTGGAGTCCACCGAAGCCGCCGCCGTCGAGCCCCTCATCCAGCAGTCCATCCGCGACGGCGTGCTGCTCCTGCTCATCGAGCTGGAGGACTACGACGACCCCTTAAACGACGTCTGCGTAGACTTCACCGTGCTTCAGGGCGTCGGCGAGCCCTTCGTGAGCGCCGCCGGGGAGATCGTCTCCGGCCAGACCTTCGACCGCGACCCCAACGCCAACCCCAGCACCGTCGAGGCCGTGTCGCTCCAAGACGGCGCGCTCCTGGCCGGCCCCCTCACCCTCGTCTTGCCCTTCACGGTGTTTGACGTGCCCCTGGAGATTCAGGTGAGCGGCGCCATCTTCGGCCTCACCTTGTCTCCGGACGGCCACTTTGAGGGCCTGTTCGGCGGCGGCCTCGACGTGGACTACCTGCTCCGCATCGCCCAAGAAGAGAACGTCGATCCCGACCTCTACGGCACCTTGGAGCCCCTGCTGCGCGCGGCTTCAGACCTCGACCTCGACGGCGACGGCGACTGCTCCCAGATCAGCATCACCTTCAACGTCGAGGGAGAGCTGGCCTTCCTCTTCCCAGAATAAGCGGCCTTCGCCGACGAGCGCGCCGAGTCGCGGCTACAATTCAGGCTCCAAGAAGGAGCCCCCATGCGTCTGTCTGCTCACCTGAGCGTCGTGCTCTGCCTGTTCGCCCTCGCCTGCAAAGACGACGGCTCCACCCCTGAAGACACCGCCCTCGTCCCGCCGGACGAGGAGGTCGACGACGACGGCGACGGCTTCACCGAGGGCGAAGACTGCGACGACGACGACGCCTCGGTCTACCCCGACGCCGCTGAGCTCTGCGACGGCCTCGACAACGACTGCGACGGCAGCGCCGATGAAGACGCCACAGACGCGACGGCCTGGAGCGAAGACAAGGACGGCGACGGCTACGGCGACAGCGCCACGAGCACCCTCGCCTGTGAGCCCCCCGGTGAGGGCTGGGTGGCCTTGGAGGGTGACTGCGACGACGGTGACGCCGCGTATTACCCCGGCGCCCCGGAGACGGACTGCGGCGACCCCGCCGACTACAACTGCGACGGCTCCTCAGGCTTCACCGACGCCGACCTCGACGGCTTCGCGGCCTGTGAGGAGTGTGACGACGGCGACGGCGAGGTGAACCCCGACGCCGCGGAGATCTGCGACGAGCGCGACAACGACTGCGACACCGCCGTTGATGAAGACGACGCCGTCGACGCCGGGACCTGGTATCAAGACGCCGACAGCGACGGCTACGGCGACGCGGACTACACCGCCCGGGCCTGCGACACCCCCGCGGGCTACGTCGTCGACAGCATGGACTGCGACGACGGCGACACGACGGTCAACCCCGCCGCGACCGAGCTATGCGACAGCATCGACAATGACTGCGACAGCCAGGTCGATGAGCCCGACGCCGCCGACGCCGAGACCTTCTACGCTGACACCGACGGCGACGGCTTCGGCGACGCCGACTACCCCACCGCCGCCTGTGAGGCGCCGACGGGCTACACCGAGGGCGCGACGGACTGCGACGACGGCGTCGCCGCGGTGAACCCCGACGCCGATGAGCGCTGCGACGACATCGACAACGACTGCGACGGCGACATCGACGAAGACGACGCCATCGACGCCACGGAGTGGTTCAACGACGACGACGGCGACGGCTTCGGCGACCCCGACGCCGGGGGCCGGTCCTGCGACGTGCCGAGCGGCGTGTCCTTAGACGACTCGGACTGCGACGACACGAACGACTGGAGCAACCCCGACGCCGCCGAGCGCCCCGACGGCGAAGACAACGACTGCGACGGCGACACCGACGAGGACCTGCACCTCGGCACCGGCAGCGACGGCGACCTCAGCGTGAGCGGCACGGTTCTCCTGAGCGACGACGCCAGCAACGGCCGCACCGAGCCCGACGCCATCGCCTGGCCCGTCGTGGCCCTCGGGCCGAGCACGGTCACCGTCAACACCACGGTCACCGGCCTCGCCGAGGGGGATGAGCTGCTCCTCATCAACCTCCACGGCTCCGACGCGGCCTACACCAACGTCGGCGCCTACGAGCTCGTCTCCGTCGTCTCGATCTCCGGCGACACCATCACCCTCGCCCGCGCCATCACCGAGACCTTCGGCGTCGCGGACAACAGCGACCTCAGCGGCCAGACCATCGTCGCCCAGCGGGTGCCGAACTACGAGGACGTGACCGTGAGCGCCGGCTCCACCCTGAGCGTCGCGGCTTGGGACGGGCAGACCGGCGGCGTGCTCGCCTTCCGCGCCCGAGGCACCCTCACCGTCGCCAGCGGCGGTACGGTGACCGCCTCGGCCTTGGGCTTCCTCGGCGGCGCGACGGGCACCTCCTACAACTGCGACAGCTACCAAGGGGAGAGCTTCGCCGGAGAGGGCGAAGGGGACGGCAACGGCGCCTGCGCGGCCTACAACGAGTCCTACGGCCACTGGATCAACAACTACGGCGGCGGCGGCGCACACATCACCGGCGGCGGCGGGGAGTACGGCGGCGGGGCCACGGCGGGCGCGTCTTGGACCGGCGGCAGCGCCACGGCGCCGTACAAGGGCGCCACCTACGGCGACGCGAGCCTCACCACGATGTTCTTCGGCTCCGGCGGCGGCGGTGTGTGGCAAGGCAACAACAGCTGCGTCGGCTCGGGCTACGGCCCTGGCGGCGACGGCGCGGGGATCCTCTACGTCACCGCGGGCAGCATCGTGGCCTCGGGCACGGCGGCCTTCACCTCCTCCGGCGGCTCCTCAGACCACTGCGCGCAGGGCACCTACACCTACGGCGCGGGCGGTGGATCTGGCGGCACGATCTGGCTCGCCGCGACCGATCTCAGCCTCGCGACGGGCGCCGTCGACGCCCAAGGTGGCCTGGGGAACTCGTCGAACATCCGCGTCGGCGGCAACGGCGGCAGCGGGCGTGTGCGCCTCGACTGCGCCACCTGCAACGGCTTCAGCAACGGCAGCGCAGGCGCCACCTCGGCGCTGAGCGGCGCGTCTACTCCCGACCCCGGCGCCTCCTCCGTCCCCTGAGCCCCAAAACTCTCCAAAAGATGTAAGCGCGGAGTCATCGCAACCTGACTCCACTCGGGGCATTCTATACGCAGGAGGCTCTATGATCTCTGCCGAGATTCCCCCCGATGAGCAGGCCCGACAGGAGGCCCTCGACCGCTACGGTGTGGTCGATAACCAGCCCGAGGCGCTCTTTGACCGCATCACTCGGATGGTCGCCCTCGCCCTCGACGTGCCCATCGCCCTCGTGAGCCTCGTCGATCGAGACCGCCAGTGGTTCTTGTCGCGTTACGGCCTCAACGTCTCCGAGACGCCCCGGTCCTGGTCCTTCTGCGGCCACGTCGTCGCCTCCCGGCAGCCCCTGGAGGTGCCGGACACCCACGCCGACGAGCGCTTCGCCGACAACCCCCTCGTCAAGAACCTCCCCAAGATCCGGTTCTACGCGGGCTCCCCGCTGCGCACCCCCGACGGCCACGTCTTGGGCACCCTCTGCGCCATCGCGCCGACGGCCCGGCGCCTCACCGACGCCCAGCGTGAGCTGCTCAACCTGCTCGCCACCCAGGTCGTGGAGATCCTGGAGCAGCGCCGCCGCGCCATGGAGCTGACCCACGCCTTGGCCCAGGCCCTCACCGGGGCGCGCCTCGCCGAGCTGAGCGACCACCTGCTCTGCGCCTTGGACGATCGTGGCTCACTGCGGGTGATCAACGCCGCCTGGGAGCGCCGCCTCGGCCTGCCCACCGAGCGCCTGCGCGCCATGAACCTCGTCGACCTCGCCCACCCCGACGACCGCGCCGCCCTGCGCCGCGCCTTGCGTGAGGCTTACGACGACCCCACCCGCAAGACCACCGCCCAGACCCGTCTCTCCTTGAGCGACGGCGCCTGGCTGCCCCTGGTCTGGGACATCGCCCGCCGCGGAGACAGCCTCTACGCCGCCGGGCTCGCCGCCTGAGGCCCCTAGCCAACGCTGCGCCAGCCGGATGAGCCGCGCCCGCAAGGCGGCGGGCTCGATCACGTCGAGCTCCTCGCCGAGCTGCGTGACCGTCGCCCAGGCGATCTCCTCCTGCTGAAAGTCGAGGGTGAGCGGGCCGTCCCCGCCGAGGATTCGCTCACGCTCCTCTTCAGGCCGGGTCACCGCCAGGGCCCGGCGCCCCGCGGGGGTAAGTCGCATCGTCACATCAAATCGTGGGCGAGATGTGACAAAGCTCTGGGTGGCCTCCCGCCAGGCCTCCCGCAGCTCAAAACCCTCGGGCCGGGCCGCCGGGGTGTCGAGCAGGGTGGCCCCGCGCAGGCGGTCGCCGCGGAAGACCCGGCGCCCGGCGGCGGTCTCGGCGAGCAGGTGCCAGCGGCCGCCCTTGAGCACGAGGCCGAGCGGTGACACCTCACGCTCGGTGACCCGGCCCTGGGCGTCCTCGTAGACGACGCGGACCTGTCGATCGGCCCAGATCGCCTCGCGGATGGCGTCGAGCGCCGCCGGGGCCTCGGGGGAGCCCGACCACCAGGGGGCGGGATCGACGAGCAGGCGCTGCCGGGCCTCGTCCGCCACGAGGCGCTGGGGGGTGGGCAAGGCCGCGAGGACCTTCGCCAAGGCGCGCTCCAGGGGCTCCCCGAGCTCCCCTAAGGTCTCTGAGGTGGCCAGAGCCGCCAGGGCCCGCACCTCCCCGGCGCTGAGCCCCGAGATGAGCCGACCCCAGCCCTGGGGCAAAGAGATCCCGCCCTCAGGCCCGGGGCTCGCCGTGATGGGCACGCCGACCTCCTGCAGGGCCTCGACGTCGCGCAGGATCGTGCGCTCGGAGACCTCCAGGCGCGCGGCCAAGGCGCTGGCGGTGCGGCGTCGGCCGTCCGCGAGGATGTGGGTGAGGCGCAGCAGGCGATCGGCGCGCATGACTTTTTTCTCCGCGACTCTCAATATGACACAGCATGTCATGAATAGCGTGTGAGCTTGAAGGACGACCGCTCTGAACCCCAACCCTGGAGTGAACGATGACGACGACCCAACCGCCCGCCCAGCACGACGCCTCCAGCGCCGCTCCCCTCCCCCTCAGCGGCAAGGTGGCCTGGGTGGCAGGGGCCACCCGCGGCGCGGGGCGAGGCATCGCCGTGGCCTTGGGCGAGGCCGGCGCCACGGTGATCTGCACCGGGCGCAGCGTGCGTGGCCAGCCCTCCCCGAGCGCCCGCCCCGAGACCCTCGATGAGACCGCCGAGCTCGTGACCGCCGCCGGGGGGCGCGGCCTCGCCTGGCCTTGTGATCACCTCGACGAGGCCCAGGTCGCCGCGATCTGCGCCCGGGTGCAGGCCGAGTTTGGCGGCGTCGATCTCCTGGTGAACGACATCTGGGGCGGCGAGCGCCTGCAAGACCTTGGCGTGCCCATCGACGAGCTCAACATCCCTAATGGCCGCAAGCTCTTTGACACCGCGGTCTGGACGCACCTCATCACCCTGCGCTACGCCACGCCTCTGCTCACCGCCCGGCCCGGCGCCGTGGTCATCGAGATCACCGACGGTGACCACTTCGGCTTCCGCGGCGGGGTGTTCTACGACCTCGCCAAGATGGCGGTGATCCGCCTCTCGTTCATCACCCACAAGCGCCTGGGGCCGAGCGGGGTCACGGCGCTGGCGCTCACGCCGGGCTTCTTACGCTCGGAGGAGATGCTGGAGGGCTTCGGCGTCACCGAAGAGAACTGGCAGGACGGCGCCAAGGTCGATCCCAACTTCATCGCCTCGGAGACCCCCCGCTTCGTCGGCCGCGCCGTGGCGGCTCTGGCCGGGGATCCCAACGTGCGGCGCTTCGCCGGGCGGGTGTGGTCGTCGTGGGGCCTGAGCCGGATCTATGGCTTCACCGACGTCGATGGCCGCCGCCCGGACTGGGGCGCCCACTTTGAGCAGGCCTTCGGCGCCCCCTCCCCCGTCGCCGACGATCGGGCCTACGAGAGCTGGGAGAACGGCCCCATGGAGATCGCCTTCCCCGAAGGTTTCCCCCGCTTGGATCAGCCCTGATCATTTTGATACGACACGACTTGACATCATCTCTTTCGTGTCGTATCAATTGGTATGCCTCGACCTCAAGACACCCAAGCCCGCGCCGCGATCCTCGATGCCGCAGAGTCACTGCTCCGCGGCGGCGCCGATCCGAGCATGGACGAGATCGCCGCCGCGGCCTCCGTCTCCCGCTCCACCCTCTTCCGGCGTTTCCCGAGCCGTGAGGCCCTGCTCACCGCCTTGGCCGAGGAGCGCGGGCTGAGCACCCCCGACGAGCTCTCCGCTCGGGACCGGGCCCTCGACGCCCTGATGGCCTGCTTCTTAGAGAACGGCCCGGGCGGCGCCACCATGGAGCGGGTCGCCGAGCGCGCCGGGGTGAGCCTCGCGACGCTCTACCGCCACTTCGGCGACCGCGACGGCCTCATGCGCGCCTTCGCCGAGGAGCGCACCCCCAGGGGCGCCATCCGGAAGCTCGATCTCAGCGGCGACCTGGAGGGCAAGCTCGTCGAGTTCACGACCCTCGCCCTGTCGCAGATTTGGCGCAACCGCGCCATGCTACAGCTCGCCTTTGGCCCCGACAGCGCTATCCGAGACATGTTCATCGCCGTGCGACAGCGGGAGCGTGGCACCCGCGCCTTCTTGGCGGACGCGCTCCGAGCGGCGATGTGCCGGGGCCAGCTCGCTGAGGGTGACGCCGACGCCCTGGCGATGGCCCTCGTCTCGACGATCTTCGCCCAAGGTCTCCTCTTCCCGATGATGGAGGGCCGCGAGCCCTCTGAACCCCGCGCCTTAGCAGAGCAGATCGTGTCCTTGCTGCTCCGCGGGGCGCTCCCCCGAGGCGCGCCATGACCACCCCAGCCCTCATCCTGCCCTTCCACCAGCTCAGCGCCCGGGACCTGCCCCGGGTCGGCGGAAAAGGCGCCAACCTCGGCGAGATGACCCAGGCCGGCCTGCCCGTGCCGCCGGGGCTCTGTGTCACCACCGAGGCCTTTGACCGGGCGATGCGCACGATCCCCGGCCTCGACGCCGCGCTGACGGCGCTGGAGGCGCTGAGCCCCGACGACCTGCCGGGCTTCCGCCGGGAGAGCGAGGCCCTGCGCCAGCTCATCGAGGCCGAGCCGGTCCCCGTCGAGGTCGCCGACGCCTTGTTGGCCGCCTGGACCGAGCTCGGCGGCCCGGAGCACGCCTGGGCCGTGCGGTCGAGCGCCACCGCCGAGGACCTCCCCGACGCCTCCTTCGCCGGTCAGCAGGACACGATCCTCAACGTGCGCGGCGCCGACGCCTTGCTCCACGCCGTGCGCCGCTGCCAGGCCTCCCTCTTCACCGAGCGGGCCTGCGTGTACCGCGCCCGGGGCGGCTTCTCCCACCGCCAGGTGCGGCTCTCCGTCGTCGTGCAGCGGCAGATCGTGCCCGAGGTCTCCGGCATCCTCTTCACCGCCGATCCCATCTCGGGGGATCGGGACGTGCTGAGCGTTGACGCGGGCTTTGGGCTCGGTGAGGCGCTCGTCTCGGGCCTCATCGACGCCGACCTCGCCCGGGTGCGGCGCTCGACGGGGGAGGTCATCGAGCGCCGGATCGCCGTGAAGCGCCTCGGCATCTACGCCTTGCCCGAAGGCGGCACCGTCACCCGGACCCACAGCGACGAGGAGGCCCGGCGCCCCGCCCTGACCGACCCGATGCTCAGCGAGCTGGTCCGCCTCGCGGGCCGGGTCGAGGCGCACTATGGCCAGCCCCAAGACCTGGAGTGGTGCTTCGCGGACGGCGCGCTCTACCTGCTCCAGGCCCGGCCGATCACCACGCTGTTCCCCTTGGCCGAGCCCCGCCGCCCGGAGCTTGGCCAGCGGGTGCTGCTGAGCTTCGGCCACGTCCAGGTGATGACGGCGCCGATGACCCCCCTGGGGCGCTCGCTCTGGCTCCAGGCCGTGCCCATCGGCCGCGAGCTGAACGACCTGCGCCCGGGCCGCCTCACCCGGCACGCGGGCGGGCGGGTGTACTTCGATGTCACCCCGGTGCTCAAGCACCCCTTCGTGGGCCCCAAGGTGCTCACCGCGATTCAGAACATCGACAGCCGGGTGGCCGCGGATCTCGCCGAGGCCCTCAAGCGCTGCCCGGAGACGATCTCCGACCCCCTGCAGCCCCGAGCCGGGGCGCCGATCTTGGCGCCGGTGCTCTTCGCCGTCGTGCGCGCGCTCCTCTGGGACAACCCCCACGCGCTGCACAGCTCCGTCCCGGCGCGCCTCGACGCCGCGGTGCACGGGGCCCGGGTCGCGGTCTTGGCCGAGACGACGCCCGTGGCGCGGCTCAGGGTCTTTGAGCGCCTCATCAGCGACCTGTTCCCGACGCTCTTCCCGAACGCGGCGCCGGTCTTCGCGGGCGTGGCCTCCGAGCGGCTCTTGGGCAAGGTCTTGGGATCTGACACAGACGCCGAGGCCATGCGGGACCTCACCCGGGGGCTCGCCGACAACATCACGACGCTCATGGATCTGGAGGTGGGTGACCTCGCTGACGTGGCGCGGCCCCATGAGGCCCTCAAGGCCGCGCTCCTCGCCGGGGAGCAGCGCCGGGAGACGCTGGCGGCCCTGCCGGGGGGCCCCGAGCTCCTCGCCGCCCTGGACCGCTTCTTGGCGCGCTTCGGCATGCGTGGACCGGGGGAGATCGACATCGGCCAGCCCCGCTACCGCGACGATCCCGGCGTGCTCCTGCGGGTGGTCGCCGGGGCGCTGCACGCCGGAGAGCCGGGCGGCCACCGCGCCCACCACGACCGCATGAAGGCCCTCGGTGACTCCGCCGTCGAGCGCCTCGTGAGCGCCGCGCGGCGCGGGGCCTGGGGTTGGCTTAAGGCGCCCCTCGTGCGACGCCTCGCGACGGTCTACCGCCAGCTCTTCGCCCTGCGGGAGCACCCAAAGTTTGCGCTCATCCGTGTGCTCGATCTCGGGCTCAACGCGGCGCGGCAGGCCGGGGAGGCGCTGGCCGAGGCCGGTCGCCTCGACCAAGTGGAGGACGCCTTCATGCTGGAGCTCCCCGAGCTCATCGCCGCCTTTGAGCGCCCCGACGGCGAGGATCTCCGGGCCTTGGTGCGGCGGCGGCGGGAGGAGCAGGCGCGCTTCCAGAGGATGGATCCGCCCCGGGTGATGATGAGCGGCGGCGCGCGGGTGATGGCGCCGGTCCGCCGGGATCACCTCCCCGCGGGGGCTCTGGTCGGCGTCGCGGCCTCAGGCGGCGTCGTCGAGGGCGTGGCGCGGGTCATCCTCGATCCAAACACAGACACCTTAAAGCACGGGGAGATCCTCGTGGCGCCCTTCACCGACCCCGGCTGGACGCCGCTGTTTGTGCACGCCGCCGCCGTGGTCATCGACGTCGGCGGGCTCATGACGCATGGCTCGGTCGTCGCCCGGGAGTACGGCATCCCCGCCGTGGTCTCCGTCGATGGCGGAACCCGCACAATCAAGACCGGCGACCGGCTGCTCGTGAACGGTGACCAGGGCTACGTCTTGATTCAGGCGAGCGCGTGAAGGGCCTCCTCGCGGCGGTGGCGGCCCTGCTCTTGGGCCTCTCGGCGTGGACCGAGCGCCAGGAGCCCGGGGCCTTGGCGCCCATCGTCAAGGACGCGGCGGCTCGTACGCTCTGGCTCGCCCCGGCCATCGGCGGGATGCTCCTGCTCGTCGCCCTGGTTGAGCGGGCGCTGCCGACGGAGACGCTCCGCGCCTGGCTCAACGGCCCGGACTCTCTGCGTGGCCTCGGCCTCGCCTGGCTCGCTGGGGTCGTCACACCGGGCGGGCCCATCGTCGGCCTGCCCCTCGCCGCGGCCTTAGGCGCCGCCGGGGTCGGCCCGGGGGTGCTCGTGACCTACCTCACGAGCCTCTCGCTCTTAAACCTCACCCGCCTGCCCTTCGAGGCTGGGGTGCTCGGCGCGCGGCTCACCCTCACCCGACTCCTCGCCTGCCTGCTGCTGCCGATCCTCGCGGGCCTGCTCGCCCGGGGGCGTATCAGCGCCTGAGCCTCAGCGCGCGGCGCGACGCGACGCCAAGGCCGCCGCCACCATCGGCAGCACGAGGATCCACCACGCGGCGACGAGCACGACGCTCTGCGTCTCCGCGGAGCTGACGAAGCGGTCTGACAGCAAGAGCGCGACGGAGATGTTTCGCACCGCCGTCACGATGAGCATGCCCCGAAGGACGGGGCTGACGCCGACGAGCACCGGGCCGAGCAGCGCGACGAGCGGCAGGATCACCGCGAGGTGAACGCCCAGCGGCGCGGCCACGAGGCGCCCGATGTGCTGCCAGACCATGCCGACGACGACCAGGAGCAAGAGCGCCGTCGCCGCCTTTCGTGTGGGCCCCGCCGCCGCCGTCGCCCGGTCGGGCCAGTAGCGCCGCGTCACCATGCCCAAGGCCAGCGGCGCGACCTGGCAGCCGAGCAAGGTGAACAGGATCGGCGCGAGCAGCTCCGTGGCGCTGAGCCCCAACACCACACAGAGCGGCGCCGTCACGACGCTCAGCACCCCCAAGGCGGTGAGGAGCGCCACGGAGTAGCCGAGGTCGGCGCCCGCCATACGCGCCATCCCCGCCCCGATGGGCCCGCCGGGGGCGACGGCGACGACCAGGAGCCCCACGAGCAGCTCCTCGCTGGCCGCGCCGGTCCGACCCAACACAAACACCAAGAGCGGGAGCACGACGAGGTTGAGCAGGAGCCCGCCGACCATGGCGCCGCGCCGTGACGCGCCCTCGGCGAGGTCCTGGGGCCGCAGCTCAAGCCCGAGGCTGAGCATGAGCAGCACGACCATCAGGGTCACGGCGAAGGTGGTCAACGCGGCTCCTCAAAGGCCGGGACACCCCAGGCCGCCAAGGCGGCGAAGCCTGGCTGACAGGCCTCGTGAAGCTCCGCGGCCTGACGCGCGGGCAGGCGCTCCCAGGCGGAGCTCCCCTGCCCTACCCGCGCCGCGGCCCGCGACAACCAGCCCGGATCGACCTCATCCTCCAAGAACTCCCCGAGGCGGGTCAAGGCGCTCACGGGGTCGGCGCACAGATCTTCGTAGCGCATCGTGAGCAGGCGCTCTGGCGGCACACGCTCTAGGGCCTTGAGGCCGAGGGTGATCTCCCCCGACCAATAATGCCCACAGACGACCGGAGACAGATCGAAGTCCTCAAACGCGCGCCGGGAGAAGCGCTCGGGGAGGAGCGCGGCGAGCTCGTCGGAGAGGTCCTCCTCGTCACGCCGAATCGGGCTTCGGAAGGGATCAACCCCCAGCATCTCGACGAGCTGGGCGTGGATGAAAGCCATCCGAAACCCGATGTGAGACGCCATCGAGATCGCCGTGTTTCGGCCGTCTCGGACGAGGTGCAGCACCCGCGCCTCGGGGAAGGCCGCGAGCAGACGGGGCGTGACGCGCAGCCCGCCGCCGGAGCGCTCCGCCCAGCGACGCCGCCCAAGACGCGCCCCGAGCCAGACGAACAGACGCCGGTACTGATCCGCGGCTGGGGCGGTCGGCCAGGTGGGCACCTCCGCCGCCAAGGCGTCGAAGACCGCGTCGGGGTCCTCCGGCGCCAGGTGCGGCAAGGTGGCCTGCAGGATCGGCGGCAGCGCGTCCGGGGTGAACCGCCCGCGCTCGAAGGGGTAGATGACCTCGTTCATGCGCAGGCCGTGGCGGAGCAGCAGGCTCTGCAGGGGCTGCGGCTCGGCGAGCCACGACCAGAACGTCGCGCCGTCTACGGGCCCCTCGCCGAGCACCTGGGGGATGCGGCTGCCAAAGTCCGTGACGAAGGCCACCAGCTCCGAGACGCTGAGGATGCTCGGGTGATCCCGCAAGATCTCAGAGAGCAGCGTCGAGCCGCAGCGCCCTGTCCCGAGCACGAGCAGCGGGGCGGTCAACGTGCCACCGGCACATCAACACGCTCCGCCTCGACCTGGGCGGCGTACCCGCGGCTGAAGGTGTGAATCTGCGGCGGCGGCAGCAGCACCCCAGGCGAGCTCGCCTCCCCCAGCACCGCCTCCACCGAGGCCCGGCAGAAGCGCTTGGGGTTGATGAGGTAGGACCGATAAAACTCCAGGCGCTCTGAGAGCTTGCGGTCAAACGTCGAGAAGTTTGACTCGTCGGTCACCAGGGCCGGGCTCGGGAGCCGCGCCACCTCAAACAGCGTGCGGACCGTCTCGGCGACGTTGGGGGGTGTTGGGTTCGTGAGGTTGTAGATCCCCGGCGGGGCGTCCCGAAGGGCCAGCAGCACCGCCTCCCGGGCGACCTCATCCACGGTCACCAGGCCGAGATCACCCTCCTCGTCGCACCGAATCTGCACCAGAGTCCGTGTTGAGAGCCCAGGCTGGGTGCGGTCGAGCACGTCACGAAACTTGATGAGGCCCCGCAAGAAGCCGTACATGCCATTGTAGTTTAAGGCGTACTGTGTGCGGGAATGCCCAATGACGATGCCTGGCCGAAAGATGCGAGACCGCAGCCCCGAGGTGAGCACGAGCTGCTCCGCGATGACCTTGCTGCGCTCGTAATGATTGTTCACGCTCTCTACGTCGCACACCTCGGGCGCCATGAGCCCAGCGCGACGCCCGACCACATACGCCGTGCTGACGTGGTGAAAGTCCGTCGCCTCGAGCGCGCGCGCGAGGCTGAGGACGTTGCGTGTGCCCTCGACGTTCGTGCGATCGATGTGCTCACGATGGCGATCTTGGAACTGCAACGAGGCCGCGGCGTGCCACACCACCCACCGCGCCGCGGGGAGCGTCTCCTCGACGCCGCAGCCCGGCGCGCAGATGTCCCCCGCCACGGCCCTCACCCGGCCGAGCCCTGACCGCCAGCCCTCATCCAGCGCGAAGCCCGTGGCGACGGCCTCCAGCGTCTCGTGGAGCCGCTGCTCCGCGGTCTGACTCGCCGTAGGGCGGACCAGCGCGACGATGGGATCCTCTGTGCGTTGAAGCAGCTCCAGCAGGATGGCGCTCCCCACGAATCCTGTGGCCCCAGTGATGAGGTGTGTCACTCTTGGCATCTTCCCCGTTCTCCCTCTCGATGAATCGCTCATGATGACGAGCCTGGCACCGCGTCCAGCGGCCCGTCCTGTGTCGAGGCGACGGCCCCCCGCCGGGCAGAGGGCCTATGCCACCACGCGCCTCAAGCCCGGAGGTGAGACGCGGCGTTGTAGCCCTTGGAGCGCTCCAGCATGTCCACGAGCGTGTCCCGCAGGGTCTCCATGGGATCCCGCGGCGCCCAGCCCAGCTCAGCCCGGGCGCGGGTGTCGTCGAGGTACCAGGTGTGGCAGGCCTGCTCCATGCTCACGCGGTCCACGGTGAAGCCGAAGCCGAAGCCGTTCTTGCCCCAGTCCGGGAGCCAGTCGAGCGCCGTGCGCATCAAGGGCGGCGCCTTCATCGCCGGGGGCTTGAGCGTCGTGAGCCGGGCGAGACGCTCATAATAAGCCATGAACGTCATGTTCACCGCGCCGAGGAGGTAGCGGCTGCCGGGGCGACCGCGCCACAGCGCCGTCTCTACAGCCGTCGCGACGTCGCGGGCGTCTACGAAGGACAGGCCGCCCGGGGGCGCCACGGGGAGCTGGCCGTCCAAAAACATCCGGATCGAGCGGGTGCTCTCCCCGTCTGTGTCGCCGGGCCCCAACAAGAGCGAGGGGTTCAGCGCGACGACGCCGAAGCCCGCGTCGCTCCGCGCCAAGGCGGCCTCCTCGCCGATGAGCTTGGAGCGGTAGTAGGGCCAGCGGTAGATGATCTCTTTGGGCGTCTCCGAGGACTCGTTGGCGATGAACTCCTCGTCCTTCGACACGGCGACCGTGCCCGAGGTGGAGAGGTACACCACCCGCTTGATCCCCGCTCGCCGCGCCTCGTCCAGGGCGTTCTCCGTGCCGCGGACGTGAACGTCATACAGACGCTCGGCGTCGTCCGGGTGCTGGGAGACGAAGCCCGCGAGGTGAATGAGGGTCTCGCAGCCGTCCATCGCCGCGGCGAGGCTGCCACGATCGGTCACGTCGCCCTTGGCGACGGACACACCCTCGATCGGCGTGGGACGCCGAGCGACGACGACGAGCTCGTGGTTACGTTTGAGGCGCTCGACGACGTGCCGGCCCAGAAAGCCCGTGCCGCCAGTGACACAGATCCTCACAGCGACACCTCCGAGAGCTGGAACACCCGCGAGAACTCGATGAGCAGCGGGATGTCGTTGGTCTTGATCGCCCCGGAGAAGAACTCGCCGGGATCGGGGACGTACCCATCACGGATGATGCGGGTGAGGATCTCCGGCGAGGTCTTCACGACACAGTCCGCGGAGCCGCCAGGCGGGCGACCCTCGGTGACCGTGCAGCCCTCCTCGTTCAAGATCACCGTCCACTTCGGGCCGTCCTTCTCACCCAAGGAGAAGTACCAGGAGATCGGGCGCTCCAGGCGATCCTTGGCGAAACGCGCGGGCAGGCCCTTGAGCGCCGTCACCACGGCGGGCTCCTTGGGCGCCTCCACCTCGGCGAAGTCGTCGGGGACACAGCGGCTGAGGTCGAGCACGTCGCCGTCTCGCAGCGCCTCCACGGCGGCCTGGGCCATCCGCGCCACACGCCGGGCGGCGTCGCCGTGCTTGAGGCCCTCGGTGAGCCGACGCTGCTCCTCGATGGTGATCGCCGGGCCGATGCGCACCTTCACGTCCCGCTTGCGGGGCACGATGGCGCCCTTGGGCAAGGCGTCAAAGGTGCCCTCAAGGTGCATCGGCAGGATGTCGAAGCCGGTGTCCAGCGCGAGCCAGCCCACGAGGGGCTTAAACTCGCCGACCACGCCGTCTGTGCGCCGGGTGCCCTCGGGGAACAGGAGCACGACGTTACCGCGCTGAATCACGGACTTCGCCTGCTCCAAGCTCGCCCGGAAGCCGCGCTTTCGGTCGATGGGCTCGAGGTTGGTGAGCTGCTCAAAGTACGCCACCACCCACTTGTTGCCCTCGAAGAAGTAGTCCTTCGCCGCCAGAGCGACGAGCTTCTGGCCATACGGCCCGAGCGCGTACTTCACGAGGCCCATGTCGAGGTGGGAGCAGTGGTTACTCACCACGATCACCGGGCGGTTCTGCGGGATGTTGCCCTGGCCGATGACCTCGGTGCGAAGCCCGGTGCCGTACAGCTCCCGCTGCGCCCAGCCCAAGGCCGACTTGAGCGGCTGGGCGATGACGCCGGGGATCTGCACACGGTCACGCACGTCCTCTTCACGCACGATGGTCGGCTTGGGCACGTTCACGAGGCGCACGACGTCGGCGACGGTCTCGCAGCGCGCCAAGGCCTCGGCGTCGGGCTGGCCGCCATCCAGGCTCTCCAAGGCGCTGGCGAGCTCGACCCACATCAAGGAGTCGAAGTGCAGCTCGTCCGCCATGCGGGTGTCGGCGCTGACCGTGCTCGGATCCACCCCAGCGACCTGGGCGATGGCCTGGGCCACGGGCTCGGCGACCCCTTCCCCACGCTTGGGCTTTGTCGAGGAGGCCGCGACGATCTTCTCCAGGACCTTCTTGACCTCTTTGCGGGACACCTTTCGGGTGCCGGTGCGGGGGAGGTCCGCGTCCACGAGATGAATCACAGAGGGCCGCTGGGAGGCGGGCAGCTTGGCGATGGCGTCACGAAGCGCCTCTTTCACCCGGGCGTGGGCCGAGCTGCGGTCGAGGCCCTCGACCTCCTCGGGCACGGCGAGCATCCCGAGGCGCTCCCCGCCGCGGGGATCCGGGAGCCCCACCAAGGAGTACTCCTTCACACCCGACACAGACCCGAGGGTAGACTCGACGTCGTCGAGGTAGATGTTCTCCCCGGACGCGCTGACCACGACCTCTTTGGAGCGACCGAGCAGGGACAGCCGCCCTTTGTGGTCGATGCGCCCGATGTCGCCGGTGTGTAACCAGCCGTCGCTGTCGAGCACCTGGGCCGTGGCCTCGGCGTTGCCGAAGTAGCCCACCATGACGTTCGGGCCCTTGGCGAGCACCTCTCCGACGCCGTCCTTGTCGGGGTTGAGGATCTTGAGCGTCACGCCGGGGATGGCCTTCCCGACGCTGCCCGCCTTGGTGCCCGGACCGCCCTCGGCCACGGCGAGCACCGGCGCGGCCTCGGTGAGCCCGTAGCCTTCAGCGAGGTGCAGGCCGAGGCCCTGGAAGAGCTGGTGCGTCTCCCGGGGCAAGGCCGCGCCGCCGCTGATCAAGAAGCGGATGTTGCCGCCGAGGCGATCATGCACAGACCCGAAGAACAGTCGCCCCACGTCGAGCCCGGCGGTCTTGCCGAGCCAACGGTTGAGGTCGAGGCCGAGATCGACGGCCACCTCAAAGAAGGCGCCCTTCTCCTTGACCTGGCCGCGGATCCGGCGCTCCAAGAGCTGCCAGAGCGCGGGCACGCCGACCATGCCTGTGACGCGACCCTCACGGAGGCCGTAGGTGAGGCGCTCCCCGTTGATCTCGTCGAGGTAGATGATGCGCGCGCCACGAGACAGCGGCAGGAGCAGGCCGCAGGAGAACTCGAAGGTGTGGTGGAGCGGCAGCACGGAGAGGATTCGATCCGTCTCACGCAAGGGGAAGATCTTCCCGAGGCTGCCCAAGAGCGAGCAGAAGTTCGTGTGCGTGAGCATCACGCCCTTCGGCGTGCCCGTCGTGCCCGAGGTGAACAGGATGCTCGCCACGTCGTTGGGCTTGCAGCGGTGGGGCTCGGCGGCCAGGGCGGCCTCAAGCTCCGCGGCGTCACCCGAGTCGGCGAGCTCATGCAGATCGAGGCGCTGGCAGAGGATCGCGGCGCCGAAGGCGTCCCGGGCCTTCTGGTCCATCACCGCGAAGCGGAGCTGCGCCACGGACTCGATGTTCGTGATCTGCTCCGGCTTGAGCGCGGGGTCTACCGGCACCACGACGCCGCCCGCGTAGAGCGCGCCGAAGTAGACGATGGGCCAGTCGGGGTGGTTCTGGCCGGAGATGAGCACACGGTCGCCGGGGTTGAGCCCGAGGCTGCGCAGGCGCGCGGCGACGGTGAGGGCGTGCTCCCGGAGGCCCTGGTAGGTGACGACCGCGAAGCCGTCTGTGTGGGTTTGCGCCAGCGCCGCGGCGTGACGGTGCCGCTCGGCCACCTCGTCGATGAGCTCCGTGAGCGTGTCATGCCGCCGGAGCGCCTGGGCCGGCTTGGCGATGCGCTCGTCGATCTCGGGCATGACGTGGCGCTCAAGGCCCGGGATGTGCACGTCGAGGATGTAATACCGCCAGTCGATACGCTCGGGCCACCAAGGCAAGAGCGCGCGCTCGCCGTCGGGCAGCCGCGCGTAGGCCGCGCGGGTGTTCGCGCAGGAGAAGCGGTAGTTGTGCGTCGCGGTGAACGGCACGAACTGATCGAGGATACGCGCCCGGATGCCGAGCTGCTTCGAGACGCCCTCTAGCTGCTTGGCGGCGGGTCCCGTGAGCGGCTTGAGGGGCCCGCCGAGGGACCGAACGGCCCCGGCGAGGCTCTTGACCCAGTTGGACTGGGCGGTGGGGCCCGTGGCGTAGTACTCGTCCGCCGTCATGTGGCCCGGCTCATTGTGGGCCATGATCCAGTTGAAGATCGGGTTCCCGCCCGCCTTCTCGTTGTAATGGCGGCGTTTGCCCAAGCCCACGAGCTCGATGAGCCGGTACATCGGCAAAGGCGCGCTGTCGGAGCTGCCGTACTGGTAGACGACGCGCTGGCTGCCCTCCAGAAGCTCACCCAAGGAGCAGATCATGCCCGCGGAGACCATGTCCACGGGGATAACATCCAGCACAGACTCCTTCTCAGCGGGGAAGCCGCCGGGGCCCTTCATCGAGAGGTAGATGAGCGGCGCCGAGGTGTTCACGCCCTCACACCAGCCCACCTCGGGGTACTCGATCGCGGACTCGATCACCGCCGGGCGAACGATGGTGAACGGCAGGCCCGAGAGGCAGAGGATCTGCTCGCCGATGCTCTTGGTGTAGGTGTAGATGTTGTGCCAGCCCCAGAACTTCGCGCGCTCGGTGCCGTCCTTGATGAGCCGGTCCTCGATGAACTTGCGGCGCACCTTCTCTAGCTCATCGGCCAGCGCGCTGCCGCGGGCGGGCTCACCACGCTCGATGAGGTTCTTCTTGGCCTGGTCCAAGAACGCCGACTGCCGGAAGGCGTCGTTGGCGCGATGGCGCACGTTCTCGACGAGGTCCACACACTCGGCGATCTCCCGGGCGGGGTCCCAGTGCTGCTTCTCTAGCTTGTCGGCCTTGGGGAAGGGGTACGACAAGGGGTCGATCTCGTGGACCTCCCCGGTGCGATCCCCAGCGACATAGCAGGTCGAGGTGTGCATGAACGGCACGCCGCCGAGGTCTTTGGCCAAGGCGACGAGGTTCTGCATGCCGAAGGCGTTTGACTTGAGCGCGTAGTCCAGCGGCGGGTTGAAGTCGACCACACCGGCGATGTTCACCATCGCGTCGATGCGCCCGCGGAGCTGATCCCGCACAGACTCCGGCACACCGGCGTAGGGGTCGGACACGTCGCCGGGGATCGGCGTGATCTTCTCCTTGATGAACTCCTCGAAGCCCGTGCGGCCGTACTTCTCGCGCAGGGGGTCGAAGGTGGGCGAGGTGACGACCTCGGCCCAGAAGCGCGCCTGGGTGTCTTGGCCCTTACGCGGGCGCACCACGAGGTAGACGTGGCCGAGCTCAGGGTAACGGTGGAGCAAGAGCGACAGCCACACCTTGCCCAAGAACCCCGTCCCGCCCACGGCGAGCAGGCGGCGGCCGGTGAGGATCTGCCGCAGCATCAGCGGGCGGGTGCTCGGGGCCCCGCTGGTGGTGGTGGTGAGCTCGCTCATAGAGCCTCATCCTCCTCGCCGCTCGTCTCGGTCAGGGCCCCGGCGGCCTTGCCCGGCGTGACCTCAGTCATGACCATCGGCGCGATGCGGAAGAGCGTGATGGACGGGCTCGGCGGCGCCGTCTCACGCGCCATACGCAGGGCCTCGTTCATCGTCGGGGCCGTCTCATAGCCGAGGATCTTCGGCACATACTCGTTGTCCGCGCCGACGACGATCACCCGGCCGATGTGCTGCCGACCGTTCTCGCCCCAGTACCACATGTAGAACGGGTGCGCGGGGTGGTAGCCCTTGCCCGTGCGGTACATCTGGATGTAGCCGGGGTTGCGGGCGAAGTCGCGCTCGAAGCGTTTGTGCAGCTCCATCGCGTCTTTCGTCTGTGTCAGGATCTTGTGGAAGAACTCGACGTAGGGCGCGTGCTGCTCCCGATCAAACTTGTCGGAGCAGGGATGGGTGATGATGACCGTGCCGCCCTTCTTCACCAGGGGCGCGCCCTTGGAGAGGTTGAAGAGGTAGCCCTGGGCCATCACCGAGACGAGCAGCGGGTTCAAGAACGCGCCGACGTTGTAGGGGCTGATGTAGGGGATCGGGAAGATGACGATGTCGGACTGGCCCTCGACGGGCACGAGGAGCTGCTCGTAGCACTTCTTGAGCGTCTCTTTGTGCACGGCCTCGGTCTCACCGGCCCACACGCCGATGACACCATACGGCGCGGGCACCTTCTCGAAGATGGCCTGGCGGGCGGGCTGCGGGAGGATCTGCAGGGCCTTCACCAGGGCCTTGAGGCCGCGCTCCTCGGTGGGCGTGAGCTCGTCCTCGTTCTTGGACAAGAACTCGAGCGGCGTGTCAAACATCCGGTTGTTCACCGTCGTCTCGATGGTGAACACCTTGACCTTGGAGTTGATGAGCTTGCCCACCCGCTCCAGCTTCGCGCTGAGGTTGGAGACCTTGGGATCCATGTAGGTCTCCGACGCGCGGATCGTCGCCGGGTTGTGGTGGTGCCGCAGGGTCTTGTAGCCCACGAGCCCCGTGCCGAGGGACTTGTGCCCGCCGTTCATCGGCACGAAGGTGAGGTTCGAGTAGATGATGAGGTCGCTCTCGGCGGCCCGGGCGTTGATCTCGACGTCGATGCCGTCCTCAGTCTTGCCGAGGTAGGTCATGCCGCCGGGGCGCTCAGCGTCGTGGTTGTACAGACGGTTGGGCCAGAAGCGCTTGAAGGTCTTGGGGCCGACGACGTGTTTGATCTCGTCCTTCGTCATCGGGCGGTGGAACGCCGTGGCGATGATGAGCTCGATGTCGGTGACGGCGTACTGGTCGAGGAGCTCCAACACGGCCTCGACGACGCGCCCGCGGATGTCCGGGGACTTCATCGGCGGCAGGGGCATCGAGAGGTCATCGATGGCGATGGTGACCTTCATACCCGGGCGCAGGAGCGCGTAGAGCGGCTCGCTGTTCAGCGGGTGGCTGAGCGCGTAGCGGATCGCGGCGTCGACGTCGTTCAGGGGCTTGAGCGGCGGCTTGGGGTAGATGACCCGGGTGCCGATGGGGAGATCAACCTCGACGAGCTGGTCGCCGGAGAAGATGACCCGCGGCTTCGAGCGGTGGCTGATGGTGACGACGGAGGGGTGGCTGCTCATCGAGGGCCTCTGGGCGAGAATCCGCAGGGTTCAGGGACGACCGAGCATCCCGCGGGCGGGGGTGTCGATGTCGAGGATGGGCCAGTTGTAGGCTTGGGCGAGCTGGCGCAGCTTGGAGTCGGGGTGGACGCAGTAGGGGTGCCCCACCACCGAGAGCATCGGCACGTCGGAGTAGGAGTCGCTGTAGCCTTGGCACAAGGCCAGGTCATGTCCATGACCGCGGGCGTCATCGACGATGAGCTGGGCCTTGCCGGGCCCGGCGACGACCGGGCGCATGAGCTTGCCCGTGGCGTAGCCGTCCTTCATCTCCAGCCGGTTCGCGATGACGTCCTTCCGCGGGACGTTGAGGTGGTCGGCGAGGTGGAACATCGTCACGTCGAGGGAGCCCGTGATGAGCACCACCCGCATGCCGGCGTCTTGGGTCTTGAGGATGAGGTCCGTCGCGCCCCGGAACAGGTTGGGCTTCACGACGGACTGGAAGACCTCACGGCTCAGCTCGACGAGGCGGTCTTCAGACATGCCCTTGAAGTGGGAGAACAGCGCCTCGTTGAACAGTCGGCGGTCCTGTAGCTCCGCCAGAGCCATCCGAGGGCCATCGAGCAAGGCGCCGCCGACACGCTTAAACGTCTCCCAGGGGGTCTGGGAGTTGGCGAAGTACATCACCGTCGGCTGGATGAGGTTGGTCCGGACGAGGGTGCCGTCCACGTCGAAGTAGGCCGCGCGCACCGGGGTGCTCCTGGTTACAGGGGCGGGCACTTAACCCGACCCGACCAGCCGCCGCCACCCTGCCCCGGCCAGCTTTTCGCCCGGTTGGCGAGGGATGACGGCAATCTCACCAACCCCGCCGACGCCGCGAAGAGGCTTACGCAGCGCCCTGGTCCGAACGCGAAGCGCGCTACGCGTGGAGCCCTCAGCCCCCGGCGCCGCGCCCCGGCCGCTCCAGGGAGTCCTCCACCGACGGCACCAGCGGCAGCCGATACCCGGCTTGTACGCCCGCCTCGGACATCGCCCAAGGGAAGGGCGCGTCGATTCGTTGGTTGACCCCTTGGTCCCGCATCCAGCGCCAGAGCCCGGCGCTCTGCGCGGACACCAAGGCGGTCACCTCCGGGCGCTCCCCCCGCTCCTGCTCCCGAATCTCCTGCATACGGAGCTGAAGGGCGAAGATGGCCGAGCGGCAGAAGTCGTTGGCGCTGCGCTCCTGCGCCGCAGGGTCGAGCTCCCGGGCCTCGGTGACGAGGTGGTAGGCCCGCTCCCGGGTGAGCGCGCGGCTGAGCACGACGTAGAGGTACTCCGCGACGTCAACGGCGCCGCGGCGGCCATAGAGCCGGGCCTTGCCACGACCGGGCAGGTACCCCGCGGCGCAGTCGCAGTGGGCCGCGACCGCGCAGACGAGTACGCAGCGCCAGTGCGCGGGGCCGCCGAGCAGGATCTCTCGCCGCTCAAAAGGATCCTTGGCCGCGCGCTCCTCCTCGCTGAGCTCGGCGAGGCCGACGCTGCGCTCGACGAGCAGGCGCCGGGCGATCCGCGCCGCGGCCTCCCCTTCGGGGGTGCCGGCCTGGTCGGCGGCGAGGTTGAACAGCTTGCGGATCCGGTCGAGCCTCATCGGGGCCTCCTCAGGCGCGCTGCGCCCAGCATACGCCGAGGACCACGGCGACGCGCGCCGGTTCTCCGCCTGACGAGGCCTTGACGGATTCCTGGCTCAGAGCCCCGCGTCGCGCAGCGTGGCGACCTCGGCGGAGAAGAAGCTGAGGTGGTCGAAGGGGCTCGTGAAGGCGTTGTTGAAGAAGCCGAGCTGGTTGAGGTGGTCGGCGGGCATGGTGCCCTGGTGCTCGCCCCAGATCGCCGAGTCCACGGGGACGAGGCCGTCGTTGTCGCCGTCGAGGAGCTGCACGAGGGTGTAGGTGGCGGCGAAGTGGGCGTCGACGATCTCGCCGTCGGTCTCGCCTTGGCAGGTGAAGTCGAGCGCCCCGCAGGTGCGCCCCGACCAGGAGCGATACCAGACGCCCTCCACATCGAGGATCTCGGCGTTAAACGCCGCCATCTCGTCGTGGGTGAGCCCGGCGAGCTGGGCGGAGAAGTCGGCGCTCTCCCCCAGGCCGATGAGCGCGGCGAGGCCGGCCATCGCCGCGTCGACGATCCAAGACGCGACGGCGCTCACATCGAGCACCCCCGCGGCGGCGTCGGCGACCGAGGTGCCGTGGTGGGGCGTCGCCAGGGTGGTGAGGCTCACCACACGGTCGGAGTAGCCGAGCGCGCTGATCATGTACCGGGCGTCGATGCCGCCTTGGCTGTGGGCGATGAGGTTGAAGCGCCGCCCCTTGCCCTCCACCATGAGCTGATCGATGGCGGCGGCCCACTGCGCCGCGCGGGTCTCCGGGGGCATGAAGGCGTCTACGGCGGGGGTGTGCACCTCATACCCCTCGGCCTCCAGGGCCTCCTTCACGTCGATGAAGTAGTCGAAGAGGCCCAAGAAGCTGTCGGTGCCGCCCATGCCGTGCATCAGCACGAGGGGGTGCCGGGTGTAGCTGAGCTCACAGCCCTCGGCGCAGGCCACGGAGAGCGTGTGGGTGGTGGGGCCCGCGTCGGGGTCCTCGGGCTCGACGCGCAGGAGCACCTCCCCCGAGCGCAGGAGCCCGACGTTGAACGAGCCCCCGGCGCCAAGCGCCACGGGGCCCGCCAGCGGGACGCCGAGGAGGTCCTGCACCGTGACCAACGCGGCGCCTTCACCGTCCCAGGCGTCCAAGGTGACCGTGAGGGTGGACGTGGCGGCGCCGGCCGTCGCGTGGAGCGCGGCCTCGCAGCGCGCCCGGCTCGCGGTGACCGCGCCGCCTTGGGCCACGAAGTCGCCCTCGATGGCGAGCTCG
>JAKLKD010000039.1 GCA_023150845.1 Myxococcota bacterium | reverse complement strand
CCGCCGCGCCTCCCGCCGCCCAGACCGGCCCCGCGCCGCGTGGGCGCACCCAGCGGGCGCTCCAGCGCCTCGGCCTCCTCGACCCGAGCTTTGTGCCCTTCTCGGCGCTCTGGCTCGACCTGGAGGGGTCGCTTGATGAGCACGCCCTGCGCGCCGCCGCCGCCCAGGTCATTCAGCGCCACCCCATGCTGCGCCTCCGCCCTGGCGGTGAGGACGAGGCGCTCCACTTCGACGCCGAGCGCGCGCCCTGGATCGCGCCGCTCCCCGCCGACGACCCCCTCGGCCCGCTGCGCGCCCCGCTGCCGATCGAGCGTGGCCCCCTCGTCTTGCGCCTGCTCCAGAGCCCCGCCGGGCCGCGCCTCTTGCTCCTCGTGCACCACCTCGTCGCCGACGGCTGGAGCCTCCAGATCATCGCCCAGGAGCTGATCACCCTGCTCTCCGGGGGGAGCCTCCCCCCGCTGGGCCCGACCTCCTTCGCCGACTGGACCCGCTGGGAGGCCCAGGCGCCGCGCCCGCCGCCCGCCCCGGCGCTCTCGGCGCCGAGCCTGCCCTGGGAGGGCCCGAGCGAGGGGCCCATCTGCGCCCGCTTCTCCCGCCTCGACGCCGCCGCGACCCAGCGCCTCAAGGAGGAGGCCGCGGCCCTCGGCGTCACCCTCGCCGCCCGGGTGCTCGCCGCCTGGACCGCCGCGCTCGGCCGCTGGTCAGGCCAGGCCGAGGTCGTGGTGCGGATCGCCGAGGCCCGCCGCGACGCGCCTCTGCCCGGCCTGGAGTCCGTGGTGGGCTGCTTCGCCGACACCACGCCGCTCCGCCTGCCCGCCCGGGGCGGCGTCGAGGCCCTGAGCCGCGCCGTACACGAGCGCCTCGCCGCCCGGCCGCCCTCACGCTCATCCTTGGACCAGCCGAGCCTCGGCGCCGCGCCGGGCTTCTCCTTCGCCCGCTTCCCAACCCTTGGCGCCCCGACCGGGCCCCTGCGTGTGGTCGCCGCTCGCGGTGCCACGGCCACCCGGGCCACCCGCCTCGCCTTGGCCGTCTGGGAGCACGAGGGGGCGCTGGGCCTCTCGTTCACCTGGCCCGAGGGCCTGCTCAGCGAGGCCACCCTCGACGCCCTGGACGCCAGCGTCGTCGAGGGGCTCACGGCCTGGCCCGTGGAGGTGCTCGACGGGGAGGACACCCCGGCGGTCCTCGGCGATGAGCCTTGGGGCCATCGTCGCCTGGGTCGCGCCGTCCGGGCGCTGGCGGCGGCCTTCGCCGAGGAGGGCCCGGTGATCGCCGCGCGGCTCCATCAGGGGCCGGTCGCCTTGGCCGCGCTCATGGCCGCCCAGGCGACGGGGCGGGCCTGGATGCCGCTCTCGCCCGACGACCCCCCGGCCCGCACCCAGGCCGCCTTGGACGCCGTCGGCGCGCCCCGGGTCTACACCGAGCCCAGCCTGCGCCGCCTCTTGGGCGGCCCCGCGCCGACGACCCCCGAGGCCCCGCCCAAGAGCCCCTGGGCGGCGATCCTGCTCACCTCGGGCACGACCGGGGCGCCCCGGGCGGCGCCGATCCGCCGGGACGCCCTGGAGGCGTACCTACGCTTCGCCCAGGAGCGCTTCGGGTACCGCGCCGACGACCGCTGCCTCGCCGCCGCGCCGCTCTCCTTCGACGCCTCCCTCCGCCAGCTCCTCGCGCCGATCCGCGCCGGGGCCGCCGTGCTGCCCGCGCCGCCGCGCCTCACCCGCGACCCCGACGCCTTGGCCGAGGCCGTCCTCCGCGAAGGCGTCACGGTCTGGTCCTCGGTGCCGTCGCTGTTCCGGCTCGTCGAGGCCCAGCTCGCCGAGGGCCGCCTGCGCCTCGTGCAGCTCGGCGGTGAGGCCCTGCCCGCGGACCTCGCCCGGCGCTGGGCGGGGCGGGCGCGGCTGTTCAACCTCTACGGGCCCACCGAGACGACGATCAACGCCACCACCTACGCCCTGCCGCCAGACTTTGACGCCGACGAGGTGCCCCTGGGGGAGCCTTGGCCGGGGGTGCGCCTGCGCATTGTCGATCCCGAGGGCCGAGACGCTGAGGACGGCGAGCTGCTCATCGGCGGCGTCGGCCTCGCGGACGAGGCCCTCGGCCTCACCCACGCCCGGATCGACGGCGAGGCCTGGCACCGCAGCGGAGATCGGGTGGTTCGGGTCCACGGCGCGCTCTTTTACCGGGGCCGGCTCGACCGCCAGCTCAAGCTGCGCGGCCAGCGCGTCGAGGCCGGGGAGATCGAGGCCGCCCTGCGCCAGCTCCCCGGGGTGCACGAGGCCGTCGCCGTCGTGATCGACGACGCCTTGTGGGGGGTCGTCGAGGGCACACCGCCGGAGGACGCCGCGGCGCGCCTCGGCGAGCGCCTCCCCGCCGCGGCCCGGCCCCGCCTCGTCGTGATGAGCCCCCTGCCGCGCACGTCCCGGGGCAAGGTGGACGAGGGCGCCGTCCGGGCGCGGCTCACCGAGCGCGCGGCGGCGGACGCGGCGCCGGGGAGCGAAGGGGACTGGCGCGCCCGGCTCCTCGCCGCCTGGACCGCCACCCTCGGCGCCCCGCCTCGCTCCGACGACGACGACTTCTTCGCCGCCGGGGGCGACTCCTTGGCGGCGCTGCGGCTCTTTGAGCGCCTGCGCCCGCCGCCGGGACTGCGCCCGCTGACGATCTACCGCTGCTCCCGCTTCGGGGCGCTGCTCTTGGCAGTTACTGCCAGTGCCGAGGAGGCCGCCGCCCAGGACGCCCCCCCAGACGCCGGTCCCGAGCGCCTGGAGGGGCCCGTGCCCCCGGTCGTCGCGGGGTTCTTGTACGCCGAGGCCCTCGACCCCAGCCGCCCCGCCCAGTGGTCCGCCCGGATCACCTTGCGGGGGGCGTACACCGACGAGCAGGTCCAGGGCGCGATCCAGACCCTCCTCCAGCGCCACGCCACGCTCCGGGCGAAGATCGTCCGTGGGCCTCGGGGCCTGGAGTGGGCCGAGGGCCCGCCGCCGCCGATCCCCGCGCCGCGCCAGCTCCTCGGGCTGCGCCCCGCCGCCCAAGAGGCCGCGCTCCAGGCCGAGGAGGCCGCGGAGCTGGCCACGCCCCTCGATCTCAGCGCCGCCGCCTTACGCCTCGGGCTCTACCGCCTCTCCGACGACGAGCTGGCGATCTTGCTCCTCGTGCACCACATCATCTCCGACGGCTGGAGCCTTGAGGTCATCCTCGACGAGCTGGACCGGCTGCTGCGCGGCCAGCCCTTGCCCCCGCCGCCGCGCCTCGCGCCCCTCACCCAGCCCTCGCCGCCCCTCGGTGAAGAGGCCCGGGCCTACTGGGCTGAGGTCCTCTCTCGCCCCGCCCCGGCCCTGCCAGACCCAGCGGGCGCCTTGTCCCAGGCCGAGGCGCGCTGGCCGGGCCGGGTGAGCGTGGTGGACCTGCTCTCGGGCCTCACCCGCGCCTTGGGCGGCCCCGTCGAGATCGGCGTCGCCGTCTCCGGCCGGGACGGGGCCTCGGCGCGCCTCGTGGGGCCCCTGGCCTCGATGGTGCCCGTGCGGATCGAGCGCGCCGAGGACACGACGGCGAGCCTACACGCCGCCTTGGCCCACGCCCCTGGCCCCGGCCAGCTCCTCCGGGCTGTCCCCGGGCTGAGCCCCAGCCGCGCCATCGGCGCCGCGGTGAGCGTCACGGTCATCGAGCAGGCCCCGCGGGAGGGCCTCTCCCTCGACCGCTCGGCCCTGCGGCCCCCGGCGGGCTGCCTCGTGCACGTCGCCGCCCGGGTGATCGGCGACGAGAGCCGGGTGACGCTCTGGGCCTCTGAAGCCTTGGGCCAGCCCCCCGCGGCCCTGCTCGACGCCCTGCGGCCCGGCCCCGCGGCGGCCTTGATCACGACCTTGCCCCAGGGCCTCGGCCCGGCCTGGCGCGCGGCTCAGGGGGACCGGCCCCGGGTCGTCGGCAGCGCCCGCACCGCTTTGGGGGAGAGCGTCGTGATCGCCTTGCCCCTCGGCGCGGACGAGCTGGAGCGGCCCGGCTTAGAGGCCCAGGCCCAGGCGGCCTTGGCGCTCGCGGCCCAGGTCGGGGCCCGGGCGGCGTCCCTCGCCGGGCGCCTGCCGACGCGGCTGCGCTTCGGGGCGGGCCTGAACAGCCCGCTCCCCCTCACCACCGGCCACGCCTTGACGATCTACGCCGTCGTCGAGACCACGCTCCAGGCGATGTCCCGGGCCGGGCTCACGCCGCCCCTGACCGTCGGTGTCTTCGGCTGCGGGGCCATCGGCCTCGGCGCCTTGGCGGCCCTGCGGCGCCGGGCGCGCGTGGACGAGGTGCAGCTCTGCGATCGCCCCGAGGCGGCGGCCCGGCTGAGCCGCCTCGCCGAGACCTTGGCCGCCGAAGGGGTCCGGGTGAGCCTCCGGTCCCGGGAGGCCCTGGACGCCCCGCTGATCCTCGCCGCCACGAGCGAAGGGGACGCCTGGCCCGCCGAGGCGCTGCCACCCGGCTGTGTGCTCATTGACGACTCCTTCCCCCCGGCGGTGCCCGTCGAGGACGCCTGGCGGCGCATGGACACCCGCGGCGACGTGCTGGTGCTCGGCGGCGGCCTGCTCACCACGGCGGCGCCCAAGCCGCCCGGTCCTTGGGCCTCGTCGCCGCGCCTCTGCACCTCGGCGCCCGCCGCTTGGGCTGAGGCTCAGCCGGGCTCGACGGGGCTCACCTGATCGAGCCAGGCCGGGCGGAACCCGCTCACCAGGGCCTCGCGCCAGGACACGAGGAGGGCGTCGTCGGCGGGCTCGGCGCTGAGGAGATCCAGGACGAGGCCGGTCATCGTCGCCCCAGGCCAGAGGCCGACGCGCAGGCGGGCCCCGCCGAAGGCGTCGAGGTCGAGGGTGAAGGCCCGGGGCGGCGCGCTCCGGACCATCGTGGCGTTGAGGCCCTCGTCGTCCCGGCCCAGGCGCAGGCGCAGGGGCTGACCCGGCTGGCGGCCCCGCACCCCACGCAGGCCCCGGGGCCCGATGAGCTTCGTCCAGG
Organism: Myxococcota bacterium; assembly: GCA_023150845.1. Taxonomy (GTDB): domain Bacteria; phylum Myxococcota_A; class UBA796; order UBA796; family CAJQPC01; genus JADKFE01. The sequence continues at coordinate 34,424 of JAKLKD010000039.1, read as the reverse complement.
CGTCGCTGTAGGAGAGCGCGGCCTCGGCGGTGATCCTCGCCCAGACCGGCGGGGCGTCGAGGCGGGCGGCGAAGCCGAGGCCGTCGAGCAAGCTCGCCCAGGCGAGCTGGTGCTCGTGGAGGTCCGCCGGGTCCACCTCCGCCCAGACCTCAACCCGCCCGTCGAGGCAGCGCAGGGAGGCGTCGAGGCCGTCCCCCCACACGCGGAGGCCGTCGCCGTCGGGATCGACGTGGAGGAGCTGGCCCTCGGCGCGGAGCAGGCCGTCGCGGAGGGAGGCGTCGGGGGACCACCAGCGCTCCGGCGCGGCGGCGACCGCGCGCAGCCGCGCGGCGGTGGTGGGCAGGTCAAGGGCGCAGAGCGGCGTCATAGCCGTCGTTTAACCCGCCCTTGGCGACGGCGACGCTCGCGCTTATACTGAGGCCGTGCCCAACTCCTCCCTCCGCGAGACCCTGCTCACCGACGCCACCCGCTCCGTAGACGCGGTGCTCGCGCGTTTAGAGCGCGCCCGGCGGGAGCACCTCAAGGTCGAGATCGCGCTGCGCTGGATGGGCCGCCTGTGGATGTTGACCGCGGGCGTCGGCCTCGTCGGCGCGGCCGGGGCGCCTTACCTCGCGGGGACGATCCACACCTCCTGGCTCGCGCCCTTCGCCGGGGGCCTCGCGTGGCTCACGAGCGTGCTCATCGCGGTCTTCTCCGCCTTGTTGCTCCGCGCGGGCTGGCAGCTTCACCGCCTAGAGGCTGTCAACCGCCGCCTCTGCACGCTCTGCGCGACGGTCATGGCCTTCACCTTCCCCGGCGGCTCGGTGCTGGGCGGCGCGGCCCTGGCCCTGATGCTCTCCCGCAAGGGCAAGGTCGTGCTCGCCAAGGGCTACAACCGCGTCGTGAGCGCCACCCCGCACCTGAGCACCTGGCGCCTGCGCCCGCTGTTCGGCGGGGCCGTCTGAGCCGAGGCGCCTGAGCGCGAGGTATGCTGTCCCTCCATTCGAGGGTCCACCATGCCTCGTGTCCCGTCCTGCGCCGCGCTCGTCCTGCTCACGCTCCTCGGCTGCCGCCGTGACGACGAGGCCGAGGGCTGCGCCGCCCGCTTCTGCCTGAGCCTCGACGCGCCGGGCCTCATGATCACCCTGCGCCGCGACGACACCACGCTCCTGACCTTACCCGCCGACGGCCTGCAACTCGGCCTGCGGGACGAGCTGCCCGACACGCTCAGCTACGACCCCTGGTTTGAGGACAAAGACGCGGACTACGTCTCCGTCGTCGAGATCCTCCCCGTCGAGGGCCAGAGCGGCGCCTGGCGCCTGCGCTTCGCTGAAGACGCCGAGGCGACGCTCACCATCGAGGAGGTCGGCGAGGGCAACTTCGCACTGCAGCTCACCCCCGACGCCGCCACCGCCGCCCGGGCGGGCTATGTGCGCCTGCGCCCGCGGGTGAGCGCCGCCGAGGGCTTCTACGGCCTCGGTGAGCTCTTTGACCGCCCCGAGCACCGCGGCGCCCGTCGGGCCATGCAGCTTGAGCTCGATCTGGCCTTAGAGAGCGGCTACAACGAGGCCCACGTCCCCGTGCCCCTGCTCATCGGCACGACGGGCTGGGGCCTGTTCGTCGAGGATCTCCACCCCGGCGTGTTTGACGTGGCCACCCAAGAGGACACGCTCGTCGAGGTCACCTTCGGCGTCGGCGTCGACAGCGCGGACGGCCTCCGTTTCCACCTCTACGCCGCCGATCACCCCCTCGACGTCACCCGCCGCTACTACGAGACGACGGTGTTCCCCACCTTGCCCGCGCCTTGGGCCCTCGGCCCCTGGGTGTGGCGTGACGAGAGCGCCGACGAGGCCGAGGTGCGCGACGATCTCCAGACGCTCCGCGACCTCGACCTCGCCACGAGCGGCTACTGGATCGACCGCCCCTACGCCAACGCCGTGAACAGCTTCGACTTCGACGCCCGCTTCCCCGATCCCGAGGGCATGATCAGCCTCGCGCACAGCCTCGGATTCCGGATGGCGCTCTGGCACACCCCCTACGTCGAAGAGCAGGCCGGGGCGCTCCACCAGCAGGCCCTCGACGAGGGCTGGTTCCCGCCCGTGGTGCCCGTGGTGTTCAACAACTGGTCGGACCCCATCGACTTCACCGATCCGGCGGCGACCTCGGCCTGGCAGAGCCTCATCCAGCGTTACACCGACATCGGGATCGAGGGCTTCAAGCTCGATTATGGTGAGGACATCGTGCCCGGGCTCAACGGCGGGCGCCTCGTCTGGGGCTTTGAGGACGGCAGCGACGAGCGCACCATGCACCGTGAGTACGCCCGTCTGTACCACAAGACCTACGCCGAGCTCCTGCCCGCCGACGGCGGCTTCTTGTTGTGCCGGGCGGGCACCTGGGGCAGCCAGGCCTGGACCCGGGTGATCTGGCCCGGCGACCTCGACGCGAGCTTCGCCCGCCACGGCGAGCAAGACACCAACCGCGACGGCGAGGTCTACACGGCGGTGGGCGGGCTGCCCGCGGCGGTCTCGGCCTCGATGAGCCTCGGGCCCTCGGGCTTCCCCTTCTTCGCATCAGACACCGGGGGTTACCGCCACTCCCCGCCGGACAAGGAGCTGTTCATGCGCTGGTTCCAGCACACCGCGCTCACGGCGGTGATGCAGATCGGGACCAGCACAAACGACGTGGCCTGGGAGTCCACCGCGGACAACGGCTTCGATGAGGAGCTGCTCGACAGCTATCGGGAGTACACCCGCCTGCACCTGCGGCTGTTCCCGATGTTGTGGAGCTACGCCCAGGCCTTGCTCCAGGACGGCCGCCCCATCGTGCGCGCCTTGGGCTTGGCGTATCCCGAGCTCGGCGTCCACCCCGACGACACCTACATGCTCGGCGACCACCTGCTCGTCGCCCCGGTGATCGAGCGCGGCGCCCGGGAGCGCGCCTTGGTGGTGCCTCCGGGGCGGTTCATCCACTGGTTTGACGACACGATCATCGAGGGCCCCGGCGAGCTGACCGTGCCCGCGCCCTTGGACACCCTGCCGCTCTATCTGGCCGAGGGCGGGGTGGTGCCCCTGCTGCGCCCGACCATCGACACGCTCTCGCCGACGGACACGCCGGAGACGGTGGACTCCTTCGTGGAGGATCCCGGCCTGCTCTACGCCCGGGTCTTCCCCGGCCCCGAGGGCGAGTTTGTGCTGTATGACGGCGGGATCATCACGCAGACCGCCACAGACGACGGCGCGCGGCTCAGCTGGTCGCCCGGGACCGTGTTCACCCAGGGGCTCGTCGTTGAGCTCTTGGGCCTCGACGACACGCCGGGGGCAGTCACCTTAGACGGCGCCGCCCTCGCTGAGGCCACGAGCCTCACGGCCCTGGAGTCCGGGGCGTCGCCGGGCTGGGTCGCCGAGGGCGGGCACGTCTGGGTGCGCCTGCCACCCTCCGGCGGGGTGGTGGAGCTAGGCGGCTGAGCCTCACCGCAGGGCATTGCTGCGATGCAACATTTCTTGAAGCAGCTCCTTGAAGACGACGACCCGGCGCGGCGGGTGCGCGGCGTGGGGGGTGACGAGCCAGACCTTGCCTGTCCACACCGTCCAATCGGGGAGCACCCGCACCAGGGCCCCCGTGGCGAGGTCTTGGTCGGCGAAGAAGGTCGGCAGCGGGCCCAGGCCGCCCCCGGCGCGGAGCACCCCCCGCACGAAGGCCGTGTCATCACACAGCACCCGCGGCGGCGGCAGGCCCTCGACGGTGACGGCCTCGGAGAAGCTCACGAGGTCGTGGCTCCCGAGCTCCTCGATGGTCTTGGGCGTCCCGGCCCGGGCGAGGTAACGCGGCGAGGCGAAGAGGCCGAGCTGCAGGGTGCCGATCCGGCTGGCGCTGAGGTGAGGGGAGTCGGGCAGGCTGGTGGCCCCGGCCCGGAGCGCGAGGTCAAAGCCTTCGCCGACCAGATCGACGAGCCGTAAGGTCAGCCGCGCCTCGACCTTCACCCCGGGGTGCAGGATGGTGTAGCGCGCGACCACCTCGGACAAGAGCGCGCTGCCGAGGTCCGGGGTGGTCGTGATGCGCAGGGTGCCCGCCGGGCCCTCGTCGAGATCCCCCGGGGCGACCTTGCCCAAGGCGCTGACGTGGGGGCCGACCTGCTCCAAGAGCCGCCGCCCGGCCGGGGTGAGGGTGACGCGGCGGGTGGTGCGGTGGAGCAGCCGCGCGCCCAGCTCCTCCTCCAGGGCCAAGACCTGGCGGCTCACCGTCGAGCGGGGCAGGCCGAGGCGCTCGGCGGCGCGGCTGAAGCTCTCGGTCTCGGCGACGGCGGTGAAGACCGCCAAGAGATCCCAGCGCATTGTTGCTCCAGGTGACCAGATTGTGCCAAACGACGGGATTGTCGCATGGGCATGACAAACCTACATCATGGAGGCGCTGAGGGTGAACCTCAGCAGGAGGTGTTCAATGGCGAAGCGTACGCTCCTGGTGACTGGTGCTTCTGGACAGCTTGGCGCGGAGGTCCTGCGGCGCCTCGTCGCCCTCGGCGGTGACGACGAGCTCATCGCGGGCAGCCGCGACCCGAACAAGCTCGCGGGGCTTGAGGGCGTGACGGCGCGCCGGGTGGACTTCGACGACGACGAGGCCACGCTGCAGGCGGCCTTTGAGGGCGTCGATCGGGCGCTGATCATCTCCACCGACGCCTTGGACCGCCCCGGTCGGCGCGCGGAGCAGCAGCTCCGGGCGATTCAGGCCGCCAAGGCCGCCGGGGTGAAGCATGTGCTCTACACCTCCCTAGCGAAGGCCGCTGAAGACACGGCCATCCCCATCGGCCTCGACCATGTGCGCACCGAGCAGGCGCTCGTGGGCTCGGGGCTTGGCTACACCGTGCTGCGCAACAACCTCTACGCCGAGGTGCTCTTGGGCTCCGTGGGGCACGCCGTGTCCTCGGGCAAGCTCGTCACCGCCCGCGGGGACGGCGCCATCGCCTATGTCACGCGCTCGGACTGCGCCCGTGCGGCCGCGGCGGCCTTGGCGTCGGACTTCGACGGCCAGCGTGTCCTGGAGATCAGTGGCCCCGAGGCCCTGACCGGTGACCAGCTCGCGGCGCTGCTGAGCGAGCTGAGCGGCCGCCCGGTGACCCACCTCTCCGTGCCGGTGGACGGCTTCGTGCAGGGGCTCGTCGCGGCGGGCATGCCCGAGGTCTTCGCCAAGCTCTTCGCCTCCTTTGAGGTAGGCGCGGCCCGGGGCGAGCTGGGGGAGGTGAGCGACGCGGTGCAGGCGCTCAGCGGCGCACCGGCGACCCCGATCCGGGCGACCCTGGCGGCGGCGCTCAAGGCGTGAGGCTCCGGCCCCAGACGCGAAAAACCCCTCGACGGCGAACCGGCGAGGGGTTTGATGGTGGGCGATACTGGATTTGAACCAGTGACTTCTACCGTGTGAAAGTAACACTCTCCCGCTGAGTTAATCGCCCAACGGGTATGCTCTATCCGGTCGGGGAGGAGCTGACAAGGGGGCTCGCGCAAGATCCGGGGGCTGAGGATCCGGGGTATGCTTGGGCGATGCCACGCTGGTCGAACTGGGCGCGCACCATCTCCGCTACACCGGGTGAGCTGCTCTGCCCCCGGGACCCTGAAGAGCTGGCCACCATGCTCTCTCACGCCGCCGCGGAGGGGCGCCGGGTGAAGCTCCCCGGCAGCGGCCACTCCTGGTCCGGGGTCGCCGCGCCCCACGACCGCTGGCTGATGTTCCACAAGATGCCCCGCGGCGTGAAGGTCGAGGGGGACCTCGTCCGGGTGACCGGAAACGTGACCCTCGCCACGCTCTGCGACGCCTTGGAGGCCGAGGGCCGCATGTTGCCGAACCTCGGCAGCGTCACCGCCCAGACCGTCGCGGGCGCCACGGCCACGGGCACCCACGGGAGCGGGGCGACGCTGCCGATCCTCTCCGCCGGGGTGGTCGAGCTGCGATTGGTGACCGGCGCCGGGGAGCTCGTCACCTTGGGTCCCGACGACCCCCAGCTCAAGGACGCGCGGGTGCACCTCGGCGCCTTGGGCGTCGTCACGGAGCTGACCCTACGCACCTTGCCCCGGCAGCGACTCCAAGAGCGCCTGTTCAACCTGCCCTTTGACGCGGTCCGGGAGCGCCTGGACGAGCTTGTGGCCACGCACCGCCACGTCAAGGTCTGGTGGCTGCCCAAGGTGGGCCGCGCGCAGGTCTACACCGCCGACCTCACCGACGCGCCGGACACGGGCCCCAACGCCCTCACGCTGCACCTCGACCGGGTTGGCATTCAGCAGCCGATCTTCACCTTGCTCTTGGCCATCGGTCGTTTGATCCCCGCGCTGGTGCCGTGGATTCACCGCTTCGCCCAGGCCACGAGCTTCGGTGACCGCGACCGGGTGGAGGACCTGCGCCGGGTGCTCTCGATGCCCGTGCCCGCCCGGCACCACGAGGTCGAGCTGGCCATCCCCCGCGAGGCCACCCACGACGCGCTCAAGGAGTGGTGGGCGCTCCTCGACCGCGCGGACTACGTCCCGGACTTCATCCAAGAGCTGCGATTCGTGGCCCCAGACGACGCCGCGCTCTCCCCCTGCTATGGCCGCGCCAGCGCTTACCTCGGCGGCTACGCGGCGAACCCGGCCACGGCGGCCAAGTACATCCCGGCGATGCTGCGCCTAGGCCGGGAGCACGCCGCCCGCCCCCACTGGGGCAAACTCTTTGACCATGAGCACAGCGAGCTGGCGACGCTCTACCCCCGCTGGGCGGAGTTCCAGGCGCTCCGTCGCCGCTTCGACCCGGCGGGGGTGCTCGTGAACCCCTTCATTGAACGGGTCCTCGGGCCGGTCTCTCCGTGAGCGCGTCGTCGGCGGTCGCCGGGCTCCTCACGGACGGTCGGCGAGGCTGGGTCTGGCTCGGCTGCGTCCTCTTCGCCGGGGCCCTCGTCTTCGCCCACGGCGAGCGGGTGTCGCGGCGGGAGGCCGAGCTCGTGGACTGCGCGGCGAACCCGGGCCGCTGCCCCGGTCGTAAGGCGTTCTTGGCCCTCGTCGAGGTGGTGAGCGTCGATGCGACGGGCTTCGTCGTGCTCAAGCAGACGAACGCCCTGCGCATCGACGGCGTCGTGCCGGACCTCCGTCCCGGGGAGACGATCAGCGTCATCGCCGCCGTGCAGCCCGGGGGCCTCGGCCTCTTGAGCGTCGAGCGCCACCCCTGGCGTGGCCTCAAGCGTAGCCTGGGTCTGGTCGGCCTCGGCCTCACTGGGCTCGTCATGGCCCTGGGCCTGCGGCTTCGCGGCGGGAGGCTCGTCGAGCGTGGCTGACCTCGTGACCCACCTCGCCACGGCGCTCCTCTGGAAGGCCGCCACCCGGCGCCCCCACCTCACGAGCTTCGCCTTGGGCGTGGTCTTGCCCGACCTCGTGGGCCGGGCGCCGGTCTCGGCGCTGCAGTCCCTCCACCGCCACGGGGTGAGCGCCCCGGATCGGCTGGTGGAGGGCATCGCCGCCTTACACCTCCCCGTGGGCTTCTTGCCGGTGACCTTGGCCTTGGCGCTCTTCTTTGAGGAGCGCCAGCGGGCGGTGGTGTGGATGAACCTGCTCGGCGGCTGCTGCCTGCACCTCGCCTTGGACCTCACCCAGCGCCACGTCGGCAAGGGCTACATGCTCTTGTTCCCCTTCACGGACTGGGACTTTGAGCTGGGCTGGATCGGCAGCGAGGCCACGGTGCCTTACGCGCCGATCTTGCTGCCCATCGCGCTCGGGTGCTGGGCCTGGCGTCGGCCCCGGGCGGAGGTGGATCAGGCGGCGGGCTCGGCGGGGAGCTCGGGCTCGGCGGGGTGACGGCTGAGGTTGTCGCGGCGCTGGCTCAGCACGCTGAGGCTCCGCACCACGACCTTCGACGCCGCGCGGGGGGCGCCGTCGGCGTCACGCCAGCGCTCTTGGCGGAGATCCCCGACGATCACCACGGCGTCCCCTTTGCCGAGGAGCTGGGCGACGATCTTCGTCTGCGGCGGGAAGGCCACGACGGGGTGCCACTCGGGCACGTCCTTGAAGCCGTCGCCGTCGCGCACGCTGCGGTGGGTGGCCACGGAGAAGCTCGCCACCTCTTCCCCTTGGGCGGTCTGGGTGATCTTGGGCGGGCGACCAACATATCCGACGAGCATGACCTGATTCTGAGTTTTCACGATGGGCTCCTGGGTAGGGGCGCCAGTACGCAAGCTCCGTGCCAAGGCCCGGACGGGCCTCACGACCTCACCAGCGCGGATCTGCCGATCGGCGGGCTGACAGGGTCTGGTCTCGGTTCCGGATTGAGGCCCGCGCGCCGTCCGGACGGGCGGCCGACCTTGGGATAGAGGGGCGGTCTCCCTTCTCTCGCTGTGGGCCCAGGCCGCGGCGTCCGCCCGAGAGGGGCGCCAGAGGACCGGATGTCGCAGTTCCTCGTCATCGAAGGCCTGATCGGGGTGGGAAAGACCACCCTCTGCCGACTTCTTGGCGAGCGCTGGAGCGCCCGGCTCGTGCTGGAGCCCTGGGAGGCGAACCCCTTCTTGGCGAACTTCTACGCGGATCCCGAGCGCTTCGCGTTCCCCGCGCAGATGTTTTACCTGGCGACGCGCTACTCCCAGCAGCTCAACATCCGCCAGGGCGACCTCTTCGCGCCCCTGGTCGTCGCCGACTACCTCTTCGACAAGGACCGCATCTTCGCCGAGCAGACCTTGTCCGGCGAGGAGCTGCGCCTATACGAACGGTTCGCGGGCCTGCTCTCGGACGGCGTGCCCAAGCCTGATCTGGTGCTCTTCCTCGACGCGCCGACGGAGGTGATCCTCCGCCGCATCAAGCGCCGGGGCATCGCCGCCGAGCAGGCCATCACCGCCGAGTACCTCGACGGGCTCCGCGCGCGCTATCATCGGCTCCTCGACGCGTACGACCGCGCCCCGGTCATCCGCCTCGACACCACCGAGCTCGACTACGTAGACGATCAAGATGGCCGCGACGTGATCCTCGGGATGATCCGGGGCTGGCTGCGCGGTCAAACCCCCTCCGCTACCCCTGCATCGGCGCCCGCCGAGCGGGAGGATCAGCCAGGGTTGTTCAGCGGGCCGCGTGAGCGGCTCGCCGCCAGCTTTGTCTCGGCGGAGGTTGCTGAGGACGGAGAGAATGCCCCGTAAGACCGCGTTGGACCTTCGCCAGATGAAGGCCGACAACCAGAAGATCGCGATGGTGACCGCGTATGACTACACCACCGCCCGCATCGTGGACACCGCCGGGGTGGACATGGTGCTCGTCGGCGACTCCTTGGGCATGGTGTTCCAAGGCCTCCCCGACACCTTGGGCGTCACCCTAGACGACATGGTCTACCACGGCCGCTGCGTCGGCCGCGCCCTGCGAACCGCCCACCTTACCGTCGACATGCCCTTCATGTCGTACCAGGTCTCGCCCCAGCAGGCCCTTGAGAGCGCCGGGCGGCTGGTGAAGGAGGGCCTCGCCCAGTCGGTGAAGCTCGAAGGCGGCGAGCGTGTGGCCGCGGCCATCGACGCCATCGTCGGCGCCGGGGTGCCCGTCGTGGCCCACGTCGGCCTCACCCCCCAGTCCGTGCACGCCTTGGGCGGGTTCCGGGTGCAGGGCCGCGGTGAGGAGGCCGCCGCTCAGCTCATGCGCGACGCCTTGGCCGTGCAAGAGGCCGGGGCCTTCGCCGTGGTGCTGGAGATGGTGCCTGGCGAGCTCGCCGCCGAGGTCACCGCCGCCCTGCACATCCCCACCATTGGCATCGGCGCCGGGGTGGGCTGCGACGGCCAGGTGCTCGTGGTGAACGACCTCTTGGGCCTCGACAGCTCCTTCCACCCGCGCTTCGTCAAGCGCTTCGCCGAGCTGGAGAGCCCGATGACCGAGGCCGTGCGCCAGTACGTCCGCGAGGTGCATGAGGGGACCTTCCCCCAGGCCCGGCACACCTTCCATCGCGAGCAGCCCGCGCCTAAGCTCGCGAAGATCTACTGAGCGAGGCCTAGAATGGAGACCTTGACCACGCTGGCCGCCCTCGTGGAGCGGGTGCGCGCCTGGCGGGCGGAGGGGCTCACCATCGGCTTCGTGCCGACGATGGGCTTCTTACACGCCGGCCACGCCTCGCTCATGGCCTTGGCCCGACCCCGCTGTGACCGCCTCGTGGTCTCGATCTTCGTGAACCCCCTGCAGTTCGGCCCCAACGAGGACCTCTCGCGGTACCCCCGCGACCTCGCCGGGGACGAGCGGCTCTGCGCGTCCGAGGGCGTCGATCTGGTGTTCGCCCCGACGGACTTTTACCCGCCGGGGCGCGCTACCACGGTCTCCGTCGCTGGGCTCACCGAGGGGCTCTGCGGCGCCGCCCGGCCGGGGCACTTCGACGGGGTCACCACCGTCGTCGCACGGCTCTTCGGCGTCGTGCAGCCCCAGCTCGCGGTGTTCGGCGAGAAGGACTTCCAGCAGCTCGCCGTCATCCGGCGCATGACGACGGACCTCGGCCTGCCCGTCGAGATCATCGGCGGGCCCCTCATCCGGGATCCCGACGGCCTCGCGATGTCGTCCCGCAACACCTACCTCAGCCCAGCGGAGCGTGGGCGGGCCCTGAGCCTCTCCGCGGGGCTACGCGCCGTGGTCGCCGCGGCGGCGTCGGGGGAGCGGGACGTCGCCGCCCTGCGCGCCGCGGGGCTGTCCGCCCTCGACGTGGACCGCCTCGATTACTTTGAGATCGTGGACCCTGACCACCTGCGGCCGCTCACGACCCTGGACCGACCCGCGCGCGCCTTGGTCGCGGGATGGATCGGGAGAACGCGGCTCATCGACAACATGGCGGTCCCGTGGATCTGAGCGCGGCCACACTTCTGGGCGTCTTCGCGCTCTTGGCGATCAATCGCGCCGTGCATCTCGGCGAGGGCTGGTACACTCGGCGTCGTCTGTTCTGGTCGGTGCAGGTCGTCAACCTCTTGGGGGCCTGCTTCCTCGTGACCGTCGGAGTCCCTGAGTTTCAGGGCCCCCTGCGCGTCATCAACCTGCTCCTCGCTGGTCTGCTCGTGTGGCACATCCTGCTGAACAACCGTCGCCTGACCGCCGCCTTACGCGAGGCGGCCCGGGCCGAGGCGCCCGAGGAGGATCCGCGGCGGGCCGAGCTGCTGCGCCGAATGAAGGGAGAGAACCTTTGAGGCGGTCATCTCGGCGCGAGAGGTCAGCTTGGGCTTCGGCGGCGCGGCTCGTGGCGCTCGCCGTGGGCCTCACCGCTTGGGGCGTCGGCGGCGAGGCCCGGGCCGACCAGCTCTCGGCCCGCATCTGCACGAACGGCATGATCGAGGAGGCCCAGGCCGAGCGCTGGCGCCTCAAGGCCAACGCCTCGTGGGACGTGGACGAGGGCAGCTCCCAGTACATGCTGGTGAGCCTGCAGTCCGACATCGAGTACCAGCTCGTCGCCTGCGGGGACGTCGGCGCCGCGCTGATCAGCATCGTGCTCTACGACCTGCGCGGCAACCTCATCATGAAGACCGAGGCCACGGGGCCCAACGCCACCTTGGTCTTCTCGGGCGTGCCGACGATGGACTACTTCGCCGGGGTGCGGCTCGTGCAGGTCACTGAGCCCGTGGCCCAGGCCGCCATCGCCGCCCAGGCCACCCACAGCAAACGCTCCCGCTTTCGCCGCCGCTTCAGCGAGCCTCCGGGCCCCTCGGCGGCGGTCGCCATCGGGCTGATGGTCAAGTAAGGACCACCCGCCCGGGCGGCTCAGGCCGCGTGGGACCGGACGATGCTGAGGATCTCCTGCTCGTCCAGGAGCCGGTTCCCGGCCTTGGCCTGCTCGAAGATCGCCTGCACCAAGGAATCCTTGGGCTCGATGTTCCGGGTCACCAGCCAGGCGACGACGTTGGACATGCCGCTGTAGTGGCCGACCTCAATCTCTTGGCGGCGGCCGAACCAGCCCGCGGGCACGCCGGAGTAGATGCGGTCGGCGAGCCAGTCCTCGCCGCGCTTCTGGGCCTTGATCACCGCCGCGGCGTGAACGCCGGTGCCGGTGCGGAAGGCGTCGCGGCCGAACACGGGGTAGCTCACCGGGATGGGGACGTGGCAGGCCTCAGACGCGAGCTGCACGAGCTCGCTCAGCAGGTGCAGCTCGGCGTCCTCGACGTTGAGCAGCTTCATGTTCACCAAGAACAGGTCCAGCTGGGTGTTGCCGACGCGCTCGCCCATGCCCAAGACCGTGCCGTGCACGCGGTCGGCCCCGGCCTCGACGGCGATCAGCGCGTTGGGCAAGGCGTGGCCGCGGTCGTTGTGGCCGTGCCAGTCCACCCGGGTGTTGGTGCCTTCAGCGCGGATGAGGTTCTTGGTGAAGTGGATGAGGTTGAACACGCCGTCGGGGGTGGCGTGGCCGACGGTGTCGCAGAGGCAGAGGCCGTCCGCGCCTTCAGCGATGGCGCCCCGGAACAGGCGGCTGAGCAGGGCCGGCTGGGAGCGCACGGTGTCTTCGGTGACGAAGGTGCAGGGCAGGCCCGCGCCTTTGGCCAGCCGCACGGAGTCGCGGGTGCGCTCCTCCAGGATGTCGGCGGTCCAGGACTCGGCGTAGAGCCGCATCGGTGAGGTGCCCAAGAAGGCCATGACCTCGATGGGCAGGCCGACCTTCTGGGAGATCTCGATGACGGGCTTGATGTCGTTGGGGTGGGTGCGCGCCGCGCAGGCCGCCTTGATGTTGAGGCCCTCGTCGCGGATCATCTCGGCGAGCACGGTGCAGTCCGCCACGGCCCGGGCCCCGGCGCCGGGCAGCCCGATGTCGACGTGGTGCACGCCGAGCTTGTCCATCAGGCGGATCATCTGCATCTTCGCCTCGATGGGGGGGTCCACCACCGAGGGGCACTGGATGCCGTCGCGCAGCGTCTCGTCGAAGTACGAGACCCGGCGCATCGGCGGCGACACGCGGTCGCCTTGGGTGTTCCAGTCGTAGATGAGGCTGCCGTCGTTCAGAGGCTCGGCGTGGGTGGTCTCAGACATGGGCTGGGGCTCCGCTTGGGGCTCGGGAGAGGTGGGGCGCTGGGCTCAGAGGGCCTCGATGATCACCGCGATGCCCTGGCCGCCGCCGATGCAGGCGCTGCCTACACCATAGCGCGCGCCGCGGCGCTTGAGCTCGTAGAGCAGGTGGGCGGTGATGCGGGCGCCGGACGCGGCCAAGGGGTGACCGACGGCGACGCCGCCGGAGTCCACGTTGCTCACGTCGCGGCTGAGGCCCAAGGCCCGCTCACAGGCGAGGTACTGCGAGGAGAAGGCCTCGTTGATCTCGACCAGCTCCATCTGACCGAGGGTCATTTTGGCCATCTCCAGGGCGCGCTGGATGGCGTAGACCGGGCCGATGCCCATGTGTTTGGGCTCGACCCCGGCCACGCCCCAGGCGACGAGGCGGCCCAGCGGGGTGAGGCCCCGGGACTCGGCGTGGGGCTCGGTGGTCAACACCAGGGCCGCGGCGCCGTCGTTGATGCCCGAGGCGTTCGCCGCGGTGACCGTGCCGTCCTTCTTAAAGATCGCCGGGAGCTTCGCCATGGCCTCCCGGGAGAAGCGGGCGCGGTTCTTCTCCGGCGCGAGCGGCGAGAGCTGGGGGTGCTCATCGACGGTGACGGTGATCTCGCCCTTGCGGTCCTTCACGACGACGGGGGTGAGCTCCTGGGCGTAGCGGCCCTCGTTGTGGGCGGCGAGCCAGGCCGTCTGGGAGCGGAAGCCGTAGTCGTCGGCGTCCTCGCGGCTGATCTTGTAGACCTCCGCGAGGTTCTCGGCGGTGATGGCCATGGGGGCGCCGACGTAGGTGTCGAACAGCGCCTCCTGGAGGGAGTCGCCCATGGGCGCGCCGCCGAGCTTGAGCCCCTTGCGCAGGCCACGGAGGGTGTGGGGGGCCTGGCTCATGTTCTCGGTGCCGCCCGCGAGGACCATGGTGCTCTCGCCGAGCAGCAGGCGGTGGGCGCCCTGCACCACGGACTCGAAGCCCGAGCCGCAGAGGCGGTTCACTGTGACCGCCGGGGTGGGCACCGGGGCGCCGACCTTGAGCCCGATGTGCCGGGCGAGGTAGATCGCGTCGGCGCTCGTCTGCATGACGTTGCCGAAGATGACGTGGTCCACCTCTTCAGCGCTCACCCCGGCCTGGGCCAAGGCGGCCTTGGAGGCGATGACGCCGAGCTCCGTCGCGCTGACGTCGGCGAGCGCGCCGTTGAAGGCGCCGAAGGGGGTGCGCTTGGCGCCGAGGAAGACGATGGGCGGGCGAGACGACATCTTGGGCTCCAGAGGGCTCAGGGTTCAGCGGGACAAGATCGCTACGATGGCGTCGCCGACCTGGCTGGTGGAGAGGCTCCCCCCCAGCTCACGGGTGACGAGGCCATCGTTGAGCGCCACACGCACGGCGTCCTCGATCTGCCGCTCTAGCTCGACGTGACCGAGCCAGGACAACATCATTCCCGCGCTGAGCACCGCGGCGAGGGGGTTGGCGAGCCCTTGCCCGGCGATGTCCGGCGCGGAGCCGTGCACAGGCTCAAACATCCCGATGCCGGCCTCGGGGTTCAGGTTTCCAGAAGCCGCGAGCCCGATGCCGCCCTGAATCTGCGCGCCGAGGTCGGTGACGATGTCGCCGAAGAGGTTGTTGGTGACGATGACGTCGAAGCGGTCCGGGGCGCGCACCATCTCCATGACCAAGGCGTCGACGTAGAGGTGGCTCGCCTTGATGGTGGGGTACTCGGCGGCGACGAGCTTAAACACGCGCTGCCAGAGGTCGTGGCCGTGGCGCATGGCGTTCGACTTGTCCGACATACACACCCGCTTGAGGCCCCGGGACCGGGCGTGCTCAAAGGCCGCGCGGATGATGCGCTCGACCCCTTTGCGGGTGTTGAGCTCGGCCTCGATGGCGACCTCATCGGCGGTGTCGCGCTTAAACTGCCCGCCGATGCCGGTGTAGAGGCCCTCGGTGTTCTCGCGGAACACCGTGAAGCGCACGTCCTCGGGGCGGCGGTCCTTGAGGGGGCAGTAGCGCTCATCCAGGAGCACGCAGGGCCGCAGGTTGATGTAGAGGTCGAGCTGGAAGCGCATGCCGAGGAGGATGTCCTTGGCGTGTACGTTCGAGGGCACCCGAGGATCGCCCAGCGCGCCGAGGTAGACCGCGTCGTACTCGCGCAGCCCGGCCATCTCTTCGGGGGTGATCGTGAGCCCCGTGCTGAGGTACCGATCGGCGCCATAGGGGAGGTGGGTGAAGCGCAGGTCGAGACCGTGGCGCGCGTCCAGCGCCCGCAAGACCTTGAGGCCCTCGTCGAGGACCTCCCGCCCGATCCCGTCACCAGGGATGACCGCAACGTGGGGCATGTGCTCTCCGCAGAGGGGACGCCCTCCTATCCTCCCGCCTCCCCCAGCGCCACGGCCTGCCCCGTTGACGAGCGCCCCCGGCGGTGCCATTCTGAGGTCGTCCCCAGAGGCGGCCAGATGCCGCGGTTTCAGGTCAGGACCGCTGACGGCCAGAGGCAGATCGACGACGTGGAGGAGCTGCGCAGGCTCTCCCGAATCGGCGTAGTGCGCCGTGATGACCCGGTCAGCGTCGACGGCGGCCCCTGGCAGCGCGCCGACGTTCTCCCCGCCTTGGCTGGGTGTTTTGACGTAGACCTCTGGGACGCCTGGGACGGCGAAGACGAGGAGCCCAAGCCCGCGGCGCCCGCCGCGCCCGCCGCGGAGGGCCTCAAGGTGAAGACGACGGGCCCCCGGGCCCCGCGGCCGCCGGTGGTCGTGACCGAGCTGGCGCCGGAGGAGCTGCCCGCCGTCGCCGCGCCGCCTACGCCCCCCGCGTCGCCTACGCCCCCCGCGCCGCCGAAGGCCACCAAGCCGACCTTGGTGAAGGTCGCGCCGGAGCCGGTGAAGGTCGCGCCGGAGCCGGTGAAGGCCGCGCCGGAGCCCATGAAGGCCCCGCCGCCGAAGGCGCCGCCGCGCCCCCCGCCGGAGCCCCTCGTCGTCGAGGCCATCGAGCCCTTAGAGCCCCTGGACGAGCCCGTGGACCTGCCCTTGGCGTCCGTGGAGCCCCTGCCCGTCGTCAGCCGTGTCGCCGCGGGCGGCGGTGGGGCGGTCGGCCGGGGCCAGGTCATCCGTTTCCCCGCGGGCAAGGCCCCGGCGCCCGCGCCCAAGACCGAGCCGTCCGACCGCAGCCGTCGCACCCCCTCGCGCCCGCTGGAGCGTGAGCCGGGTCCGCCGCCGCCGCCGCTGGTCGCCGCGCCCCGGCTCTCCCTGCGCTGGCTGGTCTACGTCCTGCTCTTCGCCGTCGCGGGGCTCTCGATCTGGGGCTTCACCGCCTATGTGGACTCCTTGGCGGGCTACACCGCGGCGCCTCCTCGGCCGCCGCCTGGGCCCACCCCGGCGGTCGAGGCCGGGCCGACCCCGACCGCTGAGGTCGTGAAGTCCGCCGAGCCGCCGCCCCGCCCAGGGGACGACCCCCGCCTCAACGCCATGCGTGTCGCCATCGGCGGCGACGTGCCGGTGACGCCCCCCGACGCGGAGCGCCTGCAAGACCTGCTCTACCTTGAGCTGCAGCGCATCGCCCCGGCCCGAGACGTGCGGGTGGAGGTCCTGCGGGAGTCCAGCGACCGCCGCCGCAGCCCGGAGCTGGTGAAGGTCTGGTTCAGCCTCAACACGCGGGGGGATCTGCCCTACGAGCTCGGCGCCGTGGGCCTCGTCGCCGGGAAGTACATGGCGCGCACGGAGCTGGAGCTCCAGGAGATCGTCGCGCTGCTCGTCTCTGAAGACGGCACGGTGCGCCAGCGCTCGCTCTCCCCGGCCTCGGCGCTCAAGCTCTACCGGGCCGAGCAGGACCTAGCGACCTTCTTGCTCGCCGACGTGCCCGCGCCCAGTGAGCCTACGGACGGGATGTAGTCGCTGACTACATCGGCGCTTGGGTCATCTGCGGTTGGGTCTGCGGCGCGGGCTCTAGCTCCGTGTCTTGCCGGAGGTAGCTGAGGTACTCCTCAAACATGAGGACACGCCCTCGGCGGTGGTCGTCCCGGGGGAGCATGATCTCCGCGGCCTCCAAGACGTCCAGGGCCTTCGCGGCGGCGGGGCGTGAGCAGCCCAAGAGCGTCATGGCCCGGCTCACGGAGAGGAGCGGGTTCTTGGGCAGCAGCTCAAAGAGCCGCAGGCTGAGCACGGTGGCGTCTTCATGGTGCAGGAGCCGCTGGCGGCTCGTCTCGACGACGGCGTGCAGGGCCCGCGCCGTGTCTACGGTCTCCGCGGCGATCAGGGCGACGCCCTCCAAGAAGAAGCAGAGCCAGCCCTCCCAGTCCCCCTGCTCACGCACCGCGCTGAGGCGGCGGTAGTACTCGCCGCGGTGCCGCTTGAGGTAGAGGCTCAGGTAGAGCAACGGGCGGGTGAGCAGGCCCCAGTGCCGCAGCAGCAGGGTGATGAGGAGCCGCCCGAGCCTCCCGTTGCCGTCGAGGTAGGGGTGGAGCGTCTCGAACTGAACGTGCAACAAGGCGACGCGGACCAGCGGCGGGAGGTCGCTCTCGTCATGGATGGCCCGCTCAAACTCGCTGAGGAGCTCGGGCAGGCGATGGGGCGGGGGCGGCACGAAGGCGGCGTTGCCCGGGCGGGTGCCGCCGATCCAGTTCTGTGAGCGGCGCACCTCGCCGGGCTGCTTGAAGGCGCCCCGCGCGCCGCTGAGCAGCCGTCGGTGGGTCTCCGACAGGAGCCGCGTGGAGATGGGGAGCCCATCGTCCCGGGCGACCTGGTCCCAGGCGTAACCGACGGCGGAGAGGTAACCGCAGACCTCCTCCACGTCGGCGTCGACCGGGGCCTCGCTGGAGGCCTCGATGTTGAGCAGATCCATGAGCGTGGCCTGGGTGCCCTCGATCTGCGCGGAGAGGATGGCCTCTTTTCGCACGAAGGCGTACACGAACCACTCGATGGAGGGGACGAGGTCCCCAGCGAGCTCAAGCTCACGCAGCCGGGCGTTCGCCTCGACGAGGAGCGCGGCGACCCGGCCATCCAGCGCCAAGGGCGGATCCCGAGGAGGCAGCGGGTACGGCACGAAGGCGCGCACCGCCTCACCCGTGGTGGTGATGGTGTCGTACTCCCCGGTGACGCGGCTCATCGGGGCGCTCGGGGCCGAACGATCCGGTTGAAGCTCACGGGTGCAGCGCCTCCCCTCGGGCGAGCGTGAGAGAAACGATCGTTTCTTAGCGGGTTGGTGAGAGAAACGATCGTTTCTTAGCGGGTTGGTGAGAGAAACGATCGTTTCTTAACGGGTTGAGTAAAGAAACGATCGTTTCTTAACGAGCTGAGTAAAGAAACGATCGTTTCTTATCGCTGACTACATCCCCGCCCGGGTCGCCTGCTGGAGCGCCTCGATGGAGCGGATGATCGCCGACGCCGGGGGCGCGCCGCGGTTGGCGAGGCGGATCTTCCGCTCGGGGTTCACGAGGTAGACCGTGCGTAAGATGACGGTCTTGAGCGGGAGCTGCACCGCGGCCCGGAGCTGCCGGGCGACCACGCCGCCGCGGTCGGTGAGCAGCGGGAAGGTGAAGCCGTGCTTCTCGGCGAAGGCCTTGTGGGAGGGCGCCTCGGCGGGGTTGATCCCGTAGATCTCTGCGCCCAGCTCCTTGAAGCGGGCGTAGTGGGCCTGCATGTCCTGGAGCTGCGCTGTGCAGCCCGGGGTGTCGTCGCCGGGGTAGACGACGAGCACGGTCCACTTGTTGTTGTTGTGGCGGAACCAGGCGCCGTCCCAGGACTGGAGGTGCCACTCGGGCACCGTCTCCCCCTCGAGGAGGAGCTGGGGGTAGACCTTGTCCTTGATGGCCTGCTTGATCGGCTCAGGGAGGCGATGGAGGAGCTGTCCGGCGTTCATGGGTCATCCTTTTCCTCAGTGGATAACCGAGATCTTGGGGGCTTGGCTACAGCATCGCCCGGTCGCGCAGCGGGCTCCCCTTGGGGATCCAGCGGGCGAGGCGCGGCCCGACGAGGATCGGCTTGGCCTGAAGCGCCGCGGGGGTCCGGGCCCCGGACAAGAAGTGGGCGAAGCGGAGCTCGTCGAGGACCAACCTCACCCGGCGCTCCAGGCCCTCGGGGCCTCCTTGGGAGAGCGCCTGCAAGAAGGGCCGGGCGACCCCAGCCGCGGTGGCGCCTAGGGCGACGGCGTGGGCGGCGGCGAGGCCGTCGGCGACACCCCCGGTCGCGCAGATGCCCAGGCCGAGGTCGGCGAGCTGCACCACCGAGGCCGCCGTCGGGATGCCCCAGTCCCAGAAACGCTCCCCCAGGGCCCGCTGGTCGGCCTTGGCGCGGAGGGTCTCGACGCCCACCCAAGAGGTGCCCCCGGCGCCGGAGGTGTCCACCCAGCGCACGCCGACATCGACGAGGCGGCGCCCGAGGTCACGGGAGAGGCCGCAGCCCGTCTCTTTGACGACGACGGGCACGGAGAGCTCCTGCACGAGCCGCGTGATGGTCTTGAGGCCGTCGCGGAAGTCGACGTCACCGCCGGGCTGAATCACCTCCATCGCCGGGTTGAGGTGCAGGCAGAGGGCGTCGGCCCCGCAGGTGGTGATGAGGCGCTCGATGGCGGCGGTGGAGGTCTCCCGGGCCTGGACGAGGCCGAGGTTGCCCAAGATGAGCGCGTCCGGGGCCACGTCCCGCACGGCGTAGCCTTCGGTCACCCCGGAGAGCAGGGGCCGCTGGGAGCCGAAGCCGAAGCCGAGGCCGTGGCGCTGGGCCACGTCGGCCAAGGTGCGGTTGATGGACTCGGCCTGGGCTGTGCCGCCGGTCATCGCCGCGATGATGAGGGGCGCCTTGAGCGTCTTGCCGCAGAAGGTGACGCTGAGGTCGATGTCCTCCAGGGCCAGCTCTGGCAGGGCGTCGTGAACGAGCTGCACCTCGTCGAGCAGGTTCGTCTGCGCCCGGAAGGCCACGTCATCCGTCTCGCAGAGCGCGATGTGCTCGGCTTTGCGGGACGAGATGGGCGCGGGGGCGTCGTGGCTGTCGGGGGGCATCAGGGCTCCGAGAGGGCGCTCGATGCGGCGCCAAGGGCGATCGTCACGGGGATCGGGGGCAGGCCCTCGGCCGCGCAGGCGGCGCAGAACGCGGCCTCGGCCTCAGCCTCGGGGAACATCGCCACGGCGACGTCCCCGCCGCCAGCGCCGGAGGGCTTCGCGGCGCCCCCATAGGACGCGGCGAGGTCCACGATGCGCCGGAGGCCGGGGGTCTCATACTCGACCCCGGCGGCCCGAGCCATGTTGCAGAGCAGCGTAAATCCGTGCTGCAATGCGGCGATTGGATCAGCGGCGAAGAGGTCGGCCAGGGCGGCGGACTCGTCGACAAAGCCCTGGCGGCCCGACCACTGGAGGTAACGCTGCACCCGCGGGCCCGTAGACGCCGAGCGCCCGGAGTAGACCGCGACGAGGCGCCGCGCCGGGAGCGCGGTGTGGGTGAGGCCCTCAAAGCGCCGCAGGCCGCCGTACCACGACGCCAGCACGTCCACCCCGGAGCCCGAGCCTTGGACCTCCTGGTGGACCCGCCGGGCGAGGGCCGCGTCGGCGCCGCTCAGGGTGTGGCCCGAGGCGATGCGCCCGGCGACCACGGCGGCGACGCAGGCCGCGGCGCTCCCGCCGAAGCCCGCCTTGCCCTCGGGCAGAGACACGGGGTTCCAGTCGGAGAAGCGGTACCGCCGGGGCGGCGCCGAGACGGCCTGGAGGGCGGCGCGGGCGAAGCGGTCGTCGGCGGGGGTCTCGACGGCGTCGCCCGGGCGCACCTCGCAGCGCACGCCCCGGTCTACGGCGGCGACGACCGCGGGGGCGCCATCGAGCACGGCGTACTCCCCGACGAGCACGAGCTTCCCCGGGGCGAGGACGGTCAGCGCGCGGTCAGCGGACGGGGAAGCGGGCAAGGGCCTCCTCGTCGTCGGGCACACGGCGTGGACCCTCGCCGATCTTGAGCACGAGCACCTCGTCCACGAGCACCCGGAGGCGCTGGGCGATGTGCTCGGCGTGCTCGGCCTCGCAGAGGATCTTCACGTTCGGGCCCGCGTCCATGGTCCACCAGGCGGAGATGCCCTGGCGGCGCAGATCCTCGACGGCGTCCATGGCCCAGACCGACGTGGACTTCCAGTAGCGGATCGGCGGGTCGGCGGTCATCATCGTCGCGTGCATCTTGAGGGTGGAGCGCTCCATGGCCTGGCCCAGGCTCTCCAGATCCCGCTCCATGATCGCGTGCCGGGCCTCGCTCACGTCCCGGTCGGACGAAAGCGTCCAGGCCTGGTACATCGGCGAGGTCTCCATGGTGTGGATCATGCCCTTGGTCGAGGGCATCTTCTTCTGGCCGCCGTCGATGATCGCGACCACGACGCGCAGGTCCCAGTGGTCCCGGGGGGCGAGGTGCAGGCCGTGGGAGTCGCTGCCGTCGCTGAGCATGCCCCGGCGCCACTCCACGAAGCCGCCCCACAAGGAGCGGCAGGCCGAGCCCGAGCCCTGGCGGGCCAGGCAGGAGAGCTCCTCGGGGGAGAAACGCTCCCCGGCGGCGTCGGCGGCGGCGATGGTCAGCGCGGCGAAGGCGGATGACGACGAGGCCAGGCCCGCGGCGACGGGGAAGTTTGAGTGGGTGATCACCCGGGCCGGGGGGCGGCCTGGGGTGATGAGGTCGAGGTGCTTGAAGATCTTCTTCGCGTCCGCCGGGGTCGCGGGCTTGCCGTCCACCCAAGCGAGGTCACGCGGGGAGTCCCAACGCACGGTGGTCTGGGTCTGAAACGAGTCGAGGGTCACCGAGATCGAGCTGGTCGACGGCAGGTTGAGGTCAACGTCTCGTTTACCCCAGTACTTGACCAGCGCGATGTTTGGGTGAGCGATCGCCGTTGCCATCATGCCTCCGGGAGCCGACAAGCAAACGCCGCGATCTTACGCCGCGCGGCGGCTTGAACAAGACCCTCCCCACCATCGGGGCACAAAGCGAGGACGACCCCGCCCCCGCCCGCGCCGGAGAGCTTGGCGCCGAGAGCGCCGTTCTGGAGCGCCAGAGCGCACATGTCGTCCAAGGAGGGCGTCGAGACGCCGATCTCGCGCAGCCGCCCGTGGGCCTCGTTCATGATCCCGCCCAGGGCGTGAGGATCGTGGAGCGCGGGGAGCGCGAGCTCGACGAGCTCTCCCAGACGGTTGAGCGCGGGATCGACGCCGGGCCTGCGAGAGGCCACCCCGGCGACGAGCTGCCCCGTGTCCCCGGCGACGCCGCTGTCGAGGACCACGACCGCATAAGACGGCATCTGGAGCGGCGTCGGGGCCTCGCCGCGGCGGTAGAGCACCGCGCCGCCCATGGCCACGACGCAGTGGTCGAGGCCCGAGGGGTTGCCGTGGAAGACCCGCTCGATGACGAAGCCGTCGCGGTGAAGCTCGGCGAAGCTCGGGGCGCGCCCCTCCCGGGCGGCGCGGGCGCGGAGCAGGGCGATGGCCAAGGCCGCGGAGCTGCCCATGCCCCGGCCGACGGGCAGGTCCGTCGAGATGTGCACCTCCAGGCCCTCAGCGGGGAGCACGGCCTGGAGCGCGGTCATCAGGCGGTCGTCTTGGATCGCGGACTCGCCGAGGCGGGTCGGCCCGTCGATGGGGTCCAGCCGCACCGTCGTGCCCCGGGACACGGCGGCGGCGATGGCGCGGTGGCCGACGACGACGCTGTGCTCACCCAAGAGGATGAGCTTGCCCGGCGCGCGCCCGATCCAGGCCCCGCTCACGAGCCGCGCAGCCCGGCGAGCACCCGTCGCGCGGTCTCCTCAGAGAAGTCACCGAGGCTGTGGAGGGTCTTCGCGACGGCCAGGGCCTCGGCCCCGGTGGCGCCGACCATGGCCGCGACGCTGCGGGCGTGCATGCGCATGTGGCCCTGCTGGATGCCCTCGGTGGCCAAGGCGCGCAGGGCGCCGAGGTTCTGGATGAGGCCCACGGCGGCCATGATCCCGGCGAGCTGGCGGGCGCGGGGGCCGCCCAAGAGCGCGAGGTTCGCCTGGACCCGCGGGTGCACCCGGATGGGCCCGCCGACGGTGCCCACCTGGAGGGGAAGCTCGATGGAGCCCTGGAGCGTGCCCTCGGCGTCGACGACCCAGCGGGTGAGGGGGCGGTACTGGCCGTCGCGGGCGGCGTAGGCGTGGGCCCCGGCCTCGATGGCGCGCCAGTCGTTGCCCGTGGCGATGGCGACGGGGTCGACGCCGTTCATCACGCCCTTGTTGTGGGTGGTGGCGCGGTAGGGGTCGGCCCAGGCGAAGCGCCAGGCGGCGGCGATGCCCTCGGCGACCTCGGCGCCGGTGCCGTTCTCAGGGTCGAGGTGCTCGGGGCGCAGGCTCACCCGGGCGCGGGCGAGGCGGCGGTCGGCGAGGTTCGTGAGGATACGCAGGCCCACACGCTCGCCGGTGATCGCCTCGACGAGGGGCGCGAGGCGCTCGACGAGGGTGTTCACCATGTTCGCGCCCATGGCGTCCACACAGTCGAGGTGAACGTGGAGCACGACGTAGCGCTCGACGGGGAAGCCCGGCTCGTCGTAGGTGACGAGGCGCACATCGACGCCGCGCAGGCCGCCGCCGCGCTCCTCAAGCTTGGGGTGGACCCCGGTGGCCGCGGCGATGAGCGCGGGGAGCTCCGCCCGGAGCGCCGCGGCGCAGACCTCGGGGTCCCCCTTGGGGATCACCTGGAGCTGGCCGGTCATCACGCCGTCGTCGGCCTCGGCGGTCACGCCCCCGGCGCGGCGGGTGAGCCGGGCCATGTTCGAGACGGCGGCGACGACGGAGGGCTCCTCAACGACCATCGGCACGGCGATGTCTTGGCCGTTCAGCAGGAGGTTGATCGCCACGGAGAGCGGCAGCGGGAAGGTGGAGACGACGTTCTCCACCATGAGGTCCGCGGTCTCGAGGGGCAGCCCGTCGCTGAGGAACCCGGCGGTGTCGACGCCGAGGTGCGACTCCAGGGCGTCGAGGCGCGCCTGGGGCAGAAGCTTGTAGAAGCCGGGGATGCGGGAGCTCATACGGGGCGTGGATAGCGCCCTCTGAACCTCTGCGCAAGGCTCCTACAGGCGTGGTACACCAGGGCGATGAGAACTCCTCTGCTCCTGGTCACCCTCACGCTGGGCGGCTGTGGTCCTCACAAGGCACCCCGTGTCGTCGACTCCGCAGAGACCGGCGACGGCCACAGCGGCCGCCTAGACTCTGAAGAGACCGGCGAGACGGGCCGGGAGACAGGGCGGGAGACCGGCGGGGAGACCGGCGAGACGGGCCGAGAGACCGGCGAGACCGGCGACACCGGGCGGGTCGAGGGGCAGGTGAGCCTCTCGTCGGTGCCTACGGTGGCCCGGGGCGCGGCCGGGGACGGCGTCGGCACCAGCGCGGCGCGGGTCGGGGAGGCCTGGGCTGTCGGGGCGGCGGCCCGGGGCGGCGGCACAGGCGCGGTGCTCTTGTTCAACGCCCCCGAGGGTGAGCTTCTGGCCGAGAACGCCGACGCCGTGCTCACGAGCAGCGGCGGCTACTTCGGCGTCGGCCTCGCCGCGCTCTCCGGGGGCGGCCTCGCCGTCTCCGCGTTCTGGGAGCCCACGGGTGGCACCCGGGCCGGTCGCGTCGATGTGTACAGTGATGCTTTACACTCTGCGAGCCCCGCGGCGTCGATCTTCGGCGAGGCCGACGCCCAGCTCGGGAACGGCCTCTTCGTCACCGGGACCGGCGCTGAAGAGACCTTGTGGGCCTTGGGCATGGCCCAGGACGGCGCCGCCCAAGACTCCGGCGCGGTCTTCGGCTTCGTCGTCGCCGGGCTCAGCGGGACCTTGGACGTGAACGACGCCACCACCCGGCTCTCGGGTGCCCAGAAGCTCGGCTGGTTCGGCTCCTCGGGCGCGGCCTCCGACCTCGACGGCGACGGCGCGGTGGACCTCATCATCGGCGCCATGGGCGAGGACGGCGAGGCCGCCGCGTCCGGCGTGGCCTACGTCTTCTTGGACCCGCCGTCGGGCACGACGGTGAGCGCCGATGCCGACACCACGCTCCGTGGGCGCGGGGCGAACGACCAGCTCGGCAAGTCCATGACCGCCGGAGGGGATCTCGACGGCGACGGCCTCAACGACTGGGCGACGGGGGTGATGGAGGCCGAGCCCGGCGGGGAGGTCTGGCTCGTCTCTGGCGCCGCCCGCGGCCGCCTGGACCGGGACGACACCCTGGCCGTGATCGTCGCCAGCGCCGCCGGGGACCGCGTCGGCTTCGCGGTGTACAGCGCCGGGGATCTCGACGGCGACGGCTACGGTGAGCTGTGGGTCGGCGCCACGCGACACGACGGCGGCGGCGCGGACGCCGGGGCCTTCGCCTTGCTCTACGGTCCGCACAGCGGCAGCCGCACGTTTGACGAAGGCGCCCTCTGGCTCGGCCCCGAGGCCGGGGCGAAGGCCGGCAGCAGCGTAAGCGGCGACGGCGAGACCTTCTTCTTGGGCGCGACCGGCGCCGAGAGCGGCGCCGGGGCGGTGTGGGGCCTCAGCCTATAAGCCGAGGCTCCCAAGTCTCAGAGGGTGGACTCGCCCGCGCCCTTGTAGAAGTTCTCCAGGATGTCCCAGTAGTTCTTCTCGACGACCCGGCGCTTGATCGACATCTTGGGGGTCAGCTCGCCGCTGTCGATGCTCAGCTCGTGGTCGAGCAGGTGGATGTACTTGATCGTCTCGTAGCTGGCGATGGTCTTGTTGAGCTCGGTGACCTCGGCCATGATCAGGTCGTGGACCTCCTTCTTCGCGGAGAGCTCCGCGTAAGACGCGCTGGCCCAGGCGTGGCCCTGCGCCGCCGCCCACTTCGCCACCTGCTCCTGGTTGATGGTGATGAGCGCGACGCAGAAGTTGCGCTTGTCGCCGTGCATGACGATCTGGGAGACGTAGGCCGTGCGGGTCTTGAGCTTGTTCTCGATCTCCTGCGGCGCGATGTTTTTGCCGCCCGCGGTGACGATGATGTCCTTCTTGCGGTCGGTGATCTTGAGGAAGCCCTCGCCGTCGAGCACGCCGATGTCGCCGGTGTGCAGCCAGCCGTCCTCGCTGAGCACCTCCTTCGTGTCCTCGGGGCGGTTGTAGTAGCCGCGCATCACGCCGCGACCGGCGAGGAGGATCTCCCCGTCGTTGGCGATCTTCGCCTTCACGCCGGGCAAGGCCACGCCGACGGTGCCGAACTTGAACTGGTCAGGGCGGTTCACGAAGCTCGCCGCCGAGGACTCGGTGAGGCCGTAGCCCTCCAAGACGAGGATGTCCGCGGCGTGTAAGAACTCGGCGATCTCCTTCGAGAGCGGGGCGCCGCCGGAGACGAAGTACTTGATGCGGCCGCCGAAGAGCGCCTTGAGCTTGGAGAAGACGAGCTTGTCGGCGAGCTTGTGCTTGAGCGCGAGCAGGCCCGAGGGCTCCTGGCCGGCCTGGCGCAGCCGGGAGACCTCACCGCCGACGCCGATGGCCCACTTAAAGATGGCGTACTTCACGCCGCCGCCCTCTTTGGCGCCGCTCACGACCTTGTTGTAGACCTTCTCGAAGATGCGGGGCACGGCGCCCATCACCGTGGGCTGGGTGGCCTGGAGGTTGGGCACGAGGCTGTCGAGGTCGCCGTCCACGACGGTGGGCATGCCGACGCGGATAAACCCGCACTCCAGCACCTTCGCGAAGCTGTGCGCCAGGGGCAAGAACAGGTACTGCTTGCCTGAAGGCCCGAGCAGGCCCAGGCGGTCGATGGCCTCGGCCTCAAACACCCAGCAGTCGTGCACGAGCATCACGCCCTTGGGCTTGCCCGTGGTGCCCGAGGTGTAGATGAGCGTGGCGAGGTCGTCGGGGCCCAAGATGTTGATCGCCGCGTCGTACTCGCCGGGGTTCGCCGCGTCCCACTGCTTGCCCTTGGCCTCCAGCTCCTCCAGAGAGAGCACGAAGCCGTCGGCGCTGCCTTTGCCGTCCACGAGGATGATGTTCTTGAGGCCGGGGAGCTTCTCGCGCTGGGAGATGAGCTTGTCGGCCTGCTTCTGGTTCTCGGCGAAGACGAAGCGCGTCTCGGAGTCGTTGATGATGTACTCGCAGTCCTCGGGGGTGTTCGACGGGTAGATCGTCGTCGTCGCCCCGGTCGCGCAGAGGATGCCCATGTCGATGATGACCCACTCCGGCCGGGTGGAGCAGAGGATCGCCACGCGCTGTTTTTTCTCCAGGCCGATGGCGTGCAGGCCGCAGGCGATGTTCCGCGCCCGGGCCCCACACTCGCCCCAGGTCAGGGTGTACCAGGACTTGTCAGGGCGGCGGCCGTACATCGCGTCGGCGTCCGGGGTGGAGCGCACGCGGTGGTGCCACATCTCGGGGACAGACTTGAAGGACGCGGTGGTCTCGGCGTTCGCCATAAGGGCCTCTCGGGAGGGGGGTGGAGATCAGGCGACGGCGGAGGGCGTCGCGCCAGGGGTCGTGCCGGGGGGACGTTTGGGCGGGTAGATGCCGAGCTGGCGCAGGGCCTTGAGGCCCTCCTCCCGGGCGGAGGCCGTGAGCGCGCCGTGATGCTCGTTCTTGCTCCAGACCGCGAGGCGGACGCTCACCCAGTCGGGGGTGACCTCCACAAGCTCGACGGCGGGGGCGGGCTCGGCCAAGGCGCGGCCGTCGGCGCGGACGACGTTGAGCAGCGCCTCACGGGCGGCGTCGAGGTCGAGGTCGGGGTTAACGGGGTAGACGAGCAGCACCCGGCGGGTGCCCCGGCGGCTGATGTTCTCGATGAGCGCGCTCGCCACCTCCCCGTTGGGCACGAAGTAGGTGTTCCCGTCGTAGCTGTCCAAGACCGTCATGAAGAAGCCGACCTCGCGGATCTGGCCGCTGGCCTTGCCGCCGAGCACCACGGCGTCCCCGGCCTGGAAGGGGCGCACCGTGAGCAGGAGCGCGCCGGCCGCTGCGTCGGAGAGGTAACCCTTGAGGCCGAGGCCGATGGCGATGGTCGCGCCGCCCAGCGCCGCGGCGATGGCGTTGGAGATCGCCGAGAGGTTGAGCACATGCACGGCGGCGCTGAGGCCGACGAGCAAGATGAGCGGCCGCACGGCGAGGGTGAGCGTGCGGCGCACCAAGGGGTCGAGGTCGGTGCGGTCCAGGCCCTGGGCGGCGAGGCCCCGCACCCAGTGGGAGAGGTAGCGCGCCACGACGAGGATGCCCGCGGCGTAGGCGAGTCGAACCCAGAAGCTCCAGTCGTCCACGAGAGGGCGCTCCTCAGCCCGCCGCGGGGGCGCGGGTGATGGGGTAGGGCGTGGTGAGGCCGTCGCTGACGAGGTGGCAGGCGACGGTGTGCCCCGGAGAGACCTCCACCGGGGCCGGGCTCACCTGGCTGCACTTGGGCAAGGCGTGGCGGCAGCGGGGGTGGAAGGTGCAGCCCGGCGGCGGCTTCACCGGGCTCGGCACGTCGCCCTCCAGGAGCACACGGTCCGTGGGGCGGCCCGGGCGCGGCTTGGGGATCGCCGAGAGCAAGGCCTGGGTGTAGGGGTGCCGGGGCGACTCAAAGAGCTCGTCCGCGGTGCCCATCTCGACGATGCGGCCCAGGTACATCACCGCCACGCGGTCGGAGATGTGCTTCACGACGGCGAGGTTGTGGGCGATGAAGAGGTACGACAGGCCCAACTCCCCTTGGAGCTCCTTGAGCAGGTTGATCACCTGAGCCTGAATTGACACGTCAAGGGCAGAGACGGCCTCGTCGCAGACGATGAAGCTCGGGTTCAAGGCCAAGGCCCGGGCGATGCCGATGCGCTGGCGCTGGCCGCCGGAGAACTCGTGCGGGTAACGCTCCAAGGAGTCTTCCCGCAGGCCGACCCGGCGCATGAGCCCCGCGACGCGCTCCCGCAGGGCCGCGCCCTTGGCGATCCCGTGGACCTCCAGGGCCTCACCGACGATACGCTCGACGTTCATGCGCGGGTTCAGCGAGGAGTAGGGGTCCTGGAAGATGATCGACATGCGCTGGCGGAGCTGGCGCAGCTCCTCCTTGGGCATCGCGAAGATGTCTTTGCCCTCAAAGATCGCCCGACCCCCGGTGGGCTCGATGAGCCGGAGGATGGTGCGCCCGGCGGTGGTCTTGCCGCAGCCGGACTCCCCGACGAGGCCCACGGTCTCGCCGCGGCGCACGGTGAAGGACACGCCATCGACGGCCTTGACCTGGCCGACGACCTGGCTCAGGAGGCCCCGGCGGATGGGGAAGTGCTTCTGCAGGTCGGTGACCTCAAGCAGGACCTCCCCTGGCGACGAGCCGCTCATACGCTCACCCCCTGGCGCTTCGCCTCGACGACGTGGCAGGCGACGACGTGGCCAGGGCCGTGCTCCAGGAGCGCGGGCTCGGCCTCCTCACAGCGCTGAGTGGCCTGGGGACAGCGGTTGCGGAAACGGCAACCGCTGGGGAACTCCAAGGGGCTAGGCACGGATCCCTCGATGGGGATGAGGGGGCCCCGCTGCCCGTCAAGAGCGGGCATGGAGCGGAAGAGGCCCTGGGTGTAGGGGTGCGTCGGGGCGTCGAACAAGGTCTGCACGTCGGCGCGCTCGACGACCTTCCCGGCGTACATGACCACCACGTCGTCCGCCATCTCGGCGACGACGCCCAGGTCGTGGGTGATGAAGAGGATCGCCGTGCCGTTGCGGGTCTGCAGCTCCCGCATCAGGTCGAGGATCTGGGCCTGCACCGTCACGTCGAGCGCGGTGGTGGGCTCGTCGGCGATGAGCAGCTTGGGGTTACACGCCAAGGCCATGGCGATCATCACCCGCTGGCGCATGCCGCCGGAGAGCTGGTGCGGGTACTCATCGACCCGGGCCTCGGGGGAGGGGATCTTCACCTCACGCAACATCTGGATGGCGTGCTCACGGGCCTGGGCCCGGCTCATGCCCTTGTGCAGCCGCAGGCTCTCGCCGATCTGGTCGCCGACGGTGAACACGGGGTTCAACGACGTCATCGGCTCCTGGAAGATCATGGCGATCTGGTTGCCGCGGATGTCCCGAAGCTCCGCCTCGGAGAGCTTGGTGAGGTCACGGCCCATGAACAGGATCTGGCCCCCGGCGTGGACCCCGGGCGGGCTGGGGATGAGCCGCAGGATGGACAAGGCCGTCACCGACTTGCCCGAGCCCGACTCACCGACGACGGCCAAGGTGCGGCCGGGGCGGATCTCGTAGCTCACGCCGTCTACGGCGCGGGCGAGGCCGCCCTCCATCTGGAAGTAGGTGCGCAGGTCCTCAATCTTGAGCAGCGCGTCGTCGCTCATGCCCGCCCCCGCAGCTTGGGGTCGAGGGCGTCGCGCAGGCCGTCGCCCAAGAGGTTGAAGCTCATCACGGCGAGCACAATGAGCAAGCCCGGCCCGATGGTGATCCAGGGCGCCGTGCGCATGAACTCACGCCCGTCGTTGATGATGCTGCCCCAGGTGGCCGTGGGCGGCGGCACGCCGAGGCCCAAGAAGGAGAGGCTGGCCTCGGTCAAGATCGTCCCGCCGATGGCCAGAGACGCGTTCACGATCACCGGGGCCATGGCGTTGGGCAAGATGTGCCCGAGGATGATGCGGGAGTCGGGGATTCCCATGGCCCGGCAGGCCTGCACGAAGTCCTGCTCCTTGAGCGTGAGCACCTGGGCGCGCACAATGCGGCTCACGCCCATCCAGCCGGTGAGCCCCAAGATCACGACGATGAGGAACAAGGACTGCGCCCCCGCCGAGCGGAACAGCCCGACGATGGCCAGGAGCAGCACCAGGCGGGGCAAGGCGAGGAGGAGATCGACCAACCACATCGACAGGCGGTCCACCCAGCCGCCGAAGTACCCGGCCACGGCGCCGATGAGCGCGCCTAAGGTGGCCGAGAGCCCCACGGCGATGAAGCCGATGGAGAGCGAGATGCGGGCGCCGTACAACGAGCGCGAGAGCAGGTCGCGGCCGAAGTCGTCGGTGCCCATCCAGTAGCCGGGCTGGGGTGGGAGGCTCTTGCCGCCGACGTCTAAGGCGTCGGGGTCAAAGGGCGCCACCAGCGGCGTGAGCAGGGCGAGCACGATCATCCAGCTCACGATGTGCAGGCCGAAGACCCCGGCGCGGTTGCGCTGGAACTGCTTGATGAGCTCCGCCGTGGGGCTGCGCACGGAGTCTTTCGGCGGAGGCGGCTGCTGTCCGGCCCAGGTCGTGTAGCCGACGAGGCCCACCACGCCGACCCACGACAACAGCGCGATCCAGGGGTGCAGGCCCGAGCCGCCTTGCTCGGGGAACAAGAGCCCACCCAGCCGCGGGAACCCGGCGACGGCGGCCCAGGTGAGGATGAGGAGCTGAACGGAGAGCCCGATGGCGTTCGGCCAGTCCCCGCGCAGGAGGTGGCCGAGGCCCGGGACATAGCCCAGGGGGCTCGGCTTGTGGTCTTGCGGCGTCACGGGGGCCCCCATCACTCAAACCGGATGCGGGGGTCCACCACCGCGTAGAGCAGGTCCGCCACCAGGTTGCCCACGACGACGAGCATCGTCAGGATGAAGAAGCAGGCGATGATGAGCGGCGTGTCTTGGGAGAAGATCGCCTGCACGATGAGGCGCCCCATGCCCGGCCAGGCGAAGATGCTCTCCACGAGCACCGCGCCGGAGACCAAGAACGGGAGCTGCATGCCCAAGATCGTGATGATCGGCAGGAGCGCGTTCCGCAGGGCGTGCTTGAGCACCACGACGTACTCCGGCAGCCCCTTGGCCTTCGCCGTGCGGATGTAGTCCTGGCGGATGACCTCCAGGAGGCTCGACCGCATGTACCGGGCGACGGAGGCCGCGGAGGACACCCCCAAGGCGATGGACGGCAGGACGAGGTGGGCGAGCTTGTCCCAGGTCTGCTGGGAGGGGGTCATGAAGTCGTGCATGACCGGGTCGATCATGCCCGAGGTGGGCAACACCGGCCACCACAGCCCGAAGACGAGCTGCAGCACCAAGGCCAGCCAGAAGCCCGGCATCGAGTAGAAGAACAACGAGAGCACCGAGAGCCCGCCGTCGAGCGCGCTGTACTGCCGCGCGGCCTGGATGATGCCCAGCACGACGCCGACGAGGTTGATGACGACGAGGGACAAGAGGCTCAGCACCAGCGTGTTGGGCAAGGCGTCGAGCACGATGTCAAACACCGGCCGCTCCTGGGAGATCGACCGGCCGAAGTCCCCCTGGAGCAGGTTCACCATCATGATGCCGTAGCGGGTGACCGCGGGCTTATCGAGGCCCCACTTCTCGGTGATCGCCTGCCGGACCTCGGGCGGGGTCTCCGGGGTGAAGAACCGATCCGTGGCGTCGCCTGGCGAGAGCTCAATCAAGAAGAAGATCAGGGTGATGACCCCCCAGAGCAGGGGCAAGGCCATCGCCAGCTTCTTGAGCGTGTACGTGAACATCCTCTTCCTTCACCCGCGCCGGGTCACTGAGGGTACTTGACCTCGTTCGCGGGCACCCACCAGGCGTCCATGCGCCGGTACTGGGAGAGGATGTCCACCCGAACGTCCTTAAACCGCGAGTGAACGGCGACGATCTCGTCCATCCAGTACAAGAAGGTGTAGGGCTGATCCTCGTAGATCAGGCGCTGGGCCTCCTTGAGCATGGCGTTCGACTTCGCGTCGTCGGGCTCCTCCAGGGCGTCGGCGATGAGCTGATCGACCTGGGGGTTCGAGTAGCCGGTGAAGTTGAACTCGTACTTCTCGCCGCTGTGCCACATGGGGTTCATGTCGGGCGCCAAAGACGCGCTCCAGCCCGAGAGCGCGGCCTCGTAGTCCTTCTTGCGCAGGCGCTCAAAGAAGGTGTTGGACTCCACCTGCTCGATCTGCATGTCGACGCCGATGGCCTTGAGGTTGTCCTGCACGATGACGGCGGCCTTGTTGCGCCGGGCGTTGCCGCTGTTCGTGAGCAGGGTGAACCGGAAGGGCTTGCCGTCGCGGTCGAGCACGCCGTCGTTGTTGGTGTCCTTCCAGCCCTGGGCCTCCAGCTCGGCCTTGGCCTCGGCGACGTTCAGGGGGATGAGGGTGATGTCGTTGTTGTGGGTGTCGCAGAGCGCCGGGGTGACGGTGCTCACGGCGCGGCGGCCGTAGACCTCACCGTCGTCGGTGGTGAGCAGGTCCTTGATGAGCTTGTCGATGTCGATGGCCTTCGTGAGCGCGCGCCGGGTGGCCACGTCGCCGAAGATCGGGTGGCGCTTCACCTTGGACCAGTCGAGGTTCTCCTTCGCCGTCTCCTTCTGGGCCTTGTAGTCGGCGGAGTCGAAGTTGTTCCAGGCGATGTAGTCGCTGGAGCGCCAGCCGCGGCGGTAGAAGCTCAGCTCGGGGTTCGACTTCTTGAGCCGCGCCGCGTCCGTGGGCAAGATCGCCGTCATGAGGTCGATGGCGCCGCTCTCCAGCTCAACGAGCCGGGTGGCGTACTCGGGGATGATCTTGAAGATGATGCGGTTGAGCCGAGGCGTCATCCCCTTGGGCCCGGAGAACTTCTCGTTGGGCACGAGCACGATGCGGGAGTCGGGCTCCCACTTGTCGATGCGCCAGGGGCCCGTCGTGGTGGGGTTCTTGTGGAAGTCGTTGCCGCGCAGGCTCGCCCGGTCGGCGCTCTCCAGGACGTGCTTGGGCGAGGGCGCGAGGCCCGCGTGCTGGAGCATCGTCGCGGTGTTGTACGCCTTCTGGTAGTGGAACTCGACGTTGTAGTCGTCGATCACCAGGGGCGCCTTGCCGGGCACCATCTTCTCCAGCATGGACTGCCGGGGGCTGGCGACGACGGGGTCGGCGACGAGGTCGTAGGTGAACTTGAGGTCATGGGCGGTCACGGGCTTGCCGTCCGACCAGCTCACGCCCTCCCGCAGCTTCACCTTGAGGATGGTGTGGGTGTCGTCCCAGGTCCAGGACTCGTAGAAGGCGGGCTCATACTTCAAGGAGCAGTCGAAGGTCGCCTCGAAGTTGTCCATGTTGAGGTTCGCGATGAGCGCGGCGTCAGAGGCCGACTGCGAGACGGCGTAGAGCAGAGAGTCCGCGTCGGAGAGCTCCGCGATCACCAAGGCGTCGCGGCGGCCGCCGAGCTCCTCAACCGTCGGCTCCTTGCCGGGGCCCTGGCTCGTCGTGGGGCCGCCGGTCGAGGCCGTGGGGCCGCCGTCTCCGCCGCTGCCGGAGCAGCCGACCAGCCCGGCGAGCAGCGCCAGAGGCAGGGTGAGCCCGAGGCCGCGGAGAAGCGGCGCGAGGGCGCGGGACGACGGAGCGGTGATAGGCATCGTAGGCATTCCGGTGAGGAGTGGTGTACGCACGGTGGACGAGTATACTGCGTAGACGGGCTCGCTCACAAGCCGGGCCGCACCGTTGACGGGGGAAGGTGCTATCCTGAGGGCTGATGACCGACCACGCGCCGGGAGCCCCCATGCCCTCGCTCAACACCTCGGGGTCTAAGAAGACCCGCATCCTCTTCATGAAGTACCATGAGGCCGCCGACCAGCAGCCTCTGTCGAAGAAGGCCGCTGAGAAGCTGGGCATCTTCCCCTCGCTGCCGCTCTTGGGCCTGGCCTCGTGGGTGCGCCAGAACGGCTT
>JAKLKD010000038.1 GCA_023150845.1 Myxococcota bacterium | reverse complement strand
TCCCGACGACGCTGGCGCGGAGGCCCTGGGCGAGGAGCTCCGGCGTGAGAAAGGAGCGGGCGCTCATTTGACCTCCGAGCCGCTGGCCTGGACGCCGAGGTGCTCAGCGACCGGGCCGAGGGCGAGGGCGGGGACATAGGTGAGGAGCTGCAGGGTGACGATCACGCCGAGGAGCGTGGCCAAGAACGCGCCGCTGCCGACGGAGAGCGTCCCGGCGGAGCGAGGCGCCGGGGCCTTCTGGGCGAGGCGGCCGACGATGGCCAAGGGCGCGATGATGGGGATGAAGCGACAGAGCACGAGCACCGCGGCGCAGGTGAGGTTCCACCAGGGCGTGCCGTCGCCGAGGCCCTCAAAGCCTGAGCCGTTGTTCGCCGCGGCGCTGGCGTACTCGTAGAGCGCCTGACTGAGCCCGTGGGGGCCGGGGCTTGAGGTGTTCGCGAGGCCCAGCTCGAAGCTCAGCGCCGTGGGCAACAGCACACAGAGCGGGATGAGCAGAGACGCCAAGGCCGCGATGCGGACCTCCTTCACCTCGACCTTTCGGCCGAGCAGCTCCGGGGTGCGGCCGATGAGCAGACCCGCCACAAACACCGCCAGGATCAGGTAGACGATGAGGTTGATCACCCCGACGCCGACACCCCCGAAGGCGGAGTTGATGAACATGCCGACGAGCGGGAACAGCCCGGCGAGGGGCGAGAGGCTGTCGTGCATGCCGTTCACCGAGCCGTTGGACGTCATCGTGGTCAGCGTGGCCCACAGCGCCGCGCTCTCGACGCCGAAGCGCAGCTCCTTGCCCTCCCAGTTGGGTCCCGGGGCGCCGAGGCCCGTGAGCGCCACGTTGGGGCCCAGCTCCAGGCTGACCACCGGCGCGCACAGCGCCACGGCCAGCACGATCATCGACACGACGGCCACACGCCCGAGGCCCCGATCCGTCATTCGCCCGATGAGGAGCGCGCAGGCCAGCGGCAAGAGCACGATGGCGATGAGCTCCAGCGCGTTGGAGACCGGCGTGGGGTTCTCAAGGGGCATGGCGCTGTTTGGGCCGTACCAGCCGCCCCCGTTGGTGCCGAGCTGCTTGATGGCCACCATCGCCGCGACGGGGCCCACGGGGATCACCTGCTCGGTCAGCCCCGCGGCGGCGTCGATGGGCGTGACCACGACGGCGCCGTGCAGGGTGCTCGGCACCCCTTGGGAGGTGAGCGCCAAGGCCCAGATCGTCGAGAGCGGCAAGAGCACCCGGGTGACCGAGCGCACGAGGTCGCTGGGGTAGTTGCCGAGGTCGGCGTCGCCCAGCGCGTCTGTGCGCCGTCCGTCAGCGCCGCCGACGAGGCCGCGCAGGGCGGCGAACATCGCGGCGAGGCCGACGGCCGGCGTCACCACCTGGGCGGTCACGATGGCGGCGAGCTGCCCCAGGTAGCTGAGCTGCGCCTGGCCGCTGTAGTGCTGCTGGTTGGTGTTGGTGATGAAGCTCGCCGCGGTGTGCAGGGCGAGATCCCAGCGCATGCCCGAGACCCCGTCGGGGTTCAGCGGCAGCGCGGCTTGGGCCGAGAGGATGAGGTAGATCGCCGCGCCCAAGGCGGCGTTGGTGGCGAGCATCCAGCGGGTCCACAACCTCCAGCCCATCGGCGCGGCGCTGTCCCAGCCGACGAGGCGGTGAATCACCGCGTCGAGGGGGTCAAAGAGGCGGTCCAGGGCGGTCGGCGCCCGGGTGGCGACGACGTGGAGCCAGCGCGCGAGGGGCAGGCCCAAGGCCAAGGTCGCCCCGATCACGATCAGCACGGCGAGCATGGGTCACATCCTCTCGATGAGCGACACGAAGGCCGCGCAGAGGGCGAACAGCCCGAGGAGCAAGGCGAAGCCGACGAGGCTCATCGGGTCACGTCGGGCCAGAGCAGCGCCGCGAGGAGGTAAACGCCGACGGCGAGCACGGTGAACAACAAGAGCAGGCTCATTGGGGGTCCTCTGTGGCGGGCCGGGTGAGGGCCTCAAACGACGAGCTCAGCCCGACGGTGAAGGTCGTCTGTTGGGTCTCCGTGGGCGTGAGCGGGTCGGCGGCGAAGAAGACGGGGTCTTGGGCGCGGTCATGCCGGGCCTCAAGGCGCACGATCACCCCAGGCGCCAGGGTGCGGGTGGCGCCGAGGGTCACCTCACCGAGCAGCGGCGTCGGCCAGAAGATCGCGCCGAGCGTGTCGTCCGTGCCGGCCTCGTAGAACACGTCGCCGCGGGCGCCGACCCCCCAGGCCTCACTGACCGCCACGTTCACCGCGAGCTGGGCCGCGGCGAAGCGCGCCGGGCCGTCCGCGCGCCGCTCCTGCCCGGCGGTGCCCGCGAGGAGCACCGTCGCCGGGCCGACGGGGAGGTCCGCCCACACATCGAGGGTGTGACGCCAGGGCCGCTCCCCCGCGCCCTCGGCGCCGCCGATGTACAAGATGTGCAGGCGCGCGCGCTCAGCGAAGGAGCGGTCTAGCCAGAGGCCAACGGTCTTCCCGTCGTTGTCGTCAAAGACGCGGTTCCAGCCGTTGAACACCCCGCCGGTCAGGGTGGTGTGCGCGCCGAGGGGCGCCGAGATCCGCGCGCCGGTGAGGTAGAACGGCAGGCCGACGCCGAGGTTGGACAAGGACCAGAAGCGGTTGTCCTTGGCGGCGGCGCCCTCAAAGCCCACCGGGGAGAGGAACACCCCGGCGTCTACGGTGACGCC
The DNA here is from genome assembly GCA_023150845.1 of Myxococcota bacterium. Classification (GTDB taxonomy): domain Bacteria; phylum Myxococcota_A; class UBA796; order UBA796; family CAJQPC01; genus JADKFE01. The sequence goes on along the minus strand of JAKLKD010000038.1, from coordinate 33,090 downwards.
GCCGGTGAGCGTCGCCCCGCCCCAGGCCTCGCGGATGATGGAGAGCTCGTCGGCGCCCGTGGCGGCGAAGGCCCCCGGCCCCGTGGGCTCCGTGGCGAAGAGCGCGGCGGGCACGGTGCCCGTCTGCAGCGCGACGGTCCCTCGGGCGACGTCATGCACGACGGCGACGTGGGCCGACGCCAAGGAGAGGGTGAGGCTGTTGTGGCGGTCATCAAAGCCGCGCAGGGCGTTGACGTGGTTGGTCGGCTGGTTGAGGTTCCAGGCGTAGTACCCCTCGACGAGCCCGCCGACGCGCGCGGTGGGCTCCGCGGCGATCGCGGCGGGGAGGAGCAAGAGCAGCGGCGCTGTGACCACGAGGCCTCCAAGGTGGGCCTCCAGGTCATAGGTCGTCGTGGCGTCAACGGGAGATCAAGAGCGCGCTTCCGGGCGTAAACGCCGCATAAAGACGCTGTGATCTCAGGTATTTGGGGCCTCAGTCCTCGTTGTGCAGCCGCCCATACGACCACGCCAGCTCACGCAGGCGGCTCGCCGCCCACCACGGCGGGTCGTGCATGCGCCAGGTCCAGTTGCCCTCGGCCTCGCCGGGCACGTTCATCCGGGCCTCGCCGCCGAGCGCCATGACGTCCTGCATCGGCGCGATGGCGTCGTTCGCGACGGACGCCCAGGCCATCCGGATGAGGTCCCAGGCCACGTCCGCGCCGTCCCGGCCCGCGTAGACCCGGTAACGGTGCCGCGCGGGCTCCGGGGCGCTGTGGTACCAGCCGATGGCCGTGTCGTTGTCGTGGGTGCCCGTGTAGCAGACCCAGTTGGGGTCCGGGTAGTTGTGGGGCAAGAAGTGGTGGTTGGCGTCGGAGCCAAACGCGAACTGCAGGACCTTCATGCCCGGCGCGCCGATGTGCTGGCGGAGCTCGTGCACGTCGGGGGTGATGAGGCCGAGGTCTTCAGCGATGAGGGGCAGGGGGCCCAAGGCGTCAAAGAGCGCCTTGCCAGGGCCGGGCGTCCAGTAGCCCTCCATGGCGGTCTGGGCGGTGGTGGGCACGGTCCAGGCCGCGGCGAGGCCGCGGAAGTGGTCGATGCGGGCGCGGTGAACGTGGCGCAGCACCCGGCTCAGCCGCAGCTTCCACCAGGCGAACCCCGTCGCCTCGTGGGCCGACCAGCGGTAGTGGGGGTTGCCCCAGAGCTGGCCCGTGGGCGAGAAGTAGTCCGGCGGCACCCCGGTCACGACGGAGGGGCGGCCCTCGGCGTTGAGCTCAAAGAGCTCGCGGTTGACCCAGGTGTCGCAGCCGTCGCCCATGACGAAGATCGGCACGTCGCCGATGAGCTGCACGCCCCGGCGGTCGGCGTAGGAGCGGAGCTCCTCCCACTGCTGGTCAAAGATGAGCTGCAGGGCGATCTGGCGCTTCACCCCGGCCTCTCGGCGCTTGAGCTCCTTCTTGATGGCGTCCTTCTTGCGGTCGCGGAGCCCGGCGTTCTCCCAGGACCACCAGCCCTCGCCGACCTCCTCGTGAAGCTCGGCGAAGAGCGCCCAGTCCGTCACCCAGGGGTTCTGGCGGGCGTACTCCTCGACACGCTCGGGGTCGCGGGCGATGAGCCGGTCCGCGGCCTCACGGAGCAAGGGGCGCTTCCAGTGGTTCACGCCGTCCACCTCGACCTTCGCCGTGGGCAGAGGCAAGGGGCGCGGATCGAGCAGCCCGTCGCGGATGAGCCACTCCAAGGAGATGAGCGCGGGCTCGCTCGCCAGGGCTGAGGGCGAGGCGTAGGGGCAGAAGCCCGGGCCGACGCGGTTCAGGGGCAGCACCTGCCAGGTGGTGCAGCCCGCGCGGGCGAGCCAGTCCACGAGCCGGTGCGCCGCCGGGCCGATGTCACCGACGGGGCCCGGCGACGGCAAGGAGGAGATGTGCAGGAGGATGCCAGCGCGACGCATGGAGGCTCCAGAGCAAGCGGGGCGATGAAGGGCTCAGACCGGAGACGGCCCGAGGCGGCACACGCGGCGCGCCGGGGCTTCTTCACCCTCATATCCCGTCTGGGGCGCCTGTCGGGGGCGCTCGGCGGCGCTCAGCGGCGCCGACGCCGGGCCAAGAGCGTGAGGCCGAGGGTCGAGAGCAGCGCGGCGCCGCCGGCCTCTCCTGTGGCGCAGCCGCCACATCGGCCCTTGTCGTCTTCGCCGCCGCCGTCGCCGCCGCTGTCCGCGTCTCCCGCCGAGCTGTCGCCGGTCGGGACGCTGTCTTGGCCGCCGCTGTCGGTCGGGGTGTCGCAGCGCCCGGCCACGTCGTAGACGTTGGTGCCGCCGCAGTCCGCGGTCACCCAGATCGGCGACGACCAGGCCTCCTCACCGTCGGTCTCGATGACGTGCAGCCAGACCGCCGTGGTCGTGTCTTTGTCCCAGTCCGACCAGGTGAAGCTGCCCTCGGCCTCGGCGCTCCCGGGGGACCAGGTCGCGAGCGTGGTCACCACGCCGCCGCCCTCCACCGACAAGGCGAGGAGCTCCACCGTCGCGGCGCTCACCTCGGCGGCGTAGGTCCAGGAGAAGACCGGCGTGTCGCCGACGTACTCGACGCCCATCGGCACCGCGCCGCCGTCCTCGGCGCTGAACCGGAGGATCGGGCGGATGCCCGTCGTCGCGTAGGTGGAGCGGCTGGTCAAGGCGTCGTAGATGCCCTCCCGGCTGAGGTCCGTGGCGACGAAGGCCGCGAGGCCGCCGTAGGCGTTCTTGTAGGCGAAGCGGTTGCCGAGCCAGCCGTCGTGGTTGTCCGACGCCGCCATGAAGCCCATGCGGTTGCCGGCGGCGAGGCCGTCGTAGACGCCAGAGCCCGGCGAGTTCTGCGCCGTCGAGTCACCCCACTCCGAGAAGATCTCGGCGATGGGGCGGTAGTGGTCGTCCCGGTCGCGCCAGTTGAAGCCCGTGTAGACGCTGGCGTGGGGCACCGAGAAGGAGCGCGCGCCGATGGTGGCCTCGGTCTCGGCGATGAAGGCCCACAACGAGATGTCGCCGCCGGTCAGCCCCGTCGTGGAGGCGTCGACCTGGGGGCCGTCGCAGCGGTCGTAATAGACGTTGTGGTGACCCTCCTGGCCCGGGCTGTTCACGTTGCCCATCCACTCGAAGCCCAACATCGCGACGTAGCGGCCCTCCTCGGTCCACTCCTCACAGACGGCCTGCATGTGGGCCCAGAGCGCCTCACCCTCCAGCACGTCGGGCTCGGGCTTCTGGGACTCGCAGCCCACCTGGAGGCCCACGACGTCCCGGGCGTACTCGTGGTTGAGGTCGATGAGCTGGCCCGTCTCGTCGGTGTAGTGGTGGCCGTGGTGGGTGTGGAGGTCACCCCAGAACACCGAGAGCGTCGGCGCCTCGCTGAACACCTCGATGGGGTTCGAGACCCAGGTGGTGCCTTTGGTGGACGAGGCCTCGATCCGCTGCACGCCGGGCTCGGTGAGGGTGACCTCGACGGTCCAGACGCCCTGGTTGGTGCGGGTGAAGGTGGTCGTCTGCCCGGCGACGGTGACCGTGTCGGTGAACACAGGCGTGTTGTTGCCGAGGTCGTCCAAGGCCGCCACGGTCACGGTGAAGGGCACGCCGACGAGGGCCTGGGACGGCGCGCTGACGAGCACCGTGCGCGGCGCCCGCGTCGTGATGAAGCTGAAGTTCGGGCCCTGAACCTCGGTGAACGTGGCGCCGTCGAGCTTCTCGTGCACCCGGAGCGGCAGCTCCCGCATGGCGCGGGGGAGGGTCTGGAAGCCACAGTCGGCGTTGTCGGTGGTGTCGCCGAAGGTGAAGGTGATCGAGTCGCCGGGGACGAGGCTGCCGCCGGTCACGAAGGCCGTGGTGGCGCCGGGCACGAAGAGGTTTGGCGTCTCGACGTCGCGGACGAGGGTGATCTGGGCGGTGTCTACGCTCGGCGTGGCGGTGACGAGGCCCGCGGACGCCGTGGCGTTCGGCTGGGCGAAGCCCGTGCAGGCCGTGGGGTCGGTCTGGAGATATCCCCCTTTGGACCAGCGCATCCCGTGAAAGACGGGGTCGTCGATGCGCACGGCGTCCCCGGCGCTGAGGCCGCCCGGCCCGACGACGTAGACGACGTCGAAGGTGACCTTCTCGTGCACCTCAAGCTGGGTCGGCACCATCAAGAAGCGGCCGACAGGCTCCGGGAGCGGGTCCGCGGCGAAGGCCGCGCCGCCGAGTGCGAAGATCAGGCTCAGGGTGACCACGGGTGTTGCCCTCCGCTCGCGCCGAGATCGGCTCGGCTCCCGTCGATGTCGGTCGTCGTTGGATCTCCAGCGTCGATGGCCGGGCTCCCGTCCAGCAGCGTGGCGTCTGGGGGGCGGGCCGTCGGGCCCGCGAGGAGCGGATCGACGAACAAGAGGCCGTCGCCGGACAAGGCGCCGAGGGCGCCGCCGGTCTGATCGCCGGTCTCCCCGAAGAGGAGGGACCAGCTCCAGGTCAGGGCGGCGCCGTCTTCAGAGAACAGCACGAAGGGGCCGGACGGCTGGTACACGATGGCGTTGACCGCCGCGGCCGTCGTGCCGTCCCCGAGCCAGATCACCGAGCCCGCGGTGCTCGCGCTCGCGGCGATGGAGGTGACGTTGGTGAGGGTCGCCACGCCGTCAAAGACCCAGAGGTCGCCGCCGTCGACGGCGCTGTTGGTGCTGAAGATGACGCCGTCGGCGGTGAAGGTCGCGCCCTCGCCGCGCATCGCCACCGCGCCGCCGCCCTGGGCGAGGCCGTCTGAGAGGGTGCTCGCGGTGACCGTGGCGGCGCCGCCCGTGGTGACGCGGATGTGGCCGCCGTCACGCCCGGCGACGGAGGGGCCGCCGACCAGGTCATCGAGGAGCACGACGCCGTCTTTGACGAAGACCATGCCGCCGTCCATGAGCGCCGAGGAGCTCGCGACGCGGCTGCCCGAGACGGTCAGCGAGCTGTCGACGACGAAGAACGCCCCGCCCCAGACGGCCTCGTTGCCCTCAAATATGCTGCTCTGCACAATGACGTCGGCCCCTTCGCCGACGAAGATCGCGCCGCCGCGGGAGCCCATGTTCTCGCGGAAGGTGCTGCCCTCGATGTAGACGTCGCTCGCCAGGGCCGCCACGGCGCCGCCGCCGTAGTAGCCAAGGTTCCCGGCGAACACGCTCCCGGCGATGTAGAGCTCGCCGTCGATGACCACGACGCCGCCGCCGATGGACTGGCCGCTGTGCCGGGCGAGGTTCCGCCGGAAGAAGCAGTCGTTGATCGTGAGCGCGCTGCGCTGCACAAAGACGCCCGCGCCAGACCAGGCGTTGCCGACGATCCACTGGTTCTGGGTGCCGTGGCCGCCGGTGAGGGTGAAGCCCTCGATCGTCGTCGTGTTGGGCTCACCGCTGATCGCCAAGATCGTGGACTCGTCGGGCGTGTCCATGCTGTCGATCACCGTCACCGTCGGCCCAGAGACCGCGAGGAGCACGATGTCTTTGCCGCGCAGGTCGATGCCGCCGGGGTAGGTGCCCGGCTCGACGAGCACCCGGTCGCCGTCGCTCGCGGCGTCAATGGCGGCCTGGATGCCGGTGTAGTCCCCGCCACCGCCGGGATCGACGGTGATGTCCGCGGCGGAGGCGCTGAGGCTGAGGCTGAGGGCGCCGAGCGTGAGGAGCGGGCGTCTGGTCATTGGTCCCACCCGTCGGCGTGGGGCAACAACACGAGGTTGTAGGTCTGCTCCATGTCCGTGCGCTCCCAGAGCACGTCGTCTTCGGAGAGGCAGTCGTCTTCGCTCACGTCGAACTCGACGATGCGGGCGTTGCGGGAGTCGGAGATGAGCAGGGTGCCCTCAGGGGTGAAGGCCGCGTCCCGGGGCCAGTCCAGCGCGGCGCGGCCCGTGGGCGCGGGGCAGTCGGCGCCGGGGATCTGGCGGGTCACCTCACCCTCCCAGCTCACGAACAGCACCCGGTTGTTCGCCGAGTCCGAGACGTAGAAGCCCGAGCCGTCGGGGAGCGCCGTGGGGTTGTGGTTCTCGTGGAGCAGCGCAGCGTCGTAGAGGTCCGGGTAACGGAAGACCAAGGACCAAGGGGGGTCACCCTCTCGCGCCGGGGTCGCCGGCTCAAAGAGCATGACGTGGTTGAAGTTGTCGCCCCGGGCCGAGACCATGAGGTGCTCGACGCCCTTGTACTCGATGAGCTCGACGTCGTTCGGCCCGTTAAAACGACGGCGCATGTAGGCGTCGCCCAAGGTCTCCGTGGAGATCTCCCAGCGCCGCTCCCAGTCCTTCGAGACCCCGAGCACCCGGTGGTTGTGGGTGTCTGAGCTGATGAGCTGGTCGCCCCAAGGGATGACGTTGTGGGTCGAGCGGGTGTTCACGAGGCCGGGCTCGCCGCCGTACTGCACACCTTTGGGGCTGTAGAGCTCGGTGAGCAGGGCGCCGCTGGTGACGTCGAGGGTGAACGCGCCGCCCTCGGTGAAGTAGTCGAAGGTGCCGACGTAGATGGTCTTATCAACGAGGTTGAGGCCGTGGGTCTTGAGCGGGCTGTCGGACCAGAGCGTCTTCTGGTCGAAGGTCCACACCACGACGGAGTCAGGATCGGCCGCCCGGGCGTCCGGGCCAAGGCGTAAGCGCAGCACCTTCTGCTGATCGGTGACGCTGACGAGCAGATCGTACCCGAGCTCTTCCACCACGGGCTCGGAGTGCTCGTCCGAGTCCTTCGGGGAGTCCGGCGCGCTGTCGTCGGTGGGGTTGTCGTCGGCGTCGCGCTTGTCGCCGGCGCAGGCCACGGCCAGCGACGACACCACGAAGATCAGGGGGGTTCGACGCATGATTCCGCCTGGGTTGCTCGACAACATACCTTCAGCCGTTGTCGATCGTCACCGAGATTGAGTCGCTGGCGGTCGCGCCTGTGCCGGTCTCTTCGGCCTCGGCGGTGAGGGTGTGGGCGCCGTCCTCGATGGTCGTCGTGTCCAGGCGCAGCTCGTAAGGCGCCTCGGTGTCCGTGGCGACGAGGAGCTCATCGACGTAGATGCGCACCTCACGCACCCCCGCGCCGCCGCCCGCGGCGACGTTCACCGGGGCGTTCACGCCAAAGATGGTGCTGCCGTCCGTGGGGCGGGTGATGCGGGCGGTGATGGCGTCCGACCCGGCGACGACGTTGACGCTGACGCTGTCCTCGCAGGTCGCGCCCGCGCCGTCCGTCGCGACGATGCTCAGGGTGGCCGCGCCTTCGCTCGCCGTCCACTCCGCCTGCCAAGGCGAGGCCGTGTCCATCGCGATCATCACGCCGTTGGCCCAGAACTCGACGCTCTTGACCCCGCTGGAGGAGGCCACGGCCGCCTTCACCTGCACGACGCCGGGGCTCACGGTGCTCTCGTCCCGGGGGCTGGAGAGGGTGCAGGTGAGGTCGCTGACCTCTCCGGCGACGCTCACGACAGCGCGGGCGGTGGCGAGGTTGCCCGACCCGTCGGTGACCTCAGCGGTGAGCACCGCGGCGCCTTCGCTCGCCGGGGTCCACAGAAGCTCGTAGGGGCCGCCGAGGGGCAGCTCGCCGAGGAGCGTGCCGTCGAGGAGCACGCTCACGCTCGCGAGATCCGGGGCGTCCTCCACGTCCAAGACGATGAGTGTCTCACCGCCGAGGCCGACCACGCCGCCGTCGAGGGGCTGCACGAAGCTGACCTCGGGAGCGACGGTGTCGAGGCCCTCGTTCTGCACGGTGAAGGTGCCAGTGACCGTGTAGGCGTCGCGGCTGCCGATGAAGCCCTCACCGAGCACGTCGTAGACCCCGTCCGCGACGCTGGTGGTGTCAAAGGGCACGGCGAGGGCGGGGCCGGGGCCGCCGCCGATCACCACCCCATCGACGTAGAGCGCGAGCTGATCGACGTTCCCGGAGACGCCGAGGGTGATCTCCCCCGAGGCGGGGCTCGTGGGGAGGGAGAGGGTGAGCTCTGGGGCGCAGCCCGCGAGCAGCGCCGCGGCGGCGATGGCGGCGGTGGCGCGGCGGCGGCGGAGCAGGCCGACGGTGACCGCGCCGAGGAGCCCGAGGCCCCCCGCGGCGGACGGCGTGACCGCGCAGCCCCGGGGCAGGCAAGGGGACTCATCGACGCGCCAGTCGCAGTTGTTGTCGACGTCGTCTCGGCAGACCTCGTCGAGGGCAGGGGAGCGCCGGGGGTCGGCGTCGTCGCAGTCCTCCTCCTCCCCTACGCCGTCGCCGTCGAGGTCCTCGCTGACGCCCCAGGCCGGGAGCTCGCCGTCGAGCAAAGACACCCCAGAGAGCGCCCACACGATTCCTTGGGACTCGCGCGTCACCTCTGCCTTCGGAGCCACCATCACCGCCTCCTGTACACCGTCACCGTCAAGATCACTCACCCACGAGACCCACGCCCCTAGCTCGTCACCGCCGCGTAAGGAGACGGCGGGGGTGAAGGTCTCATCGAGGCTCAACACACGATCCCCGAAGGGCGCCCCGACCAGGAGCGAGGGCCCCACGGCCAGCGAAGCGCCGCGCCCCTCGGCGCCGACGCCGTCCATCGTCGCGACGGCCGCGTCGTCGAGGTCAATCTGCCCCGCGGGCGCCCCGCGCACCCACCACAGGCGGCCATTCCCGCGCCCGTGGGCGGCGGAGCCGATCATCACGTCCAAGGCGCCGTCGCTGTCGAGATCCCCAGCGGCGAGGCCCTCCCCGGCGCGGTCGTTCGCCGTCGAGGATGACCAGGCCCCGACCGGGGCGTTGGTGTCGCCAGGGACGACCTCGGTGTAGACGTGCAGGCGACCTCCGAGGGTGGTCGGGCCGGAGAGGTCACCGACGATGAGGTCGTCCTGGCCGTCGCCGTCGAGGTCGCCCGGGGCTAAGAGCCGCCAGCCGAAGCCCGCGCCGAGGCGGTCGCCGCCGATCGACGCCGTCGCGAGGTCCCGCACCCGCTGCTCGCCGACCGCGCCGCCGCTCCCTCCGTGGAGGATCCAGACCGTCCCCGCGGAGAGCAGCTCGCCGCGGTCCTGCTGCGGCGCGGCGAGGGCCCAGTCTTCGGCGCCGTCGCCGTTGAGGTCCCCCACGGCGAGCTGGCGGCCGAAGGCGTCGGAGTTGCCGTCGCCGGTCAAGAGCAGCTCGGCCTCATAAAAGCCGCGCACGCCGGGCGTCGCGAGGGGGCTCGTCCACAGGCTCACGACGCCGGGCTCACGCTCGGTGAGGCCGGTCTTGTCGGCGCCGACGAGGAGGCCCTCCTCGGAGAAGGTGAGGTCGACCCCGAAGTAGTCGTGCTCCTCTTCGCCATGCAGGGTGACCGGGGCGGTGAGCAGGTCCACGACGCCGCCCAGCTCATTCATCGGCAGGAGCTGGACCTCCCCCGCGCTGTGGAGGACGCTCGTGCCCTGGTAGTTTCCGACGGCGAGCACGGCCTGGCCGTCGAGCACACCCGAGCGCACCGGGCCGTGCACAAACTCGTAGGCGCCGCTGCCCTGTAAGGTGAGGATCGCCGCGGCCGAGGCGTCCACGTCGGTCAAGGACTGGGCGTGTACGTCCGCGCTGACGCCGAGCCCGCCCGCCACGAGCAGGGCCCCGAGCTTCCCGCGCCGCCGGAGGCCGATGGCGAGGGCCGCGCCGAGCGCGAGCCAAGGCGTGTTGTCGGAGCCGTCGCCCGCCGAGCAGGCGCCGCAGCCCTTGTCCTCGAGGGCTGGGCCGCAGCTCTGGTCCGCGACGGCGTCACAGTCGTCGTCTACGCCGTCGCTGCAGACCTCGGGGGCGCCGGGGTAACGCCAGGCCGCGGCGTCGTCGCAGTCTTCAGTGGCCACGAAGCCGTCGCCGTCGTTGTCCGGGGCCTCGGGGTAGAGCACCTCAGCGCACTCGGCGTCCCAGGCGGTCGAGTCCGCGGTCAAGACGTAGACGAGGCCGTCTTGCCAGGCCCGGGCGCTCGCGCGGGGCGCGGTGATCGCCGCCCAGGGGCGGTCCTCTCCTTTGGGGTCGGGGCCGGACGCCGAGCGCACCGAGGCCCCGGCGAGGCCGTCGGGCTGGCAGCCGTCGAGCATGCCGAGGTTGTCGTCCTGCACGCTCATCTCCCCCTCAGGCAGAGGCAGGAGCGCCACCCGCCCCAGGCCGCCGAGGTGGCCGGGCTCGGAGAGCAGCACGGCGGGCTCGGTGTCGTCCCAGAGCGCGAGGCCCCAGCCGCTGAGCTGGGTGTCAAAGCCCTGGAGCACCCCGTCGGCGTCGTCGCTCGTCTGGGAGCCGGTGAAGGTCGTGAAGTAGTACACCCGCTCGGACTCGGGGGCCGCGAGCAGCGCCCCGCCCGAGGGCGTCGGCACGATGATCCAGGCCAGCTCCTCCAGCCCGACGCCGCTGATCTCGCCCAAGGCCTCGGTCGGCGTGACGAAGGGCTCCTCTTGGCGCTCGGCGCGGCTGCGCCCGGCGAAGAGGTAGACCGACCCCGTGCTGTGCCCGTTGACCCCGTCCGCGCCGGTGTAGCGCCCGGTGTCTGGGGGCGGCGGGGCGCCGTGGTCGTGCATGCCGATGCCCGGCGCGGCGATGAGCCAGTCGGGGCGGGTGTCCCCGTTGAGGTCTGGCATCACCGCCAGGGCGCGCCCAAAGAGCGTGCCGGAGTCAAAATAGAGCCAGACCTCGTCGGCCGTCGTCGTGCGGGTCCCGGCGGCGCTGTACTCGACGGTCACCCGGGTCGTCCCGGAGAAGCCGCCTTCAGGGGTGAGGAGCAGCGCCGCGTAACCGACGCCGACGTCGCCGCTCGGGGTGGGGTAAGGCGCGCCGACGGCGAGATCGGCGCGCTCGTCGTTGTTCACGTCCCCGGTGGCGTACACCCGGGCGCCCAGACGGCCCCACTCCTCCACGCCGTGGGCGTAGGGCAGCGCGCCGAGCTCTCCGTCCACGACCGGGGTGTTCGCCCCGGTGAGGATGTAGACCTTCCCGACGGCGGGCTTGCCGTCAATCGACGCCTCCGGCGCGCCGATGGCCAGATCACCGAGGCCGTCGCCGTCGGTGTCCCCCAGGGCGGCGAGGTCGGAGCCCGCGTAGGCCTGGGCCGTCTCGCCGCGGAGCGCCACGCCCGCGTCGCTGATCGGCGTGAAGGGCGTGAGCGCCGCCACGTCGAGGATGAGGTAGACCGCGCCGGACTCGTGCCCGGCGCCGCCGTCGTCCGCGGGCACACCGACGGCGAGGTCGCCGAGGCCGTCGCCGTTGAGATCCCCGGCGGGGATCGCGACCGTGGGGCCTTGGCCGACGCCGGGGCCGGTCAAGGACGGCAAGGCGTCCAGGGCGCCCGCGCGGCTGAGCCCCGCCGCGGCGAAGAGGGCGAGAAGGGGGCTCATCGGACCGTCACCGTGCCCGCCATGCAGCGGTAGGGCCCATCCGCGCGGAGGATCCCGGTGTTCTCCATCGGGGTGTCTCCCGCCCAGCCGGGCCCGCTGTGGCGCTGGCAGATGTAGTTGTACTGGCCGACGGCGTCGAAGGTCCAGGTGAAGACGCCCGCGGCGTTGAGCGCCGCCATCGGCGAGACGATGAGGCCCGTCGAGTCCACGAGCTGCACGTCGTGGGGCTCGGCCTGGAGGTTGCCCGCGGAGACCGGGTCGTTCCACCAGGTCACCGTGGTGCCGACGGGCACGACGATGTGCGCGGGGATGAAGAGGTTCGCGCCGAAGGGGATGTTTACGACCTCGGTGGGCTGGGCGGCGTAGAAGCGCCGGGGGGCGGTGACCGCCGTCTCGCCGTTGTCGCCGACCGCCACGACCCGCCACAAGAGCGCCCGGGCGCCGTCGCTCTCGTCCAAGAGCGCCGCCCAGTCGGCGTCGGTGAGCTGGGCGCCGCCGAGATCATAGGGCCCGAAGTCGAAGCGGCTCGCCGCGCCGAAGGTGCCGTCGAGGGACACCTGCACCACGGCGGAGCGGAACTCGCCCTCCCAGCGGAAGATCGGCGGCACGGTGAGCACGGCGTCTTGTTCGGGGGACACGAGGCCGAGCGGCAGCCCGGCGCGTTGGCTCGCCGCGCAGCCGTCGGCGTCGTGGAGCTGGCCGAGGCGGGTCTCGGGGCAGAGGTCCCACTCGTCGGGCACGCCGTCGTGGTCGGCGTCGGGGCGGCTGACCTCCTCGCGGACGACGATGGCCTGGTCCGCGGCGACCTGGGTCAAGGTCTGCACGACGCCGTTCGTGAAGGTGACGGTGAGCTCATCGACGACGGCTTGGTCGCCGAGGCCGAAGGTGATCGCCAAGGGTCCCTGGGAGTCGAAGGACGACCAGGCGCCGACCCAGCGCGTGAGCGTCGTGTCGCCGACCTTCGCCTGGACCACGGCGCCCAAGGCCGAGGGGTTGTGGCTCACGCCTTGGACCTCGACGGTCAGGTAGTGCGCGTCGCCGCCGAGGTGCCGAAAGAGCGCGTTCGCCCGAGGTCTGCGCCCGAGGCCGTTGGAGATCACGATCTCGGGGTAACCGTCGTTGGTCATGTCCCCGGCGACGACGGACCAGGTGACGCCTTCGGTCTGCTCCACCCCGGCGCCCTCACAGACACGCTCAAAACGCATCCCGCCCTGGTTCAAGAAGACGTAGGGCTGGGTCTTGATGCCGGACATCACCACGTCGAGCAGGCCGTCGAGGTTGATGTCGGCGGCGCCTAAGCCGTGGCCGTCGAGCCACTCCGCGAGGCCCGAGGCCGGCCCAACATCGACGAAGGCCCCGCCGTCGTTGCGGAAGACCTGGTTTCCCGTCCAGACCTTGTCGTGGGTCACGAGCACGATGTCGGGGTCGCCGTCGTTGTCGAAGTCCTCACAGACCGTGCCGACGCCGAAGCGCCGCTCAGGGTCCCCGACGCCGCGGCCGTGGGCCTCGTCGCGGAAGCTGCCGTCGCCTTGGTTCATGTAGAGGTGGTTGCCGTACTCGCGGCCTGTCGGCACGAAGATGTCCGGCCAGCCGTCGGTGTCGGCGTCGAGCACGCAGGCGCCTTTGCCCGAAGGATCCCCAGCGACCCCGGCCTCCGCCGTGGCGTCGGCGAAGGTGCCGTCGCCTTGGTTACGCAGGAGCACGTTCTCCCCGGAGCCGTCCTCGGGCCCGTTGGTGAAGAACACGTCCAAGAAGCCGTCGCGGTCGTAGTCGAAGAGGAAGCCCTGGTGTCCCCAGCCCCCGTGGCCTGCGGCCCCGGCCTCATAGGTGAGGTCCTCAAAGCGGCCCTGGCCGGTGTTGCGCAGGTAGAGGTTGCGGCCGTTCACCGTGACGTAGAGGTCGGCGAGGCCGTCGTTGTCGAGATCGCCGAACATCGGCGAGCGGTCCTCACACTGGTCGTCTACGCCCCAGAGCGCGCCGACCTCGGTGAAGGTGAGGTCGCCGTCGTTGAGGTAGAGCAGGCTCTCGCCGGGGTAATAGAGCGTGTGCTCCACCCGGGAGGGCCCCGTGGCGACGTAGAGGTCGATGTCGCCGTCGCTGTCGATGTCGTTCATCGACACGCCCAAGGAGTTGCCGTAGGCGACGGCGCCGCTGGCCTCGGTGACGTCCTCGTAGAGCACGCCGGCGTCCAGGCAGGGGCCGTTGTCGTCCTCTTGGGCGAAGGCGAGGCCGCTCCAGGCGGCCAAGAGCGTGAACGTCGGCATCATCAACGCCACCGAATCTTACGCGGGGGCGTCGAGAACGAGGCCGTCTCGCCGCGCACGCCGCCTTGGACACGCCAGTAGCGCTCCTCGGCCACGCCTGGGGTCAGGGTGGCGGTCTCCCCGGTCGTGCGGGAGACGGTGCGGGTGGCGCCGGGGGGGAAGCTGGGGTCATCGCTGACCTGGAGCAGGTACACGTCGCAGGTGCCGCTCCAGCGGGCAGGCGCCTCGTCCCGGGCCCGGGCGCCGTCCTCAGGGGACTCGGCGAGCACCACACAGCCAGCGCGCTCGTTGTCGGCGCAGCCGAGGCGGTCTACAGGGCCTTGGACCGTGGCGCCGCACTGGTCGGCGGCGTCGGGGACCCCGTCGCAGTCGGCGTCGTCAGCGCGATCTTCGCAGAGCGTCTGTTGGCCGCAGCCGAAGAGCGCGACGATGAAGAGCAGTACGGGCATAATGACCAGTGTAGCGCGGGGACGGGGGGGTGAGCCCGGCGTCCCCGGCGCCGTGTTGGATCAGCCCTTCGCGGCCCCGAAGCGGGCGGCGGCGCCAGCCCAGTTGGCGAGGCTCCAGAAGGACTCGACGTAGGCCGCGCGCTTGTTCTGGTACTTGAGGTAGTAGGCGTGCTCCCAGACGTCGCAGACGAGGAGCGGGGTGGAGCCCCAGTCGGCGAGGTTCTGGTGCTGCTCGGGGGCGACGATCTGCAGGCTCTGGTAGTCGCGGCTCCAGGCGAGCACGCCCCAGCCCGAGCCCTTCACGCCGACGGTGGCGGCGGTGAACTGGGCCTTAAACGCCGCGAAGGAGCCGAAGTCCTTCACGATCTGGTCGGCCAAGGCGCCCGTGGGCTCGCCTCCGGCGTTGGGGGCCATGCTCTCCCAGTAGAGCGTGTGGAGGACGTGGCCGGAGCTGTGGAAGGCCAGATCCTTCATGAGGCCGGGGACGGCGGAGTGGTCGCCGGTCTCGCGGGCCTTGGCGAGCTTGTCGAGGGTGGTGTTCAGGCCGACGACGTAGCCGTTGTGGTGGATGTCGTGGTGCAGGCGGACCGTCTGCTCATCGATGTGGGGCTCAAGGGCGTTGTAGGCGTAGGGGAGCGCGGGGAGCTGCTGGGCCATGAGTGCCTCCGAGGGGTGGTCTTGTGAGTCGGGTCGTGGTTCGGGGCTATCCCGTGCTGACCGGCTGTCAAGCGAGACGAGGCCCACGGTAGTCCAGGTCGCCGAGGAGCTTGCGCGGCGCGGGGGCCTGCGCCGCGATAGGGGGGCGCGCTCGGAGGCCCAGATGCTCACCATCGGCAAGTACACGCTTCAGTCCAGGCTCATCATCGGCACGGGCAAGTACCGGAGCTTTGAGGAGATGCGCGCCTGCCACCTCGCGTCGGGGGCGCGGATGGCCACCGTCGCCGTGCGCCGGGTCGATCTGGGCATGCAGGAGCAGAGCATCCTCGACTTTATTGATCGTTCCGAGATCTTGCTGCTGCCGAACACCGCGGGCTGCTTCACGGCGGAGGAGGCGATCATCACCGCCCGGCTTGCCCGGGAGCTCCTGGAGACGGACCTGCTCAAGCTTGAGGTCATCGGGGATCCGCGCACGCTCTACCCCGACTCTGAAGGCACCCTGGAGGCCGCGCGGGTGCTCGTGAACGAGGGCTTCACCGTGCTGCCCTACTGCACCGATGATCCCGTGCTCTGCCAGAAGCTTGAGGACATCGGCTGCGCCGCCGTGATGCCCCTGGGCGCGCCCATCGGCTCGGGTCTCGGCATCCGGAACCCCCACAACCTGGCGCTCATCCTGGAGCGGGCCCAGGTGCCGGTGATCGTCGACGCGGGGGTCGGCACGGCCTCGGACGCGGCGATCGCGATGGAGCTTGGGGCCGACGGGGTGCTGCTCAACACCGCGGTCTCCGGGGCGAAGGACTCGGTGAAGATGGCCACGGCGATGCGCCTCGCCGTCGAGGCCGGGCGCCTCGCCTATGAGGCCGGGCGTATCCCCAAGCGCCTGCACGCCAGCGCGTCGAGCCCGATGGACATGATGCTCTCGGTGAAGCGCCCCGGCGCGGACGGATGAGCGCAGGGGCCGCAGGGGAGGGGGCCGCGCGGCGCCTCTTGCCGATCTCGCCCGGGGAGGGGCTCGACGCCCGAGGGCTCCTCGTCGCCGCGGAGGCCTTGGCCGAGGCCGGGGCCCACCAGCTCGTCCTGCGTGAGCCTTGGCTTGAGGGGGAGGCCCTCGCCGCGCTCGCCGAGTCCCTCGTTGATCGGCTCCCCGGGCTGATCCTGCACATACGCTGCCCAGGGGCGCTCGCCGTCGCGAGGGCGCTTCGTCTGCCCGTTCACCTGCGCGACGGGGACTCGCGCCCCGAGGGCCTGCGCTGGGGCCAGTCTTGCCACAGCCTCGCCGGGGCCCAGGCCGCCGTCGCCGCCGGGGCGTCCTACGTCACGCTCTCCCCGGCCTATTCTCCGGGCTCCAAGCCCGAAGATCGCCGCCCGACCCTCGGCGCGGTGGCCTTGGGGCGCGCCCAGGCGGCCCTCGACGCGCCGATCTTCGCCTTGGGGGGCGTCGGCCCAGACGAGGCCCGGGCGCTCCGCGCGGAGGGCGTCTACGGCGCCGCCGTGATCCACGCGATCTTCGGCGGGTCACCGACGCCTGAGTCGCTCAAGTTGAGGTGTCGCACCCTCCTCGACGCCCTGGCTTATTCTCCATCAGAGAGATTCTGCGGCGCTCGATTAGACTGAATCTAAGCCTGTGGTTAAATCGCCCTTCGTTCCCACCAGCCCCCGGAGACCCCCATGATCCTTCAGCTCGCGCTGTTCGCCTTCTTGGCAGGCTGCTCACAGCCCGCCGAGCCTCCCAAGCCCGCGGAGCCGCCCCCCGCCGCCCAGCCCAGCGCCGCCGCGGAGCTCATCAAGTCCGCCTCGGGCGTCTGGCCCGCGCTCAAGGCCGAGGCCCCCAACGACAAGAACCCGATCACGAACGAGAAGATCGAGCTCGGCCGGATGTTGTACTACGACACCCGCCTCTCCAAAAACCACGACATCTCCTGCAACTCCTGCCACATGCTCGACAACTTCGGCGTCGACAACAAGCCGACGTCCACGGGCCACAAGGGTCAGCTCGGCGGGCGCAACTCCCCGACGGTCTACAACGCCGCCTTCCACACCGTGCAGTTCTGGGACGGCCGCGCCGCGGACGTCGAGGAGCAGGCCAAGGGCCCGGTGCTGAACCCCGTCGAGATGGGCATGGCCTCCGGCGACGCCGTGGTGGCCGTGATCAAGTCCATCCCCGGCTACGCCGAGCTCTTCGCCAAGGCCTTCCCCGGTGAGGCCGACCCCATCACCTACGACAACATCGCGAAGGCCATCGGCGCCTTCGAGCGTAAGCTCGTGACCCCGTCGCGCTACGACCAGTTCGTCAGCGGCGACGAGAAGGCCATCACCGAGGCCGAGCAGAAGGGCCTCAAGACCTTCATGGAGGTCGGCTGCGGCTCCTGCCACATGGGCAGCACCTTCGGCGGCACGATGTACCAGAAGCTCGGCGTCGTGAAGCCTTGGGAGACCAAGGACATGGGCCGCTTCGACGTCACCAAGAACGAGGCTGACAAGCTGATGTTTAAGGTGCCCTCGCTGCGGAACATCGAGAAGACCGCGCCGTACCTGCACGATGGCTCCGTTGCGACCTTGCCCGAGATGATCAGCCTCATGGCCACCCACCAGCTCGGCCGTGAGCTGACCCCGGAGCAGGTCAACGACATCGAGGCCTTCCTCAAGACCCTCACCGGCAAGCCCGCGGACGAGGCGTACATCGCCAAGCCCACCCTGCCCGAGAGCGGCCCCACCACCCCGAAGCCCGACCCGACCTGATCGTGTGCTGCGGCGGCGCGGAGACGCGCGACGCCGCTTCTCGCTGGCCATCTGCCCCCGCCGAGGCGTAGAATCGGCGGATGGCCAGCATGACGCTCCGCCCCGCACGCCTCGCCCTCGCCGTCCTCTTCGTGACGGCGGGGTGCGAGGCGTCTTCGTTTCCAGACTCCTCCGTCGAGGACAGCCCGGCGCCGCCTTGGCCCGACGGGGTCACCTTGGGCCCGATCCAGGCCTGTGAGGCGCCCCTTCCGAGCCCCGTTTATGAGGAGGTCGGCGAGCGCTGGGGGCTTCAGGCGGCGGCCGTCTCCGACGCGGACCACCTCGACGGAGGGGGGCTCGCCGTCGTGGACCTCGATGGCGACGGGGATCTTGACCTCGCGTATGGCTACGCCGGGGAGCCCCTCAACGTCGCGCTTCGGCAGACCCTCGACACCTTCGAGGTCAGGGTGCTGCCCGTCAACACCGCGGCGATGACCGCGGCGGATCTCAACGGCGACGGCCTCCCCGACCTGCTCATCGGCGGCGGGGCCCCCGCGGCGCTCATGAGCCTCGGCGACGGCGGCTTCGGCCAGCCCCAGGCCCTGCCCTTCATCGGCCGCGACGTCGCGCTCACCCGATCCTTCGGCGCCTTGGACCTCGAAGGTGACGGGGATCTGGATCTGTACGTCCCGGCGACGGCCCCGGCGACGGCGGAGCACGCCCAGGACTACCTGCTCATCAACGACGGGGCGGGCGGGCTCGTCGAGGACCGCGACCGCCTCGACCCGACCCTGGCCCAAGGCCGGGCCTTCTCTGGGCTCGTGCTCGACGTTGAGGGGGACGGTGACCCCGACGTGTTCGTCGACAACGACATGGGCGCCCAGCACGGCGGGGACGTGCTCTGGCGTAACGACGGCGCCGGGGGGCTCAGCGACGCCCGGGCGGACTGCGCCTGCGGCGTCGTGCACAGCGGCATGGGCGGGGACGTCGGCGACGTGAACAACGACGGCGCCCCGGACCTCTACCTCGGCGCAACGTCGGCGAACCGCCTGCTCGTGCAGAGCGGCGGGGCCTACGTCGACGTCACCGCCGCCTCCGGCGCGGACCCCCTGGACTCCGACCAAGACATGAGCTGGGGCGTGATCTTCCTCGATCACGACAACGACGGCCTGCAAGACCTCCTCGTCGCTGAGGGGGACCTCTGGGCCGCGAGCCACGGCGGCACGCTGCAGGACGCGCCTATCCACCTGCTCGCTCAGACCGAGGGCCTCCAGTTTGAGGATCGGGGACCGGCGCTGGGCCTCGACCGAATGGGCTCTTGGCGGGCGGTGAACGCCGCGGATCACAACGACGACGGCGTGCTCGACCTCATCATCACCGAGATCACCGACCGCCCCCTCGTCTTCCTCTCGACGGGCTGCACCGAGGCGGGATGGATCGCCGTGGACGCGCCCTTTGGCAGCCGCGTCGAGGTGAGCGCCGGGGGGCTGATCGCCGTGGACTGGGCCCACCCGCAGTCGGGCATCGGCGCCGCGGGGCCGACAAGGGTCCACCTCGGCTTGGGGGAGGCCCAGGCCGCGGATGAGCTGCGGGTGACCTTGCCTTGGGGCGGCGGCACGATCGTGATCCCTGGGCCGATCCCCGCTCGGAGGGTCATCACCGTCGAGGGCGGGCCGTGAGAGGAGAGCGGGCGGCGGCCGTCGTCGCCGCGGCGCTGCTCCCGCCGGTCTTGCTCTGGCCGCTGCCGGTCGCGGCGCCGGAGCGCGTCTTGGGCGCAACAAACGGCGAGATCACCACACACCTCTGGCGCCTCTGGGCGGTGTGGCGCGCAGGGGCGGTCTACGGCGCGCGGACGCAGCTCGCCTCGTTCCCCGCCGGGGTCGAGGCGCTCCTCGTCGATCCCCTTCATCTTCCGATCTTCGGCCTGGGGTACGCCCTCGGCGGCCCGGCCTTGGGGGCGCACCTCGTCCTCTGGGCGGGGCTCACCGTCGCTGGGCTGGGGAGCTTCGCCTTGGCGCGGGTGAGCGGCGCGAGCGCGGCGGGGCAGGGGCTCGCCCTCGCGCTCGGCGTGAGCTGCCCGAGCCTGCTCGGCGTCGTGAGCAACGGCATGACGGAGAGCCTCGGCGCGGGCTGGGTCATCGCGCAGCTCGCCGCGCTCCTTTGGCACCTGGAGGCGCCGTCTTGGCGGCGGGGGCTGTGCTTCTGCCTGCTCCTGGCGGCGGCGGCCCACGCGGGGCCCTACAACGCGGTCTGGGCGGCCCTCATCGACCTCGCCGTCGCGCTGGCTCGGCCGCAGGCGCTGCGCGTCACCGTGCCCGTCGGCGTCCTCGGGGGCCTGGGCTGCGCGGCGCCGCTTTGGTTCGCGCTCCACCAGACGAGCGGCCAACCCGGCGGGGAGAGCGCGCCGCGCGTCGGGGGAGACCTCTTGGTGGGCGGCGGGGCGGAGCTGCTGGGCTTTATCAGACCGGACTGGTCGAGCCCTGACGCGGCGGTCTTCCCGGCCTATCTGGGCGTCGTGGCGCTGATCCTCGCTGGGATCGGCGCCTGGCGGCTCGGGCCGCGCCGGGCCGCGCCTTACGCCTTTGGCGCCGCGGCCTTCGTGGTGATCTCGTGGGGGCCCTGGCTCATCCACGACGGCGCCTGGCTGACCGAAGGGGCGGAGCGTACGCCGGGGCCCGTGGCCTGGCTGCGCTGGCTGGTGCCGCCCTTCGCCCGGCTGACCCGCTGGCATCGCGCCGCGGCGGTGGCCTGCCTCTTGTGCGCGCCGCTCGTGGCGGCGGCGGTCCGGCGGCCGGGGATCGCGGCGGCGGCGGCCTTGGTGTTGCTCAGCGACGCGCGCCTCGGCGCCGGGATCGGCCTGCGCCTCAAGACCGTCGAGCTGCCCGACGCCGCCGCCCTCGCGGTGATCGACGGGCCGGTGATGGAGCTGCCGAAGGACCACACCGCGTCGGTGAACGGCCTCGCGCTCGGCGAGAACCTCCTCGCCCAGACCCTCCACGGCCAGCCCAGCGACGCCGTGCTCTACCCGAGCCCCGCCGAGCCGACGATGCGTGTGGCCCAGCACACCCTGCTCCAGGCGGCGCTCCGCCCGGACGCGGGGCCAACGGCGGCGGATCGCCGGGCCGCAGCCGCCCTCGCCGGGGACCGCGGCTTCGTCTGGCTCCTGGTCTGGCCGAGGCGGCTTGGGGTGGTGGAGACGCCAGGGCTCACCGCCGCCCTCGGGCCGCCCGCGGCGGCGGCGCCGGGCCTCGTGATCTACCGGCTGCCGTCGAGCCCCTCCCGCTGAATCATCGCCAAGAGCCCGTCGGGGTTGTCGACGTGCACCCAGTGCCCGGCGTCGGGGAGCAGGTGCAGGCGCAGGGAGCTGGGGGCGGCGGCGAAGCGCGCGAGCTCGGCCTCGGACCAGCGCTCGCTGCGCTCGGCGCGCACCACGTCAACCCGGGCGTGGCGGCGCGGGTCGTCGAGGTAGGTCCAGGCGTCCGTCGCGGCGTAGTCGTGCAGCAGGGCCTCGATGACGTCGAGGTCAAAACGCCAGGTCAGGCCCGCCCCCGTCGAGCGCAGGTTCGTCGTCATCCACTGGGCGAGGCTCGCGGAGAAGCCCTGGGCCGTGAGCAGGGTGACGAGCTCCTCGCGGCGCTCAAACCGTGCAGGCAGCCCCCGCAAGGCGAAGACGACCTGGGCGACCTCGGAGCTCACCGCCAAGGACTGGTCGGGCCGCCCGGGCGGCGCGTCGAGCACCCAGACGCGGTCCAGAGGCGCCCCTTCGGCCTCGGCGAGCTGGGCGAAGGCCAAGGCGACCTTGCCCCCGAAGCTGTGCCCGAGGATCGCCCGCGGGGTGATCCCCAGGGCCTCGGTGAGCGCCAAGGTGTCCTGAGCGCAGGCGGCGACGGTGTGGGGCGGCTCGCCGGAGGGGCTGTCGCCGTGGCCGCGGAGGTCGGGCAAGACAAAGCCCCAGTCCGGCAGGGCCAAGGCCAGCCGCCTCGCGAAGGTGCGCAGGTTGGTCCCCGAGCCGAGGATCCCGTGAAGCACGAGGGCCCAGCGGGTCGGCTGGGCGCCGGGCGCGGTGAGCTGGAGGCTGCGTAGCGGTGCGGAGGAGCGGTTCGTCGTCATAGGCCGTCCCTAACCCCCTCACGACGCGCGGCCAGGGGCGCCGCGCCCGGTTATAGCGCGGCCCGACGTAGACCTCTGGAGCGCCCCACATGCTCGACCCTCGCCAGTTCGAAGATGAGCCCGAGCTCATCCGCGAGACCCTCAACCGCCGCCACGCCAGCCCCGAGACCCTGAGCTCCCTTGAGCAGATCGTGGCGCTCAACCAGCGCCGCCGGGCGCTGATCCTCGAAGGTGAGCGCCTCTTGGCCCTCCGCAACGAGCTCTCCCCGACCATCGGCCAGCTCATGAAGGCCGGGAAGAAGGACGAGGCCGCGCCGCTGCAGGAGCAGGTCCGCGACGCCACGGCGAAGGCGAAGGAGCTTGAGACCGCCCGCGCCGAGGTCGAGGCCGCCCGCGCCGAGCTCATCTGGGCGATCCCGAACCTCCTCGATCCCCGCGTTCCGACGGGCGACTCCGAGGAGCAGAACGAGGAGATCCGCCGCTGGGGCACGATCCCCAGCTTCGACTTCACCCCCAAGACCCACGACGAGCTCGGCGAGCGCCTCGGCATCCTCGACTTCGGCGCCGCCGCGCGGATGTCCGGCGCCCGCTTCGCCGTGCTCAAGGGCGCGGGCGCGGCCTTGGAGCGCGCGCTCATCAACTTCTTCATCGACCTGCACGTCCGCGAGCACGGCTACACCGAGGTCTTGGCCCCCTACATCGTCTGGGCCTCGACCATGCAGGGCACGGGCCAGCTCCCCAAGTTCGCCCAGGACATGTTTAAGCTCTCCGAGAAGCTCAACGGCCAGGACGCCTACCTCATCCCGACGGCGGAGGTGCCGGTCACGAACCTGCACCGCGAGGAGATCCTCGACGTCAGCGAGCTGCCCAAGGCCTATGTGGCCTTCACGCCTTGTTTCCGCGCCGAGGCCGGCACCCACGGCCGGGACACGAAGGGCCTCATCCGCCAGCACCAGTTCCACAAGGTGGAGCTCGTGCGCATCACGAGCGCTGAGGACAGCGACGCCCAGCACGAGCTGCTCACGAGCCACGCGGAGGAGTGCCTCAAGCGCCTCGGCCTGCCTTACCGGGCCCTGCGCCTCTGCTCCGCGGACATCAGCTTCAACGCCCGGCACTGCTACGACCTTGAGGTCTGGCTGCCCGGCCAAGGCGCCTACCGCGAGATCTCTTCCTGCTCGACCTTTGGCGACTTCCAGGCCCGCCGGATGGGCACACGTTACCGCCCCGAGGGCGACGGCAAAAAGCCCGGAAAACCGAAGCTTGTTCACACGATCAACGGCTCGGGCCTCGCCGTGGGCCGCACCCTCGTCGCGATCCTCGAGAACTACCAGCAGGCGGACGGCAGCGTGGTCGTTCCCGAGGCGCTGAGAAGTTACCTCGGTGGCCTTGACCGCATCACGGCCGCAGATTAAGTGTTGTGTGTCGCGCCGGGGAGGTGTGGCCGAGCGGTTGATGGCACCGGTCTTGAAAACCGGAGACCCCAAAGGTTCGTGGGTTCGAATCCCACCGCCTCCACCTCCTCAACGTGTCGTTCTTTAAAGTCTGGAGACGTGACCGAGTGGCCGAAGGTGCACGATTGCTAATCGTGTGTAGGATCAAAAATTCTACCGAGGGTTCGAATCCCTCCGTCTCCGCCACTTTCTCTCGGGCCTGACCCGAGAGGGGTCCTCTCAGAACATCTCCTGCGGCTATAGCTCAATTGGATAGAGCGTCGGACTACGGATCCGAAGGTTGGGGGTTCAACTCCTCCTGGCCGCACCATCAAACCCCTTGAAGAGTCTCTCTTCAAGGGGTTTTTTGTCTCTGAACCGCTGCACCCTCCGCGTCGCCGAGCGCCACCGAGCCCCGAGGAGCGCCCGGAGACGCCCCTCGGAGCCTCGCCGGGATCAGCGGTCGGAGCTCAAGAACATGTAGACGGCCCCGGAGTTGCTGTCTGGGGAGCCGTTGCCGTCTACGTCGCCGTCGTAGCCGTAGTCCGTGAGCACGACGTCCAAGACGCCGTCGTTGTCGAGGTCTGCCTGGCGGCTGGGCATGGCGTGGGTGAAGTACACGCTGCTGTCGGCGGTGCTGCCCTTCACCGAGGCCAAGACCTGGTCGTCCTCAACGGCGCCAGAGACGTCGCCGGGGAAGACGTAGAGGCGGCCGCCGCTCGACTCGACGCCGATGAAGATGTCGAGCAGGCCGTCGCTGTCCAGGTCGGCGGTGGCCCGGGCGATGGTGGGCTTGGCTGAGCTCGAGAAGTCGATGAGCGTGTCGGCCTCCGAGGAGAGGATGGCTCCGCCGCCCTTCATCGCCGCGGAGCCACGGACGATGCCCAGGTCGCCGTCCGCGCCGTGCCAGAAGAAGATCTCACCTTTGCCGTCGCCGTCGGTGTCGGGGAGGGCCCCGGCGATGGTGCCGACGTAATCGCTCGACGCCTCGCCGCTCACGACGGTCTCCGCGGTGGACCTCAGCGCAGAGGCCGAGGCGCTGTACTCCGAGGCCTTGCCCCAGAGCACGTAGACCTCGCCGTCGTTCGTCGCGGTGCTGTCGCCGTTGATGTCGCCGAAGACCCAGTCCTCGTAGCCGTCGCCGTCGAGGTCGGCGCCGTCCGAGAGCGTCTCATACGCCGCGGTGCCCGTGCCCTCCGTCGTCCAGCGGGCCTCGACGGAGGTGAGGGTGATGGAGCCGCTGTTGCCGCCGTACAAGAGGCCGACATAGTTCTTGTTGGAGCTCGCCGACGAGCTGGGGCTGTAGTCGAAGAGCAGGTCGTCGAGGCCATCGGCGTTGAGGTCAGCCCGGGCGACGGAGCGACCGACGAAGTAGCCGCTGGACGAGCCCTTCACCGTGGTGTGCGCGTCGCCGAGGCCGCCGGTCTTGCCCGCGAGGCGGTCTACGTCGATCAGGTAGAGGCCACCATAGAAGCTCGTGCCGTAGTACCCGCCGACGACGAGGTCCGCGACGCCGTCGCCCTCAAAGTCCTCAAAGTAGTGCAGCGCCGTGCCCAGGCCCTCGGTGGACGTGAGCCCGACGAAGCTGTCGGAGGCCTTATCGACGGTGCTCCCATCGGCGGGCATGCCGTCCTTGCTCATGAAGAGGTAGACCGCGCCGGCTGAGGTGCCCGCGCCGCCCCGGGCGCCGACGGCGAGGTCATCTTTGCCGTCACCGTCGATGTCGCCGACGGTCGCGCTGTAGCCGAAGAAGGTCGATGAGGCCTTGGCGCTGTAGCGGGTCGTGGCGCTTGACGTCGCCACGTCCTCGTCCGTCGCGCCGTTGCAGTTGTCGAGCTTGCCGTTGAGGCGCTCCAAGGCGTCGGGGTAGGCCTCCGCGTCGGTGTCGTCGCAGTCGCTGCCTTTGCCGTAGGCCTTGGAGCCGTAGGAGTCGCCGTCTTGGTCGTAGTCGTTGTCCCCGGCGCAGTCGCCGTCAACGCCGTCGTACCAGACGTCTTCCCCGCCGGGGTAGATCTCGGCGTTGATGTCGTTGCAGTCGCCGCCGCCTTTGTCGGCGTCGGGCTCCTTCGCCTTGGCGATCCAGCCGTCCTGGTCTTGGTCCCAGTCGGAGAGGCCGTCGCAGTCGGCGTCGACGTTGTCGTAGTACTCCTCGACCACGCCGGGGTTGACCTCGGCGTTGCCGTCGTCGCAGTCGTCGCCCCCGGCCTCCTCACGCAGGTACCCATCGGCGTCGGCGTCGGTCGCGACGGCGCCGTTCAAGGTCACGGCGATCTCAGGCTCGTCGGGATCGTTGCTCGCCAGCGTCATCGTCGCGCTGACCTCGCCGTACTCCGTCGGGACGTAGTAGACGGTGAACTGCAGCGAAGACTGCGGCGTGAGCACCACGTTGGACTGCGTCGCGGAGAAGGGCGCCGAGAGGGTGACGGTGAGCTCGAGGTCGCCGACGCCGGTGTTCTCGACGACGATCTGGGTCTGGGCGCTGTCGCCGACGTCCTCCAGCACGCCGAAGTCGAGGGTTCGAGAGCTCACGACGAGGTTCGGGTAGAGCTGGTCTCCGTCCGTGTCATCCGTCGGCAGCGGCGTGACGTCTTTGTCCCCACAGGCGGCGAGAGCGAGGCTTGGGAGGACGAGCGCGAGGACGCGGAGCGAGCGCATAGGAGTGAATCTCCAGGGAGGTGCTGAAGGTCCCAGTGTAGCGGCAGTGGGGTGCGGTTCGCCAGCGGACGGCGGCTCGCCAACGTCGAAGAGGACGCTCAGAGCATCTCTTCAGCGAGGGTGGGGAGCTTGAAGCTGTCGCGTGTGGCCTGATCCGAGGTGAAGAGCAAGAACGCCTCGGTCATCGCGACGTCCACCGTCGCCATGCCGACGGGCACCGTGACGACCACGCCGATGCAGCAGGCCAAGAGCCCGACGATCGCCGCGCCGAAGTTCACAAGGGCCTGGGCGAAGAGGAAGACGAAGAGGTCAAAACGCCGCCCGGAGGCGATGCCCCAGGAGCGCTCCAAGGCCTGAATGGGCGTGAGGCGCTCCAGCACCAGGCAGTGCGCGCCCAAAGAGAGGCCCAGGCTGACGTAGATCGACACCGGCAGCATGAGGAGGATCGCGAGCACGCCGCCAGCGATGGCGAAGCTCGTCTTTCCTTGCATGACCCCGGCGATCCCGACGGCGAGGCCCGGCGACGCGGCGACCATGACGACGCCGAAGCCGATCGCGGTCTTGAGGAGCTTCCACAGCACCATCGGCAGCAGCAGATCCGCCCCAGAGAAGAGGGGGCCGAAGTCGCCTACGCCCTCACGCACGACCTGCTCGTGGAGGCGCAGGTAGCCGACGTGGATGAAGCTGCGGATCACCATCATGATGCCGCCGCAGAACAGGGTGAAGGCCAAGAACGCGGCGACGATCCCCGCGACCACGCCGAGCTCCGCCCCGGAGCCGAACTCCTTCATGAGCTCCTCGAGCTCCGGGGGCATGTCCTGCACCCGGCCCACGAGGTCGTTCAGCGCGCCCGCCAGGGAGGTCCGAATGGGCTCCAGGCGGTCGCCCCAGTCGTCGAAGTTGTCGTAGCTCGGCGCGTCGCCGCCGCCGCCGTCGCCGTTTTGCAGCTCCATGATGGCGCGGGCGATGTCATCCCCGCCGCCACCGCCGCCGCCGCCCGCGGTGCCCCACATGCCGAGCGCGCCCAAAAAGAGCGGAAACGGCGCGAGCTTGAGCGCCGCCCAGCCGTGGCGAATGGCGCGGTAAGGATCAAAGGCCTCGTTAAACTCCACGGCGGGCTCCAGCGCGAGATTGAGGGCCTAGACTTTAGCACGTCGCGTCGCCGCTTTCGGGCGATGCCACACCGGGTTACTCGCGGGGCATGAACGGCGCGACACGAACCCGCCTTGAGGCGACCCTGGCGGCGCTTGACCCAAAGGCCCGGCGTCGGCTCAGCCAGCGCGCGGCGACGCTTCAGCGTGAGGCCCGGGCCGAGGTGAGGGCGCAGCGGCGCAAGGGGTTCCGGCGCGCCGGTCCTCAGCCAGACGACGCCCTGCACGAGTGGATGTTGTGGGCGCTCCTGCAAGATGGCGCGGGTGAGCCCGCCGAGGCCCCGGCAGAAGACGACGAGGCCGCCGCGCATGAGGACGAGCGCCAGGGCGTGGTGCTCAGCGCCGCCCGAGGCGCGGCGGAGGTTCTCGTCGGCGAAGAGACGATCCTCGCGGCCATCGCCCCTCGGCTGCTCGCGGAGCAGGCGACGCTCATCG
Organism: Myxococcota bacterium; assembly: GCA_023150845.1. Classification (GTDB taxonomy): domain Bacteria; phylum Myxococcota_A; class UBA796; order UBA796; family CAJQPC01; genus JADKFE01. The sequence goes on along the minus strand of JAKLKD010000038.1, from coordinate 5,972 downwards.
CCGTGGGGGATGAGGTCACCCTCGTCCGCCGGGCTGAAGACCGCTGGGAGCTGCAGCGAGTCGCCCCTCGGCGGTCCCGCCTCTCCCGGCCCGATCCGCAGGATCCGCTCAAGGAGCGTGTGATCGCGGCGAACGTCGATCGGGTGGTCGCCGTCGTCGCCGCCACGACGCCGCCCCTGCGTGTGGGCCTCCTCGACCGCCTGCTCGTCGCCGCCCGTCGCGGCGGGGTGGCGCTCACCGTCGTCGTGAACAAGCTCGACCTCGCGGACGCGGCCCGGCGTGTGGAGCTCGACGAGCTGCTCGCGCCTTATGAGGCCCTGCAGGTCGCCGTTCACCGGGTCTCGGCGTCGACGGGTGAAGGTTTGGACGCTCTGCGGCGCTCCTTGGGCGGCGCGCTCTGTGTGCTCGTCGGGGCGTCGGGGGTGGGCAAGTCGTCCTTGCTCAACGCCCTGGAGCCGACCTTGGCCGCCCAGACCGGCGAGGTGAGCGAGGCCGTCGGCAAGGGCCGCCACACCACGACACGCTCGACGCTCTACCGCCTCGCCGACGGCGGCCGGATCATCGACACCCCCGGCGTGCGCGCCTTTGGGCTGTGGCGGGTGGGCTTAGACGAGCTCAACGAGGCCTTCCCCGACGTGGCCGAGCTCGCGCCAGACTGCCGCTACGGCGACTGCCGACACCTCGACGAGGGCGAGGCCGACTGCGGCGTGCGGCGCGCGGCGGCGGAGGGGCGGCTCTCCGCGCCCCGGCTCTTGGGGTACCAGCGCATCGCCCGCTCCTTGTTGGCCGAGCAGGGCTGAGCGCGGCTCAGGGCTGGAGGTAAAGCGTCAGGCCCTTCTCCGGGGTGAGGCGCATGACGACCTGGTAGCGGCCGCTGAGGCCCCTCTCGACGCGCCAGCCGTCCATCGCCGCCAAGACGCAGGGGCCGAGCCCGGCCTCGCCGCTCGTGTCGAGGAGGAGCTCCGGCGCGACCACCTTGCCCTCCCGGGTGACAAACCGCACGGAGAGCACGCCGCGCAGGTCTGTTGGGGCCACACGGGCCTGGGCCTCGGCGTAACAGGCCTCCACCGAGGCCCGGTTCTTCTTCATCAGGGCGGGCTCGTGGGGGTAGTCCATGGGCGTGAGCACCATGGTGTGCGCCACGACGAAGGGGTCGTGGGTGTCGGCGCGGCTGTAGTCCATGGTCTTGAGCGCGTTGAGCACACACTCGTCAAGGAGCGGGTCCCCTGAGGTGGTCGCCTTGATCTCCCCCCAGCGCACGATCCCGTCGCCGCCGAGCTGGAGCATGACGTTGTAGAAGGCGACCTGGCGGGGATCCCGCTTGAGCGCCTCCTTGTGGCAGGCGTTCACCCGGTCGTAGTTCTGCTTGATGACCGTGTCGATCCACACCTTCTGCGCGGCGGTGGCGGACGGCGCGTTGGGGTAACGGGCGAGCTCCCCGGCGGTCTGGGGTGGGCCCGAGTCTTGGGCGAGGCCCAGGGGGCTCAGCAGGCAGCAGAGCGTGAGGAGGAGGGGGCGCATCGGGCTCCATGGGGCGGCGCGGGTCGCGGGGCGGCGCCTTCTGGTTTACTCTACACCCGGTCTCACCGAGTCATCCCCGCCATGACGCAGCGTTTGCCATGAAGCTCATGATGGTCGCGCGCCGTTTCCCGCCGGACGTCCGATCCGGCACGGAGACGGTGTTTCAGAGCTTGGTCGAGCGCGCCCGCCGCCGCCACGACGTGCGCCTCGTCGTCGGGTTCCGCCGCGATCGGGACCTGGTGCCTGAAGACGCCGTCGCCGTCGATCTTCGCGGCCTTGACGGCGCCGCGGCCTGGGGCCGGATGTGGTGGGCGGCCCGGCGTGAGGCCCGGCGATTTAAGCCCGAGGTCTGCCTGGCGAACTCCATCGAGGCCCCGGCCATCGGCGCCCCGACGGTGTGTATCGTGCACGACCTCAACTTCGGCGTCGCCAGCCGCAGCCTCGGCGTGCGGGCCCGGGAGCTCTTCTACGCGCTCAAGAGCCGGGCCTTGGCCCAGGTCGTCGCGGTGTCCGACGCCACCCGGGCGCACCTCGTCGAGGTCGGCGTCCCGGCGAACAAGATCACGGTCATCCAGAACGGCGTCGATCTGGAGCGTTTTAAGCCCTTCGCCCGTCCCGACGACGGCCTCGTGCGTTTTGTCTACGCCGGTCGTATGCTGCCGAGCAAAGGCCAACACCTCGCCTTGGACGCCTTGGCCCGCCTCCCGGCGCCGCTCAAGGCCCGGGCGCGGCTCACCCTCGTCGGCGCGGCGGACGACCCCATCTTTGTGGACCAGCTCAAGCTGCAGTCTTGGGGGCAACCCGTGGAGCTGCTCACCGACGTCGCCGACATCGCGCCCTATGTGCAGCAGGCCGACGTGGCCTTGTTCCCGACGCTCATGCGGGAGGGCTTCGGCTACACGGCGATCGAGGCGATGGCCTGCGGAAAGCCGGTGATCTGGTCGGATCAACCGGCGATCCGTGAGGCGACGGGCGGGATCGGCCTGCCTGTGCCCCAAGGGGACGTCGAGGCGATGCGGTCGGCGATGCGGCGGCTGATGGAGGATCCGGCCTTGGCGGCGTCGATCGGCGCGGAGGGGCGGCGCCTCGTCGAGGCCCGCTACGATTGGGGCGCTGTGTGGGCGCGGTATGAGGCGCTGCTCTCGAGCCTGCGATGAGCCCGAGAACCGGGCTAAGCTGAGGTATGCAACCGGCTCAACGACATACGCTCAAGCGGGGGGTGGTCGAGGTCTACTCGGCGTTCACCAACCGTGAGGTGAAGGACACGATCGAGGCCATCCTCACGTCCTGGGCGCACAAGCTGCCCGAGGACCGCGCCGCCCGCGTGCTCATCAAGCCGAACCTCAACAACGACCTCATGGCGCTGACGGGCAACTCCGCCGACCTGCGGGTGCTCGCCTGCCTCATCGAGGGGCTGCTCAACCGGGGCTACCGCGACCTCACCGTGGCGGACGGCTCCAACGTCGGCGTGGACCGCCGCGACATCAACACCATGCGCCGCCTGCGGGTGAGCGCCTTGGCCGAGCGCTACGGCGTGAAGGTCTTGGACCTCAACCGCCAGCCCGGCGTGCCCATCGCGCTCCACGCGGGGGCCCGGCCGCTCGTGGCCACGCCGGTCATCGAGGCCGAGCTGCTCATCTCCGTCCCGAAGGTGAAGACCCACTGCGAGGCGACGCTCTCCTGCGCGATGAAGAACTGGGTGGGCATCTGCCAAGGCCAGCAGAAGCGCCACATGCACATGGACCTCGGCCACAACATCTTCGCGATCAACGAGGCCGTCGTGCCTCACCTGATCATCGTGGACGGCCTCATCGGCATGGAGGGCAACGGCCCCGGCGACGGGGAGCCCTTTCGGCTGGGGCGCATCATGGCCTCAGACGACGCCGCGCTCAACGACCTCGTCGCCTGTCGCCTCGTGGACCTGCCCTGGCGGGACGTGCCCTACCTCGTGCACGCCGAGCGCGCGGGCTGGTTCGGCCCCGAAGACGCCGACGAGATCGCCGAGAAGGTCGCCGTCGTGCGGCCCATCAAGCGCGCGCCGCCCCGCTCCAAGCTCGCCGAGCTCTCTGAAGCGCCGAGCCTCATGTGGCTCAAGCTCGCCGTGCGCCCCCTGGTAGAGAAGCCCGCGGTGAGCGAGGCCGCGTACCGCCTGCGGATCATCCAGGACGTCTATGACCGCGTAGACGACACGATCACCGAGCTCTCCCGAGACGCCGCGCGCTGCGGGGACTGCCGCCGTTGTGAAGACTTCTGCCCGACCTTCTTGCCGCTGGCGCAGATCGGCGCCTCGCCGCGCTCGCCGGACTGCGTGATGTGTCTGTACTGCTGGTGGGTCTGCCCGAAGGAGGCGATCTCGCTCACCGGGCAGCTCAACCACCTCATGCGCCAGGTCGGGCGCTACAAGTCCATCGTGGAGACGATTTGAGCGCGCTCTTGATCCTGGTGTGGGCGCTGGGGGTCACCGCTTGGGCACAGGAGCCGCTCACGCCGGGGCACCTGCGCGCCGTCGCCTCGCCGCCGGAGGAGCTTGGGGGACTTGACGGCCCCCGGGACGTCCGGGTGTGGTGGGATGAGGGGCTCGTGGGGCCCATTGAGGTCGAGGTCGGCATCGCGGGTGAGTTTAAGCGCGCGGCCAAGGACGCCGTCCCCGGCGTGACCCTCCGACGCCTGCCCGCCGGGGCCAGCGTGCGCCTGCGCGGCGCGGACGGCGCGGTGAGTGAGGCCGTGCCCGTGGTGTTCACCCTGAGCCCTGTGCGCCTCGCGCAGCTCGCCGACCCGGCGCGGCTCAGCGGCGCTGAAGTCGCCGACATCGCCTCGGACGAGGCCGGGGCCTGGGTCGGCGGCTGGGGTGGCGGCCTCGCCCGGGTGAGCCACAGCGACGTGGCCGTGTGGACCTGGGGCCGCGCCGAGGGCCTGCCCTCCGAGCTCGTGCTCTGCGTGGCCACAGACGGCGAGCGCCTCTGGATCGGCACCTCGGCGGGCCTCGTCTTGGCCGACGCGGGCGGGGTGCGCCGGGTGTGGGACGCCGCGGATGGGCTCATGGACCCCTGGGTGGCGGCGGTGGCCCCCGATGGACAAGGCGGGGCCTGGGTCGGAACCTACGGGGGGCTGGCCCGCATCGACGCCGCCGGGGCGGTCACGACGGTGACTGACGACGCCCCGGTGCTCTCGTTGGCGCTCAGCGCCGAGGGCAAGGGCTACGCGGGCACCTTGGGGCTCATGCGCCTGCCCGTCGGCGACGTGGTGCCGGAGCTTGATGACAGCCTCGCCGTGATTGACCTCGATGTCGGCGCCGAGGGCCTCACCCTCGCCACGGAGTCCGAGGGCCTGCTGTACTTCAGCCAGGGCCTGCTCACGCCGATCTGGCGCCCGGCGGGGGGCGCGATCTACAGCCTCGCCCGGGCGGGCACGACGCTCTTCGCCGCCGCGGGCGCCGCCGGGCTCATCGCCGTGGATGACCAGCTCGGCCCCAAACACGCCTGGGGCGCCGCCGAGGGCCTGCCGCCGGGCTCCGTGCTCGCCTTGGCCTTGGGGCCGCCGGGAAGCTTATGGGTGGGCACCTCCGAGGGCCTCGCGCTCTTTCGGGTGGCGACCCAACACTCCGTGGTGTGGCCGAGCCCGCGCCTGCCCGTCGGCTTCGCCGCGACGGCGCTCTTGGCGGGCGAGGACTGGCTGCTCGTCGGCGGTCAGGCGGGCGAGGACTGGCTGCTCGTCGGCGGTCAGGCGGGGCTCAGCGCCGTCGGCGCGCTGCCCCGGGGCTGGGAGGCCCTCTTGATTGTCCCCGGCCAGGTGATCGCCCTCGCCCAGGACGGGCCCTGGCTCTATGTGGTCACCGAGGACGGGGTCTGGCGGGCCGGTCGTCGGTCCCCTCCGCGGCGCTGGGACCTGCCCGCGGCGGTGGAGCACGCGGCCTTCTCCGGGGGCAGCCTGTGGGTCGGCGGCCCGAAGGGGCTCTACCGCCTCGATCTGGGCCAGGACCGCCTCGTGCCCGCGCCTGTGCGGGAGCCGGTGCGCGCGATGTCCGCCGACGGCCTCGGCGTGCTCTGGGTCGCCGCCAGGGAGCGCGTGATCGCCGTCGGTGGCGGCGGCGAGCGCTTTGACCTGCCGGGGCGCCACGTCGCCGACGCCTTGTTCGCGACGGACTCCCGGATCTACACCCTGCGCGACGGGGCGGTGAGCGCGCTCCACCGGGGCAGCGGGGAGCTCGTCGGCACCTGGCGGTTTGACGCGCCGGTCGTCGCGCTCGGCGGCAGCTCGGCGCGGCCGTTGGGGATCACCGGGAAGGCGGATCTTGTGAACCTCGGGGAGGGGGGCGGGCGAGGACTGGCTGCTCGTCGGCGGTCAGGCGGGGCTCAGCGCCGTCGGCGCGCTGCCCCGGGGCTGGGAGGCCCTCTTGATTGTCCCCGGCCAGGTGATCGCCCTCGCCCAGGACGGGCCCTGGCTCTATGTGG